>DATANR010000411.1:0-46196 GCA_036266155.1 Gemmataceae bacterium | reverse complement strand
TTTACCCGGTTTTGCCCCGAAGGGGCCGGGCAGGATAGCCCAGGGCAACGCCCTGGGAATCGGGATCGAATTAACTCGCTGAGCATCCTGAAAGGATGCGGCCGAGCGGCCGCACGCCTTCAGCGTGCACATGCTCGTTGTACGCCACATTGCCCTGGGCTGTCCTGCCGAGCCCCTTCGGGGCGAAATGCATGTCAGAATCCTTCACGGCGTTGCCTGTCGGGGTCGGTTGTGGAAGAAATGGTCCTAGTAACCGGGGGTACGACGCTGCGCGTCGAACCCCCGGCTAATGGCTGCGACGCCTCCGGCGTCAGTCAAAGAGTGCTATTTCCAGGGAAACATGGGACCACTTCAAATCCCGCATTCCAGCTTCGCTTAAAATCATTGAAGCTCGCGCTACAGCCACTCCCGAATCGGCCGCCCCTCGTTCAGCCGGACTGGCCGGCCATCGGGGGTCTGCGTGATGAGGTCGAGCGGGATACCCAGTTTCGTGTAAATGGTCGCGCCGATGTCTTCCGACGTGTATTCGTCGTGCGTCACCCGACCGCCCTCTTCGTCGGTGCGGCCCAGGACCGCTCCGCCGGGTACTCCGGCGCCGGCGCAGATTGCGAACCCGGCTGACGCCCAGTGATCCCGCCCACCGGCCGAGTTCACCTTTGGCGTCCGGCCAAAGTCAGTGAGCCAGACGACGAGCGTTGTGTCGAGCAGGCCCCGCTGGTCGAGATCATCGATCAGTGCCGGCAGGCCCTGATCGACGCGCGGAATCAGGTTGTTCGTCAAGGCGGGGAATTGATTCGCGTGCGTATCCCATCCGCCGTCGGTCACGGTCACGAGCCGTACGCCAGCTTCAATGAGGCGGCGGGCTAACAAGCACGACTGGCCGAAGGGATTGCGGCCATAATTGTCGCGCAGGCGAGCATCCTCCATCCCAATTTCAAAAGCCGACTTCGTTTCCGGCGCTGCGATCAAATTGAGCGCGGCCCTTTGATGCTGATCGAGGGCCTCGTAGGCGGCCGGCTGCGCGTCCGCTTGCCGTTGCAATCCGTCGATCTTCGCAAGCATGGACCGTCGCCGGGCGATGCGGCTCTGATCGACGCCCGGCGGCGGAGTAATGTCGCGAACGGCAAATTGTTCGACGTTCGTGTTGCCAATGATCTCGAACGGGTTGTGTTCCTGCCCCAGGTATCCGCATGTCCCGCCGCCGAAGCGGCGGTCGATGGCGCTGCCAAGTTGGACGAACGGAGGCATCCGCGTCTTGAAGCCCTTCTGGTGGCTGACGACCGAGCCATACGTCGGATAGGTGAGGGCCGGGTTTACCGAACGGCCGGACATCACGTACTGGTCGGCGTGTCCGTGGCTGCCGTTCTTCGGATTCCAACCGCGGAGCACGGCATAACGGTTCAAGCTCCGTGCCATGCGCGGCACGATGTCCGCGAACTGAACGCCCGGGACGGCAGTCCGAATGACCCCGTACTCGCCCCGGACAGCCTGCGGGGCCTCCGGCTTGGGGTCGAACGTGTCGTGGTGGCTAGTCCCGCCCTGGGTCCAGATGAGGATGCAACTGACTTCTTTACGAGAGTCTTTCGCATGTGCACGACTGGCGAGAAAGCCCGGTAGGCTCAGGCCGAGACCACCGAGCAGGCCGACCTTGATGAGGTCGCGGCGATGGACGCCTTCGCAATCGCGGAAGTTGGCTGCGAAATGGGAGAGCATGGCGGATGTTAAGTTGATAGGCGAGCGGGTAGGAGGACGGCCGGCAGGATGGTGATTGTAACCGAAACCTCTGCTCAAGGGCAATTCAAAACAGAGATTTGCAGGGTCGGTCGCAAATATACCTTATCCCGGCCCGTGATGCGCCGTTGACCTCCGGTGCTGCCATTCGATATGCTGAACGCACCCGCCAATTAGGCCACCGGCCTGTCTCGCCCCAGATTCCTACTCGGGATTTGCCATCCGCTTACCGGAGGCGACCGACTTGCATTTTCTCCGCACCACTCTCGTCGTCGCCTGCTGCGCCGTGTCAGTCCGCGCCGCGGACCTTCAAGTCACGCCGCCCACCGTTACGTTGAATGGCAACTTCGCGCGGGCCCAGTTGCTCGTTTCCACGGACGCCGGCGAGCGGGCAGATGATCTGACAGGCTCCGCGATCTACCAGACCTCGGATGCCAAGGTCGTCACCGTCAGCCCCGGAGGCCGACTCCTGGCTATTGGCAACGGCAGCGCGACGGTCACAGTCACAACCAATGGAGTCACCAAGGTCGTTCCGGTGACGGTGTCCGCCATCTCCGAGAAGCCGGCCATCGGGTTTATTGAGCATGTCATGCCGATCCTGTCGAAGGCTGGCTGCAATGCCGGAGCGTGTCATGCCAGTCAGTTCGGCAAGGGCGGCTTCAAGCTGTCCGTGTTCGGCTTCGCCCCAAACGATGACTACGTCGCCATCGTCCGCGACGGTTTTGGCCGTCGCGCCAGCCTTGAAGATCCGGCCCGCAGCTTGTTTCTCCTCAAGGCGACCGGCGCTGTGGCCCACGGCGGCGGCAAGCGTCTCGACGCCGGCTCGGTCGACCACCAAGTCCTCGTCCAATGGCTTTGCAATGGAGCGCCACGGCCCAATCCGGCAGCTTCCGCGGTGACCGCCATCAAGGTCGAGCCCGTACGCCGCGTTGGCGCGGCCGGGTTCAATCAGCAATTGCAGGTGCTGGCCACCTACTCAGATGGGCGGACTGCTGATGTGACCCATTGGGCCAAGTTCGATTCGCTGGACGACGCGGTCTTGCGGGTGGATGCCGACGGCCGCGTGCAGAGCGTGGGCAGGGGTCAAGGGGCTGCCCTTGTTCGCTTTGAGGGGCAGGCGGCAATCTCGACGATCGTTGTTCCGCAGGGCGGAGCAGTCGACCTGACCGGATGGACTGACGCCAACCCGATCGACAAGTTCGCGGCCGCCAAGTTCCGCGAGATTGGCATTGCGCCGTCCGGTTTGTGCGACGATGCCACGTTCTTGCGCCGCGCTTCTCTCGACGCGACCGGCACCTTGCCTACTTCCGAACAGGCGAAGGCATTCATCGATTCCGGCGACCCGACGAAACGAACGAAGCTCATTGACCAACTTCTGGGCCTGACCGGCGATCCCGCTCAGGATGTTCACAACAACGATTACGCGGCATACTGGGCTCTCAAGTGGTCGGACCTGATTCGTTCCAGCAGCACCAATATTGGTGAGCAGGGCATGTGGGCCTTGCACAACTGGCTCACCGACGCCTTCCGCCAAAACAAGCCGTGGGACAAGATCGTCAGCGAGCTAGTGACCGCGAAGGGATCGACGTTTTCGAACGGCCCGGCCAATTACTTCCGGATCGCCAACAACCCGCAGGATCTGACCGAAGCAACTGGTCAGATCTTACTGGGTGTGCGCTTGCAATGCTGTAAGTGTCACAACCACCCATTTGAACCGTTGACCCAGACCGACTACTACGCGTTCGCCGCCTTCTTCGCCCGTGTCGGCAACAAGCCGAGTCAGGAATTCGGCCTGTTCGGCAACGAGACCGTCATCTTGAATCGTCCCGACGGCGAGGTCAGCCACCCGAAGACCGGCAAAGTCCTCGCGCCGACGCCGCTCCGAGGCAAGCCCGTCGATGCCAAGTCCGACCGACGGGCCGCCCTCGCCGAGTGGTTGGCGGCGAAGGACAACCCTTACTTCGCCCGCAATCTGGCCAACCGCCTCTTCGCCTACCTGATGGGTCGTGGCCTGGTCGATCCGATCGACGACCTGCGCGCGACCAACCCGGCGTCGAACCCCGAACTCCTTGACGCGCTGACCCAGGAATTTGTCCGCAGCGGGTTCGATCAAAAGAAGCTGCTTCGACTCATCATGACGAGCCGCCTGTATCAACTTGACTCGCGCTCGACGAAGGCAAATGCGGCGGACTCGAAGTTCTTCAGCCACTATCTGGTCAAACGGCTGCCGGCCGAAGTGCTGCTCGATGGCATCGACCAGGCGACGGGATCACGAACCAAGTTCGACAAGGTTCCGCTCGGAACTCGAGCCATCGAGTTGCCGGACGCACAGTACACGAATTACTTCTTGAAGGCGTTCGGCAAGCCGCGTCGCGAGGCCGTGTGCGAATGCGAACGAGTCAGCGAGCCAAACCTGGCCCAGGCCCTACACACGCTCAACGGCGACCTGATCGAAGCCAAGATCGCCGCGGCCGACGGCCGGGTGGCAGGTCTCATGAATGCCAAGAAGTCCACTGACGAGATCATCGTGGAGTTGTACCTGGCGACGATTTCACGCCGGCCGACGGCGGAGGAACTCTCGGCGTGCAAGTCGCTCATGACGGGCGACGCCAAGACGTTCTATCAGGACCTGCTGTGGACGTTGTTGAACGCCAAGGCGTTTCAGTTCGTGCATTGATTTCGCGGAAATACCCATGCGCCGCCTTTCCCTCGTACTCATTCTCTCCGTCGCCGCATTCGGTCGTGCGGACACTTTTTACCCGATGCTCATGAGCGTCGCCCCGGTCGCCGTCCAGGCAGGCGCGACAACCGAGTGCGAAGTGCGATCACGATACAGCATGGCCGGCGCCTACAAGGTGTTCGTGACCGGCGACGGCGTGACTGGTGAAGTCGACTCACGGAAACTCGATCCAAAGACCCCGAACGCCAAGGGTCCAACGGATCGGCTCAAGGTGCGCTTTCGCGTGAGCCCGGACGCGCTGCCCGGCCCCCGCGAAGTTCGGATCGCTGGCTCGCTCGGCGTGTCAACGGTCGGCCAGATCGTCGTCGTCCGCGACCCGATCATCCGCGAGGCCGCGAACAACGACACCATGAAGACCGCCCAGCCAGTCACGTTACCGGCGACGCTTTGCGGAGCGTTCGAGAAAAAGGAGGACGTCGACTTCTTCAAATTCCAGGCGTCTGCCGGACAGGCCCTGACGTTCCACGTTCGTTGTCAAAGGCTTGAGGACAAGATCCACGACCTGCAAGAGCACGCCGACCCGATACTCACTCTGCGAAACGCGTCGGGAACGGTTGTGGCCGTCAACGACAACTATTTCTTCGCCGACCCGCTATTGCACTATAAGGTGCGGACGGCCGGCGAGTACTACTTGGAAATCCGCGACGTCCGCTACGGTGGAAACGCCGACTGGCAATACTGCATTGAAGCCAGCGACCGTCCGTTCGTCACCAACGTTCATCCGATGCGCGTCGCACCAGGTGTGGCGACCAAGCTCGAGTTAGTCGGCTTCAATCTGCCAGCCGACAAGACCGCGACGCTCACGGTGCCACCGAATACTCCCGACGGCTTGCAATGGTTTGTCCTCGACCTGCCTGGCGGGCAGAAATCGAACATCGTCCCCGTGGTTGTCAGCCGGCTGCCGGCGGTGCCGAGTGTGATCGCCACCGACAAGACGCACCCAGTTACGGTCCCGTGCGGGATCAGCGGGCGGATCGAGGCCGAGGGCGACGCAAACCGCTACTCGTTCGAGGCCAAGGCCGGGGAACAATTCGCGTTTGAGGTTATTGCCCGCGCTCATCAATCTGCGATGGATCCCGTCTTGCGAATTCTCAATGAAAAGGGAGACCGACTCGTCGAAAACGACGACTACCGCGATCGCTTCGTCCACGCCGATTCCCGGATCGAATCATGGACGGCGCCGGCGAATGGGAAGTACATCATCGAGATTCGCGACGCCCACGAGCGCGGCGGGCCGGCGTTTGTCTATTTCCTCAAGGTCGCGCGGGCCGAGCCTGGCTTCACCCTGGAATTGGACACCGACAAGACCCTTCTTGCACCTGGGACATCGAGCGCGATTTTTGTTCGCGCCACCCGGCACAACGGGTTCAGCGGCGAGGTTCAACTCGCGGTCGACGGTCTGCCGCCCGGCCTGACGGCCATGTGTGGACGCATCCTGCCGACCGGCAAGGACGGCTGCATCCTTCTCAAAGCCGCCGCAGATGCCAAGATCGGTGCTTGGGAAATTCGAGTGACCGGTACCGGGAGACACGCCCGTTCGTGGAAATCCTTTTCAGCAATCACGGCCACGGCACGGCCGCTACAAGAGATCTACATGCCCGGCGGCGGGCGGTACCACTGGGCCGTGGACACGCACGTTGTTTCAGTCGGCGATCTGCACGACATCCGGTCGGTAAGATTGAGCACCCATGAAGTGGAATTGAAGCCGGGCGAATCGAAGCGCGTCGACGTGACCATCGAGCGTGCTCCCGAGTTCAAAGGCAACCTGAGCCTCGATGTGGTCTATCAGCATCTCGGATCGGTATACGGCGACAGTCTCCCGCCAGGGGTGACGATCGATGACAAGGCCAGCCAGACCGTGATCACCGGCAACCAGTTAACGGGCTACCTGACACTCAAGGCGGCCGCGGATGCTAAACCGGTGGACCGGCAAATCGTGCCGGTCATGGCCCATGTATCAATCAACTTCGTGATGAAGTTCACCTACTGCGGCGATCCATTAGTCGTAACCGTTCGTCGCCCGTGACGGACCGGGCTCATCGCGAAATTGCCGAGGTCTTCATGCCGGAACGCGGCCGATATCGACACTGGAGCGCGAGTGGACTCGGCCTGGTCTGGCTGGCGCTGGTCGGCACGGCTTCGGCGGCGGAACCTCGACCGGCGGCCCTCGATCGGGATTTTCGCGACCGAGTCCGCCCGGTCGTGGAAGCTCACTGCATCGCCTGTCACGGTCCGGACGATCAGGTGCTCGCGAATCATTTCGGCAAGGACACGGTGCAGGCCAGCCTGGTCCTTGGTTGTGAGCAGCCGACGACGGGCTACCACGAATCGAATTTCTCGCTCGCCTACAGTTCGCACATCTCGTGGCAGAACGTCACGTCACCGGTGCCGATGGAGGTCTATCCGTCTCTCGCGTTCGACGCCCTGTTCGATAATCGCGGCAATCAGCGTGCGAAGAGCATCCTCGACCGAGTGAAGAGCGACGCGGAAGGATTGAGCGGCAAGGTGAGTTCGGCCGATAAGGCGAAGCTCGATGAGTATTTGACGAGTGTGCGCGAAATTGAGAAGCGCGTCGAAGCCGCTCGCGGCGATCACGCTGCCGCGGCCGATTCGATCAAGGATCACGGCCCCGCCGCTGTCGCTGCCATGAAGCGGCCCGACAACGGCTTGCCCGAAGATCTGCGTGACCACATGCGGCTGATGTGCGACATCATCGCGCTTGGCTTTCAGACTGACAAAACGCGTGTCGCATCGCTTTAGTTGGCACGCGATCTATCCGGCCTGACCTACCCATTCCTGAATGTCCGCAGCGCCCACCATCCGGCATCGCATGATGACCTGTCTGACGACTACGAGCGGATAACCTCGTACTACGTCGGCCAGCTCGCCTCTCTTGCGACGCGCCTTGCCGCGATGAAAGAGGGCGACAGCACGGTGCTGGATAACTCGTGCCTGATGTTCGTCTCCAACATGTGGGCAGGCAGCAAGCACGACTCGTCGAAAATCCCTCTCGTATTGGTCGGTGGTCTCGGTGGTACATTGCAAACGGGCCGAGCACTCGATTACCTGTCGTCAGTTCTTGCTACGAAGCCTTCAAATCGAATTTGTCCAGTGCGCAGCCGGCGCCAGTCAGGATGTCTTCTGACACCGTCGCTTGCCGGTCCCCGTCACCAATGTCGTTGAGCAGTCGAGTCACCTCGCTCATGGGGGCTTAATATTTCGGCACCTACAAAGGTCAGACCCGGAGACGATCACGGCTAATCGGTATCCGATCATTCACAGAAATATTCCTCACAAGTGCGGAGGTTGATCGTTGACATGGTTCTCCGGCAATAGCTACCTGCGACTGGATTGACCATGCAGCCGTCGGCATCGCCCGTCCAAGCTCCGACGCATAGCCACCACTCCTCGCCGTTCCCGTTGGGAGATTGGGAGGCCCGGCCCATCGCGCGTGTCGTTACGGTTCGACGATTGCACCATTTTTTTGAAGTTGCTTGCGATGAGCATTCTTCGAACATCGCCATCGTCTGCGATGCGGAACGTCTGACCTACGCTGACCTCGAAAAACGAGCTAACCGCTTGGCGCACTATATCGCGCGCCTCGGCGTTCGGCCGGGCGACCGCGTCGGCTTGCTCATGGAGCGGTCGGTCCACACCTATGTCGCGCTCCTGGCCGTGCTCAAGGCGGGGGCCGCGTTCGTGCCGCTCGACCCGTCGTTCCCGCACGAGCGCGTCGCCTTCATCGCCCGGGACGCGGAACTGGTCCTGCTGTTGACTACAGCCGACCTCGTGGCAGTCGCGGCCGTGCATTGCCCAACATTGGCCCTCGACGCGGAAGCGATGGCGATCGCCGCGGAGTCAGCGAGTCGACCGGCCAGCGGTGACGGTGATTCGCTCTGCTACATCATCTACACGTCCGGCACCACTGGTCGGCCCAAGGGCGTGGCCGTCAATCATTCGAGTGCCTGCAACTTCATTCGCGCCTGTGCGCCGATCTACGCGGTGACGGCGACCGACCGAGTCTATCAGGGCATGACGCTCGCGTTCGATTTTTCCATCGAAGAAGTCTGGCCCGCGTTCCACGCTGGCGGAACCGTCGTCGCCGGGCCGAACGACTTTCGCCGACTCGGCAGCGGTCTGACCGATTTCTTGATTGAGCAACGAATTACCGTCCTGGCCTGTGTACCGACGCTCCTGGCGACGCTCGATCGCGATGTGCCGACGCTGCGAACCCTGTTGGTCGGCGGCGAAGCATGTCCGGCCGATCTGGTCGCGCGATGGGCACGACCCGGTCGGCGGATGTTGAACACCTACGGACCGACGGAGACCACCGTCACCGCAACGTGGTCGGAATTGATCCCAGGGCGGCCGGTGACGATTGGCCGACCGCTTCCGACCTACACCGCTCACATTCTCGATTCCGACATGCGTGCCGTGGCCACCGGCGAGATGGGCGAGATCTGCATCGGCGGGCCGAGTGTGGCCGTCGGCTACGTCAACCGGTCGGAACTGACCGCCGAGAAGTTCGTGCCGGATCCGTTCTCCGATCGATCCGACGCCCGCCTGTATCGCACCGGCGACCTGGGCGTGTTCACAACCGACGGCGAGATTGAATACCGTGGCCGAATTGACACGCAGGTGAAGGTTCGCGGCTACCGCATTGAACTGGCCGAGATCGAGGCCGTGCTCCTTGAAGCCGGCCCGGTGGTGAGTGCCGTGGTTGCGGTCGTCAACGGCGTCGGTGGCGAAGAACTGGCGGCCTATGTTGTGCTGCGGCCGGGCACGGACTTTCCGACGTTGCGGCAACATCTTCACGACGAGTTGCGGCAAAGGTTGCCGGCGTACATGGTCCCGGCGTACGTCGAGTCAATTGCCGCCGTGCCGATGTTGCCGAGCCAAAAGGCGGACCGATCGCGGCTGCCGAAGCCGGCGGGGCCACGCCTCGCCGCGGGTCGCGACGGCGAGGACGTGCCGGCCGCAACGCCTTTGGAGGACCGGATTGCAGCGGCATGGGCCAAGGTGTTCGGCCACGAGATTCGCTCCGTCGAGGCGAACTTCTTTCTCGATTGCGGCGGGCACTCGCTGTTTGCCGCCCGCGTGGTGTCCGAACTGCGCTCCGTGCCGGAATTGAGCGGATTGGGCTTGGCCGATCTCTATGCCCACCCGACGATCCGCGGCTTGGCGGCATTGGCCGCGGCCCCCACTTCCGTCGACCGCCCCACTCACGCCGAAGCGCCGCCGACACCGCGGCGCGGCCCGTTCAGCGCCACGCTGATTCAGACAGCTTGGCTGCTCGTGGAACTGATGCTCGGCAGTGCCGTGATGTACCTCGCGTTGTTCGAGGCCGTCCCCGCAATTGTCGATGGTCTTGGGCGCGTCGGTCTCGTTCTGGTCGTGCCGCTGATCTACGCACTCGGTATCTGCTCGTATGGCGTCGGTTCCGTCGCGTTCGCCGTACTGCTGAAAAAACTCCTGATCGGCCGCTACCAATCGGGGCGGTCGCCGGTGTGGGGGAGCTTCTACGTTCGTAACTGGATGGTTCATCAGGCGGTGCGCCTTATTCCGTGGCGGCTGGTCGAGGGAACAGAGGTTCAATGCGCCATCCTCCGCGTGCTGGGCGCTCGAATCGGTCGCCGCGTCCACATTCACCGCGGCGTCAACCTCACCGACGGCGGCTGGGATCTGCTCAATTTCGGCGACGACGTGACGTTGTGCCGCGAGGCAACCGTTCGGCTCATCGATTACGACGATGGCCAGGTCGTGATCGGGCCGATCGTCATCGGCAACGGATGCACATTGGAGGCACGGTCAGGCGTCGGCCCCGACACGGTTCTCGAGCCCGAGTGCCGTCTGACTTCCCATGCGTATCTCGGACGAGGCAGCCGAACATCACAATGTGAGACTTGGTCGGGCGTGCCGGCACGTCGCGTCAGTAGCGCCCGACCGCCGGTGCCGCTCCCCGTTGGCAGTCGAGAAATCGCGCCGATTTGGTATGCCGTCGTGCTCTTGTCGGCCCGGCTGTGCGTTGCCGCCGTGGGCATCGTCCCCCTCGCCGCGCTCGCTCTCATCTTCTCGTGGGCCTGGGGCATCGACACCGTTACCACGGCGGAGTGGCTCATCCACCCATCGGTGGACGCGGAGACATTCTGCGCTTCACTGTCGCTGGTCGTCCTGATCGTCCCCGTCCTGTTGGTCTGGCGGTGCGTGTCGATGCGGCTCATGGGGCGGATTCCCGAGGGCGTCATCCCGCGGTGGAGCTACTCCTACATCCGCGTGCAGCTCAAGGCAGACACGCTCGAATGGGCGAATGACTGGCTCGACGGCACGATGTTCTGGCCGATGTGGCTCCGCGGGGCCGGCATGAAGGTCGGCCGTTGGAGCGAGATCAGCCGCATTCACGACGCCATCCCGGAATTGACGCGCATCGGCGCCGGCTCGTTCCTGGCGGGCGGCGTCTACCTCGGTGCGCCGGAAATTGACCGGGGCACGGTGACGCTGAAGCGCGTGACACTGGGCAATGCGGTGTTTGTTGGCAACTACGCCGCCATCGCGGCCGGCCAGTCGATCCCCGACGGCGTGCTGGTCGGTGTCGGTACGGTTGCCGACGACGCGCTCATGCGCCCCGGCACGGCGTGGTTCGGCGTGCCGCCGTTCGAGTTGCCGCGCCGTGAAGTGGTCGCCGCGAACGTGGGGCTCACGTTTCGACCGTCCATGACGCGCATCGCGAACCGGCTTTTCTGGGAATGCCTGCGCTTCGTCCTGCCATTGGGGCCCGCGCTCCTGGCGCTGGGTTGGCTCGCCTTGTTCGGAATGGCGGTCGGTACGGTCTCGTTCGCGTGCCTGGTCCTGGTGGTGGTCCCAGCCCTCGACCTGGCCTTCTTCGCCGGCCTGTGTTTGCTGGCGTTGATCCTGAAGTGGCTGTTGCTCGGCCGGGTTCGCCCGTGCAATCGCGCGTTGTGGTCGTCCTGGTGCTGCCGGTGGGACTTCAACTACACCGCGACGCACGCGCTCGCCATCGACGCGCTGGCCGCGCTGGAGGGGACCATCTGGCTGAACTGGTATCTGCGCGCGTTGGGTGTTCGCATCGGCCGCAACGTCGCCCTGTTTGACGTGTCCTCTTACTGCACTGACCCGGACATGCTGGTCATCCGCGACGAAGCGACCGTGAACGGCTTCTATCAGGCGCACACCTTCGAGGATCGCGTGCTCAAGACCGGCCTGATCGAGATCGGCTCACGGGCTACGATTGAGACCGGCGTCATCCTTCTCTACGAGACGACCGTGGGCGCCGACACACGCGTGGCCGCCCACAGCGTGGTCATGAAAGGCGAGAGCCTGGAAGCCGGCCGGACCTACGCGGGGTGTCCCACGCGGTTGGTGTCATAAATCGCCTCGTTACCTCATTCAACGCGTCAAGAATGGAGAGATGGCCAACAGAGATTGCCAAACACATATAGGGGGTTGGCAATCTCTACCCGAAAAAACTGCATTGAACTGATTACGGCGTAACAAGATGCGCCCAAAAATCGCGAGCCAAAATTCTAGCGCCAGGAACCCCCGAAATTGGCCCGCGACGACGCGATTCCAACGCGAATCCTTGCGTTGGATGCAATGAAATGCAAACCATCGCGGCGTGACCGATGCACGATTTCATGCAGACAAGATAATTGGACGCTGGACGCGCATTCTTGGCCTCTACCGCGCCTTCTTCTCTCCGTAACCCTTCCACACCCATTCCAGCGCGTGCGGTAGGAACTGGTTCTGGGCGTTCCCGATGCCGTGGCCGGCGCCGCGGCAGAAGAGGTACTGATACTCGTAGCCCTTCTCTTTGAGCACCTTCGCCATGCGATGGTTGGCCTCCACCCAGTCATGCATGTCGTCGCGCATGACGTTCGGGTTGAGCAGGTCCTTGTCGCCGACCGAGATGAAGATGCGGATCGGCTTCTTCGATTCCTTGGGAATTAGGGTCTCGTGGAAACCCCAGGCGCCATCGGGGTATTTTGAATCGAACGGCCACGCCTGATTCACGAACGTGCCTGAAGTCGTCAGCACGCGATGGTAAAGGTCGTTGCGGAACCACGCCATGATGAGGGCGCAGGAACCGCCGGAGCTGCTGCCCATCGCCGCCCGGCCGTCAGGGTCTTTGGTCAACTTCACCTTGCAATTCTTCTCGACACGCGGCAGCACTTCGTCTTCAATGTACGTCGCATAGTCGCCGTTCATGTTGTCGTACTCTTTGCCGCGCTCGTGCCCCTGCGCGTCGCCGCCGCCGTTCTGGATGGAGATGAGCACGATCGGCGGAATCCGCTTCTGGGCGATCAAGTTGTCGAGGATGGTCTTGTAGCCGTTGGCGGCCCCTGGGCCGTCGTGAACCACCATGAATGGTGCGCCGGCGCCTTCCGTGTATTGGGCGGGTATGTAGACGCCGATCTTGCGCTTGTAGTCGATGGTGTGCGTCTCGACGATCAGAGTCTTCGGGTTCTTCGGATCGACGGTGCCGAACTTGTCGCGGGCGATACCGGGATTGAAGAGCTTGGTTTCCTTCGAGTCGATCTCGAATTGCTGCACCTTTCCTTCTGGCACGCCGTCGACCTTCTTGCGTTCCGGCGCGGGAGTGTACTTCGGCCCGATGACGAAATTGTCGTAGGCGTCGAGCGGCGGATTCTCGCCCTCATTCAGCACTTTGAACGGCGGCGCTCCCTTGTCGTCGTACTTGCGGACCGGCTGGGCACTCGCAGTTAGAGGAGAAGCGAAAGCCGCAATCAGAACAAGTTTGGTTAGTTTGGACATGGCCTCTCGTCGTTTCTGAAATTGGAGGATGATGGGGCGCTGGCAGTCAAGCGTTATTAGCTTATCTAACTGATTCCGCACTGTTCAGCGGCATGCCGAACAGAAAGTGATTCTCGCCATTTACAGCCGAAGCGGAGCCAAGCACAGCGGAGCTGGCAATGGTTCAACCACGCGGCCGGCATTCGAGATCATTGCTAGTCGTCGATTGCAGCTCTTACGTAGCCTTCTCGCTCCGCGAGAAGTTAGCAAGGCTTGCCCTTTGGAAAGGGCTCTTTGTTTCGGACCGCGCCTGCCCTGCAATCTGCTCGCGGAGCGAGAAGGCTACGTTCCAATTGCAATGAACCACTAGGGCTTACGCTCGCCAGCCAAGTTGGCCAAGTCCCTCCGCCAACGTTCGGCCTGGTCCTTCTTGTCGGTGGCCACGTAGAAACTGATCAGTCGACCGATCGCGGCGGGCAGGTTGCGCTTGGCGTCTTCGACCCCGGCTTTGGCGTCGCGCTGCAGTCCTTCGACGGCCGCGAGCATCAGGAGCTCGGCATCGACGAACTTCGTCTGCCCCGCGAGCGCTTCGCCCAGCATTGACTTCACAGTGCAAACCTGCCAATTGACGATTTTGGTGGCGCCGGAGTCCATGACAAGCTTCTCGTGCAGAGCGAGGGATTCGCGCAAGGCCTCGGCGGCCTGGATCCAGCGCTTTTGTTCGAGAGAGCGATTGCCGATCGCCACGAGGTAGATCGCCATTTGCGGACTGCCGGGCGCTGATTTTTGCCGCTGCATTTGAATCTGCAGCGCCTCGTGGGCGACTTTAGTCGCGTTCTCCGGTCGCTTCAACTCGGCGTAAGCATCAATGAGGAGATCGGCGACCCAGGCTAGACGTGCGTCCGATTTTCCCTTGTCATAAGCCTCGACAAGCAAGGGGAGACCAACGTTCGATTGCTGGTCCTGGCAGTGGCAATGTCCGAGGTTCGCCAGTTCCGAAAGAGTGCGATAGTCATCGCGACCGTACTTCGCCTGCATCCGCGTCACCAGTTCACCGAACAGCCGCCGCGTCTCATCCTTCTTCTGTTTCATCTTCAGGTAGTACATCGCCAGCTCGTTGAGCAAGAACAGCGTATTCTCGTGGTCCTTGCCAAAACTCGCTTCGAAGCGCTGCTGATGGCGCTCGAAGATCGCCATGGCGTCCGGCACCCGTCCCATGCCGCGATAACACATCGCCAGGTCCCACTCGGCCTTGAGCGTCCGCGGATCGTCTTCGCCGCGCAGTTTCAAGAAGGCATCGCGCACCTGCAAATACAGCGCGGCCGCGTCTGCAGTTTTCCCCAGACGAGCGTAAACCAGTGCCAGATCATTCATGGCCGCGAGCGTGGCCGGCTGTTCGGAACCAAGTTTACTTGTCAATGAATTGACGGCACGTTCGAGAAGCGGCACGCCCTCGGGCTTGCCGGCCAGAGTGTAGGCGACCCCTAAACAGTAGGTCGCGCGGATGGCCACGATATCCTCCGCGTCGTCGGAATTGTCGAGACATTTACGCGCCGCTTCGAGCGATGCTAGCGCCTCCGGCAAACGATGGGCGACAAGGTAACTCGTACCGAGACCGCGGAGAACTTCTGAAAGAGTTCGGCGATCGGCGGGAAAGTGCTTTTCTCGAGCGATGCGAATCTCGTTGAACAATGCGATCGCGTCGTCAGCGCGATCCGTTCGCCGTAACGCCTCCGCAAGCAAGTAGCCGGCGCCCAAGGTTCGTGGGTGATCCGGCCCGAGAGTCTCCTTGTTAGAGTCGCGCGCTTGCCGCAAGACCGCGACGGCTTCGGCATGTCGACCCAAGGTCAAGTACGTCTCGCCCACGGAAACCATGAGCTGCACGGCATCCGGCTGCCCCTGGCTGAATGGGCGCTGACAGGCGTCCTGGATCAGCTTGAGCAACCGCATGGCGGTCGCCTCGTCGCCATCGTCGGCGGCCATGCGGGCGACGATGCTCTGTGTCCGCAATACCTCCGGGTGATCGGCATCGAACAACTTGGGATTGCCGTGCGCGGCGCGCACGCGGTTCATGTGCGTCTTGGCCTGCGCCCGTTCGCCCAGCAGGAATTCCGTCTTGGCCAAATTGCGCAGCGTGTCGAAGGTTTGCGGGTGTTGCGGGTGGACTCGTTCGTCGATCGCGCTCGCTTCTTCGAAATAGCGTTTCGCGTCACGTGGCCGGCCCTTGACCACCAAGGCCACCCCGAGGTTGTTCATCGCGGCAGTGGACGAATCGCGCAGGCCGGCCTCCTCATAGGACTTCAGCACGAGGTGAAAGAGCGCGATCGCGTCGTCGAATTGACCGAGTTGCAGATACGCCAGGCCGAGGTTGTTGATTGCCTTGCGCGTCAGATCCGGGTCGGGAGTCGTTGACTTCGCGCACGCGTCGCGCACGCGTTTGTATATCTCAATGGCCCGTGACAGTTTGCCCGTCAGCTCGAACACCCGCGCCTGGCTTTCGAGCGCCACGAGTGTCGCCGGATCGTCCGGGCTATAACTCTTTTCAAACAAATCGACCGATCGTTGCAACAGATCGGCGGCGGCGTGGAAGTCGTTCAGCGCGATGTAGGTCGCCCCAATGGTCCGCAGAATCTCCGCTTGAACTTTGGGCTGATTGGCAAAATTGGTCTCGGTCTTTTCGGGCGCCAGTTCGTCGGCAGCGCGCCGCAGCAACTCGCGGACGGTGATGTTCTGATCCACGCTCGTCAGCAAGTCGCCGCTGCGCGCCAACGCGTCGGCCTGGACCCAGACATCTGCCTGGCGCAGCAGCTTCGCGTGAAGAAAATTGCGCACGGCCTGAGCGATTTGCTTTTCCTCCTCGACGCGTTGCTTTTGGACGTTGACCTGATCAAGCCGATCTTTGGCCTCCTTCTCCGCTTTCTCCGCACGCTGCTGTTCCCGTTGTGCATGCAATTTTTCCTTCTGCTCGCCATCGGCGCGCTCAATCGCCTCTTGTCGTGCCTTGTCCTTTTCGATCGACTCCGCCTGGGCGATGTGCTCCTGTCGGCGCGCTTCAATGAGACCCCACGTCGTGCCGATGACGCTGCCGATCAGGGCCACGAGCACAACCGCGGCCGCCACCACTTGCGGCCGATTCCGGTGCATGAACTTGCGGATCTTGTAACTAGCGCTCGGCGGCCCCGCAAGCACCGGCTCGTTGCTGAGAAAGCGCTCGATGTCCTTGGCAAAACTGCTCGCCGACTCGTAACGCCGGTCGCGCTCCTTGGCGAGCGCCTTCATCACGATCCAGTCGAGTTCTCCCTTGACGAAACGTCCGAGTTTGGCTGGCTCCAATTGACGATTGACGGCGATGTTCGGCTCGGCGGTCGTCGTGCTCAGTCGTTTGCTCGGAATCGGTGGTTCGCTCTCGCGGACCAGACGCAAGATTTCGTCGAACGCAGCCTGCTTGATGCGGACGCGTTCGATCGGCGTCGAGCCGGTCAGCAATTCGTACAGGATGACCCCGAGCGAATAGATGTCGGCTCGCGTGTCGATGTCGAGCGCATTGAACGCGGCTTGTTCAGGGGCCATGTAGAGCGGCGTGCCGGCCACTTGACCCAGTGCCGTGAACAGCGTGTGCTCCGTCAGTTGTTGACCGGTGATGGCCTTGGCGAGGCCGAAATCGATGACCTTGGTCACCGCCTTGCCGTCGTGGCTTTCGACGAGAACGTTCGATGGCTTCAAATCGCGGTGAATGATCCCCTTTTGATGGGCATGCTGTACCGCGGAGCAGATTTGCTGAAAGAGCATGAGGCGTTCGGGCACGCTCAATTTGTGATCGTCGCAGTACTGCGTGAGCCGAACGCCTTTGACCAGTTCCATCGCGAAGAACGGCATGCCGGCATCGGTCGTGCCGGCGTCCAAAAGCTTGGCGATGTGGGGATGATCCATCAGGGCGATGGCCTGCCGTTCGGCCTCGAAGCGCGCCAGGATCGTCTTGGAACTACCGCGGTCGCTGTGAATGAGCTTGAGCGCTACGCGCCTTTTGACCTCGCCGAACTGATCCGCCATCCAGACGCTGCCCATACCGCCTTCGCCGATGTGCTGCAAGAGCTTGTACTTATTCGCGACGATCGTGCCGGGCCCAACGCCGTCGTGTGCCGTGGTCAACTCGCTCGCCACGACGGGAGCATTGACGGCCGGGTGCGGCGCAGCATGGGCCTGCAACAACGCGCGAACCTGCTTGACCAGTTCAGGATCGCCCGCAGACGCGCGAACAAGGAAGGCGTCGCGCGATGGGATGTCCGAGATTTCGATGGCCGCGACAAAGAGTTCCTTGACGCGATGTTGATCGATCGGCATGGCGAGTTCCCGTCGTGCTTTCCCATATGGCGTATTCAGCGGCGCAGTTGTCTCAGGATTTTGGCAAATTCTCTTCAAAAGTGAGAGCGGCGGTCAACACGGCCCGGGCATAAGTCCAATCACGATAGGCACTGGCACGCGACAGCCCCAGGGCATCGCCGGCCTCCTCAACCGACAACCCCACGAACAAGCGCAGGCGAGCAATTTCCGCGGCCGCCGCGTCGGTTGCCGCGAGTTTGGCGATTGCTTCATCAATGGTGAGCAGCGTGTCCGGATCGGTGACGATCACGCGGTCGGCGTGAAGCGCTTCATGCGCCGGCGTTCCGGTTCGCTTGGCCGCGCGGCGCTGACGGGCATGGTCGACGAGGATGCGCTGCATGGCGACGCCAGCAGCGCGAATGAACCCGCTCTTGGTCGAAAATGTCGCGGCTCCGAGGCGAAGGTAGGCCTCGTGAACCAGGGCCGTTGCGTCGAGCGTATGATCGCTGCGCTCCAACGTCATGCGGCTGGCAGCGAGCCGGCGCAACTCGTCATAAACGAGGGGCAGCAATTCCGCCGCGCCACTCCGAGCGTCGGCCGAACGACAACACGGTGTCCTTTGACAATGTGCCGCCGACCGTGACCATCAATCCGCAAACAGGGCAGGCGAATCCGGCCTTTGATGCTCCGGTTGTATTTCAGGTGACCTTCAACAAGCCGGTGACGGGATTCACCGCTGCCGACGTCGACCTTTCGAGCAGCACGGTCGGCGGGACGCTCGTGGCCGATGTCAGCGGATCGGGGACGGATTACACGATCTCGGTGACCGGCATGGCAGGCGTTGGCGTCGTGGTCGCCGTCATCGCGCCTGGCGCCGCACTCGACGCGGCCGGCAATAGCAGTGCCGCCCCGACAGGCACTAACACCGTTAACTTCAACAGCGTCGGCCAGTTCCAGTTCAGCGCGGCCAATTTCAATACATCCGAGGGGTCGGGCACGGTCGTTATTTCCGTAGCGCGTATCAACGGCAGCGACGGGCCAGTGTCCGTGAACTATGCGACGAGCGATGGCTCCGCGACCAGCGGCGATTACTCCACCGCCTCAGGGATCTTGAGTTGGGGCGATGGTGACTTCTCCCCCAAGACGTTCGCTGTGACCATTGCTCCGGACGACGGCATCAACGAGGGCGACGAAACGATTCATCTGACGCTCAGTTCGCCGACCGGCGGCGCGATCCTCGCGGCTCAGTCGACGTCCCTCGTGACCATCGCGAAGAGTTCGCCGCTCGGCTCGGGAGCATCTTTTCCCGACACGGACCGTGACCAGGTGACGCTGAAGCTCTCCGGGCCAGGCACGCTCAATTACTATTTGAGCAACGGCACCGGCCCGATCGCCGAGATCGATCTCGCCGGGACCGACCCGTTGAAATCAGCTCTGAGCGTTGCCGTCAAGAAAGTCGGTGGTGATGGCCGCGTGCAGATCGAAGCAATCAATGAGACTGACGGCACCGGAGTCAAGTCGCTCGCCTTGGCCAAGGCCGACCTCGTTGGTGCAGGTATCGCGATCAATGGCTTCGTCGGTGCGCTGTCGATTGGCGCCATTGCGAACGGGGCCGATTTGACGCTCACTGGCTCGCCGCCCAAGGCCGGCATGACGATGAAGATCACCGCTGGCGTCATCGCCGACGGTACGGACATTGCCATTGGCGGCGCACCGCTCAGTACGCTCACGGCGACGAGCGTGGGCGTCGGTTCGATCGTGGCGCCAAGCGTGGGGACTATCAACATCAAGGGCAAGTCGAAGTCCAGCGCTAATCCAGCGATTCCAGGGGATTTCAAGTCAAGTTTGACCATCGCGGGAATCGGTCTCGCGCCGAAAGTGCCAGCCTTGAAGTTGTTGAAGGTAGCTGGCTCAGTGTCAGGCAGCACAATCCGCGTTGGCAGCGGCACCGGCACCAACGGCGACGTCGCGACGGTGATGGTCGGATCGTTCGTCAACAGCACATTGTTCGCCGGCTACAGCGGGCCCACGGACGGAACCGGCGTCTTCAATTTGCCGAGCACTGTCGGCACGTTCACCGTCACCGGTCAATTGAAGGCCTTCGCGCACAGCTTTGTGATTGCCACGAACTTTGGCAACGTCTCCCTGGCGACCGTTGATACGGACAATTCCGGCGTGAAGTTCGGCTTCCTCTATCACACGAACGTGAAAGCGCTCAAAGTGAAATCAACCGGCTTTACATTCAATCCCAAGGGCACGCCGGAGCAAGACATGCAGCCGGGGGATTTTTATCTCAAGAAGGTTTGATTTGGCGCTCCCTGCCGAGCATTCGTGCCCCGCTGTCGTGAAGGATCAACATGAGCCGGCTCATCCCCATCGCGCTGATCACCATGCTGTGTTCCTTCGCGACGGCGGCTGAGCCGATCCGCATTTCGGACGCAAAGAAAGACCCCGAGGGTTGGCTGACACATGAAGTCCGGTCCCCGTATCAAGGCGGGACGACTGAGATCCGCGTCCTCCTGCCGACCGATGCGAAGCCCGAGGAGAAACTCCCGGTAGTCTATGTTCTGCCGGTGGAAGCAGGTCGCGAGAACCGCTATGGCGATGGTCTCGCCGAGGTCAAGAAGAACAACTTGGCGAACCAACTGCGGGCGGTGTTCGTCGCGCCAACGTTTTCCCATTTTCCCTGGTATGCCGATCACCCGACCAAGCCCGATATCCGGCAGGAGACGTACTTTCTCCAGGTCGTCGTGCCATACATCGAGAAGACTTATCCGGTGCTGGCCGCGCCTGCGGGGCGGCTGCTGCTCGGGTTCAGCAAGTCCGGCTGGGGAGCATATAGCTTGCTCCTGCGGCACCCCGATGTCTTCGGCAAGGCGGCCGCATGGGACGCTCCGCTGATGATGGACAAACCCGGACCTTATGGCAGCGGCGACATCTTTGGCACACCGGAGAACTTCGAACGCTATCGGATCAGCCGACTGCTTGAGGCCAAGGCCGAACAATTGCAAAAAGGCCAGCGGCTCATTTTGCTCGGCTATGGAAACTTTCAGAAGGACCACGAGCGTGCCGCGGCCATGCTTGAGCGGCTGCGGATCAGTCATGTCACGCGCTTCAGCAAGCCAATGAAGCACGATTGGCATAGCGGCTGGGTCGCGGATGGGGTGTGGCTTCTCTTGCGCGGCGCGGGGCCAATCGAACAGGAGCCAAACACGTGGGTCAAGCGCAGTCCACTGCCCGGCGGACCCGTGTCGCCGGGACTCGGCTACGAGGCCGCTCTGGCCTACGACCTGCGTGCCGGCCGTGTGATCCGCTGGGGCGGGCACAACCAGGGCGGCGGCGGCGAGCAAAACGCCGAGACCTGGATCTTCGATCCGTTAACGACCAAGTGGGAATTGAAGGAGCCAAACACGTCGCCGCCCGGCGTGTGTTGCGCACAGCAGAATGTGTTCGACCCGATCGGCGGCCGGTATGTGCGTTTCTCGGCCTTCAGCGGCAGCCACGGCTGGCACTGGTTCCGCGAAAACTATCTCAGCAACACATCCGTCTGGACCTACGACCTTCCGACCAACACCTGGCGCGACATGCGGCCGACGCCGGCGCCACGCGTCAGCCCGTTGCGTTGCGCGTCGTGGGACAGCGACCATCAAGTCGTGGTCGTGTTCGGCGGCGAGGGCAGTCACGAAGGGACGCATGTCTACGATCCGTACACGAACACCTGGACGCGCATGAGCCCGCCCAAGGAGCCGGCCGACCGCAGCGGCGGCAACATGGCCTACGACGCGGCTCACAAAGTCCACGTCCTGTTCGGTACACAATTCGGCGACGACCCACACACCTGGACCTACGACGTGCGCAAGAATGAGTGGCGCGACATGAAGCCTGTAACGCAGCCGCCGACCGATCGCAACGACGCGGTGCTCGCCTACGATTCGAACAGCCGCCGAGTCGTCGCCGTGGTGCGTGCGATCGACAAGGCCGACAAGGACGAAGTGCTTCAGGGCCACCTGGAGACCTGGGCCTACGACGTCGGTGCCAATACCTGGACCAGAATGATGCCGCCGCGCGAGCCGGATGGCCAGGGCAACCGTCGGCGCATTCTGATTGCCGTCCCCGATCAGGATGTGCTGCTCATGGAGGACTACATCAATCCGACCGAGCGCGTACCCGGCGTCGACCGCGAGCAGCAGATTTGGACCTACCGCGTCGCCGCACTGAAGGCCGACGAACGACCGGCTCCTCCGACAGATTTAGTGGCGGTCACCAGCAGCAATGGGGCACGGCTGACCTGGAAGCCGAGTAGTAATGCGGTCCGATACGTGGTCTATCGCGCGGAAGGCAAGTTGCCCTGGCAAACAAAGTTTGCCAAATTCGCCGAGCTGTCGGCGACGGAGCACCGTGACGAGAGCCTCTTGGCCAGAACGATTTACCACTATCTGGTTCGTGCCGTCGACGCCAAGGGCCGGGAGAGCGAGGCCAGCGCACAGGTGCGAACGCAGCCGCGCGTGGTTGAAGACGTCGTTGCAACTGTGGTAAGCACAAAAGAGGTCCGGCTATCGTGGGCGGAACCGCCCGGCGGAGGCGCAGTCGGTTATCACGTCGAGCGGGCCATTGTAGAAGTCTTCAGCGAAGACCAACTTGTTCGACTCAAGAAAGACACGCAGCCGCTCGACGAACCAAGTGTCGGGGCCATCAAAGTGATCGGCCCATTTCAACAGCTCACGCGCGAGGCCGTCAAGGACCGTTTATTCACGGACACTGCAATTGATCTCGGGAAGCCGGCAACCGTCGAAGCTGGGCCGACCTTCACGCACCGGTTCAGCAAAGAGCAGATCGATCCAGCGGGCAAGCCGTATCGCTTTGCCGTCTACGCGTATCGCGTGCGTGCAGTGAATGCCTTGGGCGTCGAGAGCGGGTCAGGTCCGTATGTCCTGACAATACCGCGGTCGCCGCAACAACTCTTCGCGAAGGAAGACGGCGAGCGCTGTCATCTGAAGTGGACGTCTAACCTCGAAACAGGCGTGCGCTACCGCGTCTATCGAATGGAAGGGCCGCGAATCAACGGGCCGGGACAGAAAGTCACGCGCGTAACCGAGGGACCTATCGCGGCCACGACTTTTACCGATCGGAATGCCGGTAAGGACACGCGGCGTTACTGGGTCATCGCGGTCGACAAGTTGGGACAAGAAGGCATCCCCTCGGCGCCGGCATGGCACGAGCGACAATACCGCAAGCTCTACGAGCCATTTACGGTAGAGTGGCATCAGTAGCAGCTAGCCTATTCACCCGGCCCTTTCTTCCCTTTCGGTCGCACCGGGCCGCCGGCCGGGAGTTTCGGTTCGACGCCGGTCATGGCTTTGACAATGAACTGCACGATCTGCCGTTGTGCGCCCGGCCCAAGGCCATGGCGGGCGCGGGGATAAATCATCACCTCAAATTCCTTCTCCGCCTTTTGCAACTCATCAATGAATTGCAATGTGTTTTGCACGTGGACGTTGTCGTCCATTTCGCCGTGGAGGAGCAACAAACGGCCGTGCAGGTTCTTCGCGGCCTTCACCGCGGATGACGCGTCGTAGCCTTGCGGGTTGTCCTGCGGCGTGCCCATGTAGCGCTCGGTGTAAATCGAGTCGTAGTTGCGCCAGTCGGTCACCGGTGCGCCCGCGATACCAGCCGAGAATTTCTTGCTGTGCGTCAGAGCATACGAAGTCATGTAGCCACCATAGCTGTGACCGCTCAGGCCAAAGCGCTTGGCATCGACCCATGGCATTTCCGCGAGCCAGTCCATGGCGTCATCGAGGTCTTTCATTTCTTGGACGCCGAGTTGTTTGTAAGCGCTCCATGCGGATGCGACGCCCTTGCCACTCGAACTTCGCGGATCGACGTGGAAGACGACGATGCCAGCGGTCGCGAGCGCCTGGTCTTGCAGGCGGCCGTCGAAGCCGTCGCGCACCATGGGCATGTGCGGTCCGGCATAGGTGAATGTCCAGATGGGATACTTTTTCGTCGGATCGAAATCGGGTGGCTTGACGAGCGATCCTTCTAAATAGAAGCCGTCACGCGTCTTCACCTGCACACGCTCGTACGCCCCAAACTTATATTCCTCGCGAGCATAGACGGGATTCGTGTCGAGCGCTCGCACAACTGCGCCATCCATCTTGTGCAAGCGGACCTGGGTCGGCGTGGCGGCATCGCTACGGCTATCGATGAACATATTCCCTGTCGGGCTCACGGTGGTTGCGTGTGTGCCGTTGTCCTTCGTGAGTCGTTCAAGGCCCGAGCCGTCGGTCTTCACGCGATAGAGGTTGATCGCGTTCGTGGCGTCTTTGGTGGCATTGAAGTAGAGGTAGCCGTCCTTGCGATCGGTCGTGTGAACGGAACGGACCTCCCAGTCGCCCTGCGTGAGCGGCTTCACGCGTTTGCCAGCTTTGTCGAATTGGTAAAGGTGCCGCCAACCGCTGGTTTCGCATTCGAGCACGAACGAGCCGTCGGCCAGGAATATCGGCTCGCCCAAATCTTCGACCCACGCCTTGGTCGTTTCGCGGAACAGGCGCATCAGCGGTCCGCCCTCGGCCGGCATCGTGCAGAAGTCGAGCCACGTTTGCGTGCGGTTCTGGAAATAAGCAAAGACGCGCGAGCTATCCGGAAACCAGCCGACGCGGCAAATGAGCGAGTCGCCGGGCGAGTAGTTCGCCTGGTCCGCGAACACAGGCTCGCCGCCGGCGACAGGGACGACGCCGAGCTTCACGATCGGATTCGGGTCGCCGGGCTTCGGGTACGGCGTCATCTCGACCTTCTGCCGCGGCGGAATCTGATCGATCACGGTGAAGGTGTTGACGGGGCCATCGTCGAAGCGCAGGAACGCGATGCGCGTCGAGTCCGGGCTCCACCAGTATGCTTGCGGCCGACGATTGAAGATCTCTTCGCCATACACCCAGTCCGCCTTGCCATTGAGAATGAGGGCGCTGCCGTCCGTGGTGAGTTGCCGCTCGGCCTGCGTCTCAACGTCTACGACATACAGATTGCCGGCGCGCACGAACGCGACGAAACGGCCATCCGGACTGTACGAGGCTACGTCCTTTAGTCCCGGCGTGTTGGTCAGGCGCACTGCCGGGCTGCCGTCAAGTTTCATCTGGTAGAGCTCGTCCCCATGTGTGAAGAAGAACGCGGTTCGCTTTGGATTGAATCGATAGAAAGGCCCGGCAGCGATGCGGTTTAGTTCATCCGGCTTCAGGCCCGGTACCGGCGCGAGCGACTTCTTCAACTTCTCGACATCAACGAACAATTCTGCGCGACCGGTGACGGCGCGGACCTTGTAAAGCTGATTTTCCTTCACCTGCAGGAAGTGCTCGCCATCGTCGAGCCACGTGATGCCGCTGACGGCGTTGCCCGCAAAGTTCGGGGGATTGCGAAACATCAGGTCGAGCGAGATCGGCTTGTTGACGCCGCGATCTTCCGGCAGCAGGCGAATACTACCGCGCATCAGCGGCACACTTTTATTGATGCGCAGGACCGGGAAATCCTTGCCTTCGGCCAGCCCCCCGTCGAAGAAGTTCCAGGTCGTGAGCCCGTCCTCGGCACGCGGCTCAAGCAAGTAGGCGGCCAGGTTACCAAGCTTCTGCGTGGTCCGCACCACCATCATGCCCGCGGCTACCTTGCGCTTTTCGTCACGCGACGTCACTTCGACCGTGGCTTCATTGTGCTTCTGGAATACACGATCCGCCTTGATGAACTTCTCGACCTTGTAAATCTGCACGTCGAGTTCGATGTCCTCACGCAACTCCTCGACAGTGATGCCGTGTCGCTGTAACGTCTCAATCGCGCCCGTGAATGTGGCAGGGATCAGATACGCGAACGGTCGTTGCACCAACTCCGTCGGCTCGACGCCGTTCAGGTGCGCGACCTTGTATTCCTTCGGCTCCTTCGTCGGCGTGCGCTTGCCGTCCTTCATTTCCTCGACGAATCCGAGCACCGTGCGTTCGCCGAGCGATGTCGTCTTCGCCCGCAGCGGAATGCGGTCACGCGGCTTGTCGGCATTCGCGATCAGCTTGCGCACGTCGCCGGGATGCGCCGCGACGTACTTGAGAATGTTCCCCGCAAACGATTTCCCGGCTAACACGCGATCCTTGAATGGGGCGTACGTGTACGATTCGGACAGCAGGGCAACGCGATTGCGCAGCGCCATCCATTGAATTCCGTAACGCGGCGTCGGCGGATACGATTCCCAAGCGGTCCGATCGGCGTTGAAGTTGCCGTAGAAGAAACTCTTGAAGCCCGTATCTTTTTCGACCGCGGCCGTGATCTCGGGCAGCCACTTGTCGCGCACGGTCGATACTAACTCGGGATCGGCGCCGGCGTTGCGGGGGCCATCATAGGTTAACGTGTACCGGTGATATGAGCCGTTCGTCGTGTGCAGGTCGACGATGACGGCCGGGTCCCAGCGGGCGGTCGTCTTCGCGAGGCCGCGGACTTCCGGGGTCTCCAGCTTGATGAAGTCGCGATTGAGGTCGTAGCCGGCCGCGTTGGCACGCACGCCGACGCCATCCACGGGGCCGTTTTGCTCGCTTCGATTCTTGCGGTCGATCTTCTCGTTGCCGTCGGCATTCAGAATCGGAACTATCAACACGACGAGTTCCTTGAGCAGCGCCTTGTCGGCTCCGGTGGCGATATCGCGGGCGAGCATCAGTACCGCTTCCTTGCCGTCAACTTCGCCGGCGTGGATGTTGGCGAAGATCAGCGTCACAATCTTGCCGTTGCGGGCCGCCTCCTCGGGAGCGGTAATCGGCGGATCGGCGAGGATGAGCAGCGGCAACGTCCGGCCTTCGCCGCTCTTGCCGATGTCGCTAAGCCGCACGTTCGGCGACTTCTTCGCCAGTTCCTCGGTAAAGGCGATTACGTCGGCATGCCGCGAGGTCGACTTGTAGTCCGTCTTCTCGGCAACGGTTTGTTGCGCAAGTGCCAGCGATGGAACGAGGAACAGCCATATTGCTGAGCGAAGCATCGGACGCTCCAAGTTGGGATTCATGGGGATTTATGTGCTCCGCGGCAGAGCGGCATCCACGGTTCGAAATTCTTGTCTTAATGCCGTCAAGTTTTTTGCACTTTCTGTGAAATCTGTGAAAGGATTTGCTCGCTTCGCGCCTTTCCTCTCGTCCGCGGTACATGGCGGTTCAATTATCGGGAACGCCACCGACCGCATCATTCGACGTCGTACTCGCCAGCGTTGACGCCGATTCTCTCTGATTTTGGCTACGGGAGCAGATCATGTCGGCTCGATTGTGGATGCGCGCGCTTTTGAACCGCAAACCCAGTCGCTCCGTGTTTCGGAACCAGCGACTTCGCGTCGAATCGCTCGAAGAGCGGGCCGTCCCCGCGGCGCCGGTGATCGAAGCTATCACGGATCGGACCCTGGACTCCAATCGCAGCGTGATCCAGGTTCCGGTTGTCGCGGCCGATGCTGACGACGACCAACTTGCTTTCACGGCCAAGGCTGCGGGAACCGACGCCTTCTTCACTGCGACTGACCTCCAGTTGAAGTCAAGCACACGGCCGACCAACCGGGGCGGTTCTCACGAAAAACGGTTCACCGGCAAAGATGGCTCGTACTTTCTGTTGGCGAACGGCGACCTGTTTCGTTGGGACAAAACACCTAAGCTGGCGGTCGGCACCCGCATCATCGGCCTGGACCCCGTCTACTACTACTCGTCGCTGCTGACGAGCCCGAGCGCTCAGAGCATGGCCTATCAATTGGATCAAAGGCTCGGCCTCGCCACGATCACGACTCCCGCTCAGAACACGCTTGGCCTCAACGAACGGTGGCTATCGGGCACCGGCGATGTGCGCTTCATCATCGAACCGGACGGCAGTTTCTTCCGCGTCGGCGGCACGCCGGTTGGCAAGACGCGCACCTTCTTGACCAAGCTCGACCCGGTCTATTACCAGAATCCCGGCCTGTTGGCGCATGCTCAGCCGCGGCCGTTGGATGTTTCGGTGGCCGGCAACGTGGTGCGCATTGACGGGAGCGCGGCCGCGGGCGAGTATGCGGTGCAGGTGCGAGCGACGGATGGGAAGGCCTCATCAAGCAGCATGTTCAACGTCACCGTAGCGGGGACGGCGGCCCCGATCATGGACGACGTCGATTCGCAGATCCTGGGCGTAGGCGAACAGTCGCTGGCGATTCCGGTTCAAGCGACCGACGTCGACGGCGACACGCTGACTTACTCCGTCAAGGTGTCCGGCACCGAAGCGTCCTTCCTCGACTCCGAACTCCAACTGACGGCCTCGACCCGGCCGAACAATTGGGGCGGCGAAGACGAGAAGTGGTTTCGCGGCCAAAACGGCGAGCAGTATTTCATCATCCCGAGTGGCGAGTTTTACCATTGGGACGGCACGCCGAATCAAGCGACCGGCGACCTACTTTCGTCGCTGTCGCCGGTTTACTACTACTACCCGACCTTCCTGACGCGGCCGACCGATCAGCCCCCGGCTCGCATGGATCAAACGTCGCTGTCGTTGCTCCAGCGCTTTCGTGGAGCGAGCGATTCGGATGCCTGGCCGACGTTGCTCTCGGTTTACGTCCCACTGCTGGAGCAATGGCTCCGCGGGCACAAGATGCAGCCGGCCGACATTCACGACCTGATCCAGGAGATCGTAGTCGTCATGCTCAAGGAGTTGCCCGCCTTCGAGCACAATGGCCGCATCGGCGCTTTCCGGCACTGGCCGCGGCAGGTGATGGTGAACTGCCTGCGATCCCATTGGCGGTCTCGCTGGACGGCACGCGGCGACGACACGCTACGGGCCATCGCCGACCAGCTCGAAGACCCCGGCAGCGGATTGAACGGACAGTGGGAGCGCGAGCACGATCAGTTCGTGCTCTGTCGACTGACGGAACTCATCGAACCGGAATTTGAGCCCAACACGTGGCAGGCGTTCCGTCGAACCGTGCCCGTCGGCGAATCGGCGGCAACCGTCGCCGCCGAATTGGGAATGAGTCCGAATGCCGTCTTGATTGCCAAGTCGCGCGTCCTCCGCCGGCTACGTGAGGAGCGCGAGCGCTTCGGCGTCTGAATCCACGAGGCAGGACGTTTCGCCGTGACGCACCCCGATGCCGCCGATCTCAGTTCGTTCCTGGCCGGCAAACGCGATCCGTCGCCGAGCGTCTTCAAGCACGACCGAATCAGCCGTCCGCGGACGTTCGACGATAACGCAATTCCTTTGCCCGGACGCACTCCGCGCTGGTAAACTTGCCAGGAGACGACGTGCATCCACTTCTTCCGCCGGCCGTGAGGCCGGTGTTCAATGAAGGAGAAACCGTGTCTCGCACAGCCTTCGCCTTGTTCATGGTCGCCATTTCATTTGGAATGCTGACAGCGCTTGTCGATGTTGGTCAGGCGGCCCCCACGCTGAAAGATCGGGACCTGTCGACGCCGCTGCTCGAATGGTCGGAATCCAAGGACCTTCTCGGCAACGAAGCCCACAATCCGCTGGTCGTTAACGACATGGTCATCGTCGGTACCGACCGCGGCGAGGTCCGCGCCTATCGTTGCAAAAATGGCGAAGTCGCCTGGGCACATCAACATGGGCAGCGCGTGTTTCACGCTCCATGCAGTGATGGCGAGCGTGTGTATTTCACCTCGGCGAACGGAGTTACGGCGATCGCGGCGAAGGACGGGGCCGAGCTGTGGAACTTCGGTAGGGCGAGTTGCGATGGCCCTTCATTGGTGCTGAGCAAACGTGAGTTGGTTTATGTCGGCGGCAGCGATGGCAAACTGTATGCCTTGAACGCCAAGACCGGGAAGCAAAGCTGGACGTCGGATTTCATCACGGACGCCCCAGCCGACCCGCCCGATTTCCCCGGCGCCCGCGCGCGTGTGGGGAATACGCAAGCACGCCCGTCGTCACTCGCCAGCGACGGTGAAACGCTCTTCCTCAGCGTGTTCGATCAATCACGGCTCGTAGCGGTGCACGCGAGCGATGGCAAACGCCTCTGGTCGTTTCAGGCGGGCGGCTGGATCTACGGCGCCGCAGTCACGACGGACAAGCATGTCTTCATCGGCAGCCAGGACAAGGCCTTCTATTGCCTGGACAAACAAACCGGCAAACAAGTCTGGAGCTTCCGAACGCAGAGCCGAATCGAATCGGGCGGAGTGGTCGATGCGCGGTCCGTTTACTTTGGCTCGTGCGATGGCAATCTGTATTGCCTGAATCAAAGCGACGGCAAGGAGCGCTGGCGGTTCGCGACCGACGCCAATGCCGATGGCCGTAAGAGTGCGATCTACTCGGTCCCGATCCTCCGACGCGGCGGTGTTTGTTTCGCAGCCGGCGAAGGCCAGGCGTATTCCGTCGATTGCGAGTCCGGCAAATTGAACTGGAAATTCCGTCCGTCCGACGGTTCTGAACTGTTCTGCTCGCCGGCCACCGACGGAGCGCGTATCTTCGTGACATCGCGCACAGGTCTAAAAGGTGTTGGCGCACCGTCGCTCGCCGCGATCGGATTCAAATAGTCGGACGGATTTGTCCGAGCCAATACCCACCCAATGACAACCCGCCAAGGACGCTGCCATGGCCCGCATTTTTCTGGTCCTGTGCTTCGCGTTCGCGCTGAACGGTTGCGGCGAATTCAAATCTCCCACGGAAAACTCGTCTCCGGCGGATGCGTCCGATCAACCGAAGACCAAGGATCAAGCTGTCGGAGCAGGTCGGCTCGGTCAACTCACTGCAGGTGTGGCTAAAGTCGAGATCACGAACAAGAACGTCATTCCCGCCAACGACCCGCTCTATGTCAAGGCACTAGTTCTCCGAACCGACGACGCGACCGCGGTGATCATCACGATCGATGCCGTCGCCATCGGCGAAATTGGGTCGATCGGCAACGACTATCTCAGCAAGGTCCGGGCTCGCCTCCAGAAAGAACTCAAGATCGCGCCGGAGTCGGTGCTGGTCAATGCGAGCCATTGCCATGGCAGCGTGTGTGCCGACGTGGATGCGAAGACGGTCGACGCCGTCGCCAAGGCCGTCGCGAACATGGTCCCCGTACGGGCGGGGGTTGGCGTTGGCACTGAGAATCGCGTATCGGAGAATCGCCGGCTGAAGCTCAAGAGCGGCAAGGAGGCCGACGTCCGCCACGCCTATTCGCTGCCGTCCGACGAGGAAGTGATTGGTGTCGGCCCCATCGACCCGCAGATCGGCGTCCTGCGTCTGGACAAGCTCGACGGGCAAACTCTGGCGGTCGTCTACAACTTCGCGTGCCACCCAATCATGGGCGTGCTCGGCGACGGGAACACCGCCGACATTGTCGGCTTCGCATCGCGCGTCATCGAAAACAACTCGAGCGACGGAACGATCGCGCTGTTCATTCAGGGGTGCGCCGGCGACATCAACCCTGTGCGCTATAAGGACGTCGCCCATCCGCGTCATGCCGAACCGCTTGGCAACATCCTTGGCCTCAGCGTGTTGCAAGCGGCGCGGAAGACCAAGTGCGTGGATGGCCCCGCACTCCGAATCGTGAACGAGAAAATCGCACTGCCGCGTGCCGACCATGCCGAGCTTATCGATATACTCGTTGCCGAACAAGCGAAGCTGGTCCGATCGCTTCAGGGAACGACTCTGAATCTCAAGACTTTTCTGGAGTTGACGACGAAGTACAGCCTGTCGAATGAATTTCCGTCATTCGATTCCCACCTCTACCTCACGGAAAAAGCCCAGGGCCGCGAAGATCTCCGCAAGCTCGACGAGGCGAACCGCAAGAATCTGCGGGCATACATCGCGAACATCGAGGCGATGGAAAAGCTCACGCGCGTGCAAACGAATCTCGCGCTTTTGCAAAAGCATCAGGCCGCCAACCTCGCCGCAGGCCGCAAGCCCTTGGAAGTCGAGATGGTGGGCCTGCGTGTCGGCGACTTCGTGCTCGTCACCTTCCCCGGAGAACTGACAGTTGAGATTGGCCTTCAGGTAAAGAAGACTTCGCCGCATCCGACGACGTTCGTGGCCGGCTATACGAACGGCTACATCTACTACACGCCGACGGCCCAGCAACTCAAGAGCTCGGGCGGCGCGCAAGAAGACAGCGATTGCCGGGTGGCGCCTGAATGGGAGCAACTCTATTACGCCAAAGTAGCGGACATACTGAAGAAGCTGTGAGTCCGATCGGCGTAGACAAGCCGCTCGCTCAGCGCACATAGATTGGGTTCGCGAAGATCCATGGCCGTAGCTCGCCGTCCAACTTGAGCCAGGCTTCGAGACGGTAGGCGCCGGGCTCCGTGACCGTGAATTCAAAATCGGCCTTGCCGTCGCTCGTCGCGACTTCTTTGCCTTGGCGAAGCAAGCGAACAAACGCTGGCAACGGCAGTTTCGCGTTCAGTTTCAAACCATTGGCACGCTTGACTTCGTCGCCCATACTCGCGACCGCCTTGCCCGTCGTGTCGACGGCATCGAAGCGAAAGCGGGTGGCGTCGCACATCCAATCGTGAGCGACGAAAGCGTGGCCGGCCTTGAGCGCTGCGCGGATCGAGGGCTCATCCAATTTCGGCGCGAGCACGTGTGTACTGGAATTGCGGAAGGACCGATAATACGGATCGGTGTCGAGCTTCACCAGGATGTCGCCGGCCTTGTGGCCCTTGGTCATCTCCTTGATGCCGGGGCGCAGCGACGTGGTGACCTTCCGCATCTTGTCGTCCGCGTCGACGTTGGTGCCCACGAGCACGGTGTCGGAATCGACCATCTTGATCAGAAAAATCTGGTTGTGATGGCAATCGTTTGCGGCGACGCCCGTCAGCCGTTGACGCTTCGTGCCCTCGTCCCACTTGTCGAGATAGACGTTCGGGTAATCGCATTGAAAGGCCAGCACCTCGTCCGGATATGATTGGACCGCCTTTTCGAGGTCGGCCAACTGTTTCGGATCGGTGAGCATCGCGGCTAGGGACAAAAGCGATAGTTTGTCGCGCTTGGCGTCCCAATGGCGATTATAGATTTCCAAGCCGGTGAGGCCGTCCAATGGATGGTCTTTGCGCTCCTCGATGTGCGAGAGGAAAATCAATCCTTCGCCTTCGTTAACGGTGTTGACGAAATCCGGACCCTTGAGTTCCATGCGGCCGAGAATCGACTTCATCGGATAGATCAGAAAGCCGCGTGCTTCCGAGCCGGGAATGAAGAGCACGTCCTCTTTCAAGCCGCGCCAGCGACCATCGATGAAATCGGTCGGCGGCCGGTAGTGATCGGTGAGCAGAATCGCGTGAACGCCGGCCTTTTTTGCATCAGCCAGCATCTCGGACAGCGTGCCGCCCGTGTGAGACGAATCCTCGGCATGCGCGTGCAGAATGCAACGATAGTCGTTGAGCCCGGTCCGCGGCGGAATCTCGATGCGCTGCAGCTTCAATTTCTCGACGTCCGCGTGGACGGCGGCGAGGCGTTCGACGGCAAGGCGTTGAACGTTGGAGTATTTGCGCGCCGGCGGATCTGCGGCCATTCCCGAGGAGGCGACGAGCCCGCATGCGCATACGAAAAGCAGGTCACGCGTCATTGTCTTCATGGATACCCTCCCGCGTGGCGTCATCATAGAGAGGGACGCAAACAAATCGGCAACGGGGACCAGAAAAAAGCGTTGCGCTTGCACAACGATTGCCGTGCAAGCGCGACGTATTGGCAAAACGAACCCGCTACCGCTGCGGCGGGTTCACGTCGCGGATCAACGCCCCGCGTTCCTCGCTCAGCACCAAAACCGCGAAGCGTTCGATCGGCTGTCGTTCCGGCGTGTTGACAGAAACATAATCGAAGCGGCCACGCAGGTCGGTGTAGCCGTCCTTGTGGAACTTCACGGAGCCGTCACCGAGCTTCGCGTACACTTTCACGTAAACCTTCGAGAGCGGCTTCCCTTCCGCGCCTTCCAGCACGCGGACCTGGCCATAGTTCTCGGTGAACTTCACGTCCATCGCGTTGGCGTAGTAGGCGCCCGTGCGTGTCTTGCCAGCCCCGGTGACTTCGACCAGCACGTTGCGGCGAACCAGTTCATCAGGCAACGGGATCGCCAGCGCCGATTTTCCGGCGGGTAGTTTCATCTCACGCGTCAGGTTCGGACGGATCGACGCGAACTGCCCGCCGGACCGCTGCACGAACGGGTTGCGGCTAAAGAGCAGTTCGACATCCATCAAGTAGTAGTTGATGGTGATCGTCTCGACGTTTTGCCACGAGAGTTGAATCGCCTTGTTGTCGAGCGTGAACTCGAAGTTCGGTTCGGTCGCGGCCAGCACTCCTTGCTGCTGATCGCGGTCGTTCGCGTCGACGACGCGCGGCCCCTTGCCCTCGATCTCGTCGAGCTGCGAAATAATCGCCGTGAACGTGTTGCGCCAGCGATCGACCGGGTGCTTCACGTACTTCATTGCGATTGACCGAGCCTTCTTCGGCTCGTCGTTGAACATGTCGAGATAGGCCTGGCAATAGTCGTACTGAATGTTCGTGGCGACGCGGTCCGGGTTGACGCGGGCAAACGTCGCGGCCGCCTCGTCGACACGGTCTTGCAAGAGCAAGAAGTACGTCGTCGCCAACAGATCGGTGTCGTCGAGTTGTTTGTGGTACGACAGTGTCTTGAGGAATTTGTGGTACTGGCCCAGGAACGCATCGTTCACGATCTGCCGCCGATGGCCGAGCGCGTGAGCGCGCGCGTTCACGAGCGGCTTGTATTCCAGATGCTCGTACTGATGGCGATCGACGGGGTTGATCGTCAACAGCGTCGAGTCGATCGGGCCGCCGGACTCGTTGACAATGTTGTCGGCATTGAGCAGGAATTGCCGGGCAATCGCCACGTCGCCGTGGTAAAGGCCGAAGGACCAGAGCGTCGGATGATACAAGTGCCGATCGTTGAGCAGCGTCGTCACGCTTTCGAAGAAGGCGCGATCGCGCATGCGGAAGGCGATCTTGTCGAGGTTGAGGGCCCGCACGTTTTCGCGATTCAAGAACGCGAGCACCTCGTCGCTCGTGCCATTCTGCGAGATGTACTCCCACGATTGCGTGTCGAGCTTCGTCGGCTTGGCGACCACGTCAAACGTGAACGGTCCTCCGGAGGCAATGTACTGCTCGTTCTTCGCCACATGAACCGGGAAGTGCGTGAACCGGCCCGGCTTCGGGAAGTAGAAGAAGTAATCGATCGTCTGCGTGTGATACGGCTCCAGATCGACCGGCAGGCTGCGCGTGAACTGCCCATTGGCCACCGGGATGGCGCCGACTGGCAGTTGCAGGAGGACCGTCAGCTTCTGCTTCGACGACGTCGGGTTCGTGACCACGATCTGGCAGCCGTACACGGTGTGAACGACGAACTCGGCCGTCACGAACTTGTCGAGCCGTTCGCCGTTCTCATCGCGGAAGCGATCGCCATTGCGATAGAAATTCTCGCTGACAAGAATCGGCACCTGCCCGCCCTGACCGGCGGCCGGGCGGACCTCCTCGTGGAACGCGATCATGCGGCCGCCGGGCGTCAGGCTCATGCGGCCATTCTCGAACTTCACCTCATGCTTGGGCGCTTCGAATGGCAGATCGAGCACTGACAACGCGAACATCATCTCGGTGAAATTGCGCGAGGCGTCGGCGAGGTGCTTCGAGAGAAACGGCGACTTGCCATCGTGTGCGGCGAGGTCGGCCCAAAAGCGGCCAACCGGCACGAGGTCAGCGATCTGCGTCTGGATAACGCGCTTGTAGTAGTTGTTCTCGGCCCATTCCTGGGTCGGGTCGAGCTTGCGGAAGAGTTGACGAGTCCCGCTGCGCTTGTCGGCGTCGCCGCGGTAGTACAGTTCGGACTTCGATTCCTTGCCCTTCTTGCTATCGCCTTGGCCGTTGCGTTGTTCGCTCTCTTTGTCCGCATATTCCCCAGGCGTGCCCGGCCTGCGACCACCCCCTGGCCCCCCCTTCTTCGCCGGCGGCATGGCGCCGCCGCCCGGCATTCCCGGCGCCGGTATCGTAACGCCCGGCGGCGGCGTCAGCCCATCGGTCGGCCGCGGAGCTTCGGACTTGGGTTCTCCTCGGTCGTCGGACTTCGGCCCATCTTTCGCCTTATCCTCTAGCTTCTTCCTCTCCTCACGCACCTTGCCGAGGACCCCCTCGTCCGTCTCCAGCCCTCCCGAGTCGACGCCGACGTTGAACAGATACAGATCACGATCCTGCAGCGGCGGCAACAGCCGGACCATGTCGTTGAGATGGCGAATTGTCTTCTCAGGCTCGTTGGCGATGCGCTGGGCAAGCAGCACGCGCTCGACGGTGTTGAGCCGGCCGTAGTGCCACGGATCGAGATAGCTGGCCACAGCGTCGCCGATCAGCCAGTGATCCATGAACGTCTTGTCTTTCTTGTTCCGCAGAAACAGCCGAATGACCGCGTTAAAGAACGGCTGATCCTTGCGGAACAGGAAGTAGTTCAGTTCGTGGCACGCATACTTGGAGTAGAGCGTCTGCTTCTCTTCCGGCTTGAGTTTGTCCCAACCCATCACGAAGCCGAACTCGTTCAGGTTCGGGTCCTTGGTGAGCGTCTTGTAGAACGCGAACACCTTGGGCAGGCTGTCATACATCTGGAACCGACTACTCACCAAATCTGCGATGACAAATTGCTCGCCGGCCGGCACGACGGTCACTTGCTTCTGCTGCGTGAAGTGCTTCTGCGGATCGAGACCCGTGGCCAGCCGCAAATCGTTGAACTTGGCCGGCTGCTCCGGCAGTGCGATCGATCGGGCCGTCGTGCCGAGTGGGTCGACCGCGACGACGTGAACCATCGCGTGCGGCCCGAGTTTGTTGCGCGGCACGCGGACCACACCATCTTTGTCGGGAACGAGATTGACGACGACGGCCGACGAATCCGCGAGGAAATCGAGGTTTGAGAAGTCGCCGGTCCCGGAGGCCGCGTTGCCGCCACCGGCCCTCAATCCCGGTTGATCAGGCAGGCCAACGGGATCGTGAACGCCGCCGCCGCGACTGAAATCGTCGCCACCTGCCGCAACCTGCTCGCCCGTCTCCGTGGTGCGAATGGCCCACGGGTTGAGCAGCAAACTCGGCCGCTCCAGCATATTGCCCGGCCGTTTTGGCTGACCACGCCGATCGAGCACATAGCGGTATTCGTCACCGATGTTGCGGCCCGTGAGGTAGATCGACTCGGCGTGGCCAGGGATGACGCCGCCGAGTTCCGCGTCGCGAACGGCCGCCAGATCGCGATAGGCCGAGAACGCCGGTTGATAGCGTGACGCGAACACATGCACGCGCGCGAACTTCGACGCATCGCGCAGTTGAATGACCAGCGAATCGGCGTCGGCGACAACGCTCTGCACGGTCACAGCTTTGAGGCCGGCCAGTTCCAGGTGCCGGGCCTGGCCGAGGACGTAGCCGTCCTCGATCGGCCCATCGACAACGCGAATGCGGATGCGCTCGCCGGTTCGCTTCAACCACAAGTCATAGTCACCGGCCGCGAGGCTGTTGAAGACCAGACGGCCATCCTTGACCGCGACCGCGTCGAACTTATCGGCCCGAATGTCGGAGCCGCGCATCTCGAAGAGGGCGACATCGGCACGGCTTGCCGTTTCGCCACCCAAATATGGCACCATGATCGGATCACCGACTTTGGCGTGAATCACCACACGATACGTGTGCGCGTCCGTCGAAAGTGTCCACTTGTGCGCAACGCCCTCGGGGCCAGTTGCCGTCACGGTCACGATGTCCGCCAACGGCCCGAGGTTGACGCGGCCCTTGGCGTCCGACTTCAACATCGCCCGCACTTCTTCCTTGAACTCGCGGTGCTTGAAGCTCAGTTGCACCGGTCGATCCATCTTCGGCTCACCGGAGCGGCCGAGCAATTCGATCACATAGTCGGCGCCAAAGCGTGCGAGGTGCAAGTCTTCAATCTTGTCCGTCTTGTCGATTTGGTTAAGCGAGAAATCTTGTGAAGCGGACAGATCGACCGGCTTGCCGGCGCTCAGGTTCTTCACCTTCGCGATCAGCGCAACTGAGAGATGCTGAAGGCGAACCGGCACGCGAATCTCGTGGATCGACTCGCGGTCCTCGAACAACTTGAAGTCCGGAACTTCAACGGACGACGGAATGCCGTTCAAATCGACCGACGTGACGCGCAGCTTCACCTCTTCGAGCAGCTTGATCGACACCGGCGTGTTGTTCAAGTACAGCCCCGGCCGCACCAGGATCGACGCGACGTTCTGCGTCAGCAAGCTCTCGCGATCGACGTGGATGCCGGCCACGAGGCGATACGACTCGGGTTGATGGTTCAGGTGATCGAGTGACGATAGATCGCCCTTGGACAGCACGATCGGCCGGCGACCCGGCTCGGCCGTGAATGGCACCGTGATCGTCCCCTCCTTGTCCGCCTTGTATTCGACGCCGCCGAGCCACGCGGTGGCGTCGAGCACCGGCTTGTTCTGATCGTCGATCACGCGGATGTCTTGCCCGGCGGTCCCGGTTTGCACGAGCGGACGCAACCGGCCCTTGCGGATCAGCGCCCGGCTGCTCTTGCCACCGCCGATGAAGTCGATGACGTACACGCCCGGCTTGGTCATCTCCGGAAACTCGAATCTGCGTGCCTGGCGACGGAGCGGCGGGTCGTTGAACGGCTGCGTCTTCTCGCTATTGGCCACGAGGCCGTCCAGGTTCACGTCCGTATCGACTTCCTGCAACGTCGTGCGATAAACGGTCTTCGTGTTGATCTCGAACACCTTGACCAGCAGGTTCGGCACGTTCTTGATGAACAGGTCGAGCTTGACTGGTTCGTCGGCCGCGAAGTCGGTCTTGTTGGTGAACGCGAAGTCAATGTCGATGCGGTCCTTGAGCTGGCGGAACAGTTCGGGCGGCAGCCGCGAGGCCCAGGTTTCCGGATCGCCGAGCCCGTTCTCGATCTTCGTCTCAGCGAACAGGTGGCTCAAGTAAACGTCGTTGATGTACGGCTCGTACTCCTTGGTCGAAGCGGCCGCGACGAAGAATTGCTTCAGATAACTGCGCACCAGCGGCTCGTCGGTCGCGATCGGCGGCATCAACGTCGTCGGCGAATAGTCGGCATTCAAGTCGGCCGGGTGCCTTTTCGATTCCTCACGCTCGTTCCATGCCTGTGCCATGTACGACTGGAAACGCGGCAGCTTGATGTATTCGAGGAACCGCTGGGCGTCGTAGATGCCGCGGGCCCGATCGAAAGCGAGCCGGTGATAGGCAATGTGCGCCTTGAGCGAGTTGTGAACCGGCGCCAGACGATCAACGAATGTTTGCAGCCGTTCGAGATAGGCCAGCGTGGCTTGACGATCGCGCTTCCAATCGACGTCGGCCCCCGGCTGCAGCTTCGTGATGTAAGCACGCACGTAAGCTTGATGATTCAGCAACTCGGGCCGGAGCTTGACCAACTCGTCGAGCTGCGCGAGCGTCAACTGCATGTGAATCGGGAACGCCCCGTAGTCCGGCGCGTGCTCGGCCTTCAAATCCTCGACGATGAGCTTGGGCAGGTCCGCGATATCGGGCCGCTGGAGGCGCTGGAGCAGATTCCGCCGACGTTCCCAGTTAAGCGTGTCGGCGGCGAGCCAGTCGAGTGCCGCGTCTTCAAAGTTGTCCAGGTTCGGCCAGCGAGCGAAGGCGTCGGCTTTTAAGGTCGCGCGAGCGATCATCTTCTGGTCGAGCGTTGTCGGCAGGTTCGGCGGCGCGCCGACGGTCTCCTTCTGTTGATCGAAGTACAGCCCCATCCGGTTCTTGAGATAGTCGAGCGACTTCTTGGGATCCTTGTCAAAGGTGAGCAGTGCGTGACGGGTCTGAATCTCCGTGAGCCGGCCGGTCTGCCCGTGCCGTTCGTGCCACGGGCCGGAGAGGGCCACGGCCTTGTCGAACTGCTCGGTGTTCAGGTAATGAAGGGCCTGGTAGTAGTAGTAATCCTCGGTCCCCGGAATGAGTTGCTTGAGCGCCTCGCTCCGATCGCGGGCGAGGGCAAAGTCCTCGATAAAGCCGACGTCGCCGGCACGTGTCGTGGGAACCATGACGACAATGGCGGCGAGCCCGCCGAGGATCGTGACCTGCAAAAGCGTGAATAGCCGGCGCATGGGTGGCCCTCGACCGAGGAGAGAGTGGGAGCAGAGTTTAGGGTATGTGGCTGTGAGTTAATGGAACCGGCAGTGTGTCGCGCGGTTGTAACAGGTTGCTTTCCGAGCGCAGAAGATGGATTTCATTGCAGTGCAGTTTTCTAAGATTGCCAACAGAGATTGCCAACGCACTCCCTATGTTTGGCAATCTCTGCCGATCGGTGTCCGTAACTATTTTGAAGACAATCACTTCCGTCCGAAATACGAAAATGAATTCTGGTGCTAGGAACCTCCGTTTTTCACCCATCGCGGTTGGTAGAGCGCCTGCTTAAAACCGTTGGGTCTGTCCGAGCGGAGACCGAAGCGCAGCGGAGACCGAGGCGCAGCGAGGTCAACGCCGTCTCGGGCCGATGCTGCGTCGTCCTCGCTGCGCTGCGCTTCGGTCTCCGCAGCATCGGCCCATCATATTGAGATGGACGGTCTACTACTTCTTGACAAGCTGCCGCGCACACGCCGCCGCCCCGATGATGCCCGCGTCGCTACCGAGTTGGGCGTAGCGGACGATCGTCTTGGCGGCCGGGATCGGGAACGCGAGTTCCTTGATGTAATGTTGGATGCGGTTCAAGAAGGGTTCGCCGGCCGCGGTCATGCCGCCGGCGTAGACGATCATGTCGGGATCGATGATGTGCATCATGTTCATCGCACCGACGCCCAGATAGTAGGCTGTGTCCTCGACGACCTTTTTTGCAATCTCGTCGCCTTGGTCGGCCGCTTGGAACACAACCTTCGCGGGTAGTTCCTCATCGGTGGTCGTTAGCGCGTCCTTCAAGATCGACGGACCCTTCACGTTGGCGACGGCCTCTTGGGCTCGCTTCACGACCGACGTCGCGCTGGCGAATGCCTCCAGACAGCCCCAGCGGCCACAGCCGCAACGGCGGTTCTTGCCGAGGTCGATCTTCATATGCCCGACTTCGGCCCCGTGGCTGTGCTGGCCCTCGAAGACCTTGTCGTCGACGATGATGCCGCCGCCGATGCCGGTACCAAGCGTGAACATTACCAGGCTCTTCACTTCGCGGCCGGCGCCGGTCCAATATTCGCCGAAAGCGGCCGCATTTGCGTCGTTCTGAAACGCGGTTGGAATCTGAAATTTGTCGTGAATCGCCTCGCGGACCGGCACGTTTTGCCACGGTCTCAGATTCGGCGGATCGAGGATAATGCCCGCCGGGATGTCCATGGTCCCCGGAGTTGCGACGCCGATCCCGGCGATGTCTGCCTCCGTCTTGCCGGCCGCCGCGATCGCCTTGCGGATGGTCGCCGCCATCTGATTCAAGCCGTGCTCCTGCCCCTTGTGCGCTTCCGTCGGCATCGTCGCGGACGGGTAGGCCTTGCCGTTGTCGTCAACGACGGCCGCCTTCATGGTCGTCCCGCCGACGTCCAGCCCGACAAACAACAGGGGGGAACTCATAGCCCGAATGGCCCTTTCCGCGAATACAGGTCGTAACGGACAGATTATCGCCCCGCCCATTCTTCGCAAGGCCGACCGCGGTTGCCCAGATCGCCGAAATCCTCTATCATCCGCGGGCCGGTCAGTGAGGGCCGGCTCGAGGGAGACAGGATGTTCCGCTTTCAGGGTCGGCCGGCCCACTATGTCATTCTCGCCGTCGCTTACCTGGCGCTTACGCTGCCGAATCTCGGCGGGCACTCGCTGTGGGACATGGATGAGGGCGTGAATGCCGAGGCCGGCCGCGAGATGCTCGAATCGGGCCGGTGGATCACTCCCCACTTCAATTACGAAATCCGCACTGCCAAACCCGCTCTCCTGTACTGGCTGCAAGCGATGTCATTCATGGCGCTCGGCGTGAATGAGTTCGCGGCCCGCTTGCCGGCAGTCATTTGCGGGCTCGGGTCCGTGTGGGTCACGTATGAATTGGGTCGCCGCATGTTCTCGGCGACCGCGGGCCTGCTCGCCGGGCTGATCCTCGCCAGTTGCGTCGAGTTCTGTCTGATCTCACACGCGGCCACGCCCGACCCGCCGCTCGTGCTCTTCCTGATGCTTGTCTTCTATTTCTACTGGGCCGGCTCCGAGGGCGAGCGCCGCTGGTGGTTCATCCCGTGTGCCGCCTTTTGCGGGCTCGCCGTGCTAACGAAGGGCCCGGTCGGCGTCGGCATTCCCGGCCTCGTGATCCTGCTGCACCTCGCTTGGACGCGGCAACTCGCGAAGCTCTGGGATCGCCGGCTGCTCCTCGCGGGCCTCGTGTTCATCATGGTGGCCGCACCGTGGTATGGTTTGGTCACGCTCGACACGCGTGGCAAATGGCTGCAAGCGTTCATGGGCAAGGAGAACCTCGACCGCTTCGCCAATCCGGCCGACGGACACGTGGGGCCGATTTACTATCACGTGGCGATGCTGTATGTGTTGCTGGCGCCGTGGTGTGTCTTTCTGGCGCCGGTGATTTGGACCGCCAGTCGCGAAGCGCGACGCACGCCAGCCGCGACGAACATTGAAGCTGAGGAATCGGCAGGCAACAAGTATCGCTTCCTCATCGTGTGGTTCCTGTCGATCCTGATCTTCTTCTCGATCGCGGCCACCAAGTTGCCAAACTACATTCTGCCGCTCTATCCCGCGGTTGCGATTCTCATCGGACGTTGGCTCGATCGCTGGCGAACCGGCGAACTCGCCGTGCCGAGTTGGGTGATCGCGCTCGCCGTGATCGGCGGCGTCCTGACGGGCATCATCGTCATTGCGGGACTGCTCCTGATGGGGGGCAAGATTCCGATCTCCATTCAGAATCTGCACCCGTTGCCAAACATCGCGCCCTTGGCGTGGGTGGGATTGATCCCGATCATCGCGGCACTCGGCTTTGGCTGGTCGGCGCGCCAGGGTCGCCGAGATGTTGCGCTGACTACCTTCGTGCTCGGAGCCGTGGCGTTCATCGCGCCACTCGCTGGCTGGGGCACGGCGGCGATGGATGATTACAAGGCGCCCAAATATTTCGCCGAAGAAAAGGGCCTGCGGCAAACCGACAAGGACATTCGCATCGGCGCGTGCGGCTGGTTCCGACAGAGCCTGGTGTTCTACAGTCGGCGCGAGGTCACCAAGCTGCTGAATATCGAGTCGGTCAATCAGTTCCTCGCGATGCCGCGGGCGGCGTACGTCGTGATGCCGGAAGAAATCTGGCAGTACGTGTCGCCACATTTGACTTTGCCGACCGCCGTGATCGCGGAGCATTACGACTTCTACGAGCGGCAGAACGTGATCGTGGTGGCGAATCGATACGCAACCGAGCCGCGGATGAAATACGGATCGAACACGGATTCAGAAAAGTAGAAATCAAATGCCTTTCTGCCTTATCCGTGTTTCATCGGTGTTTCATCCGTGGCTAAATTCTTCCTCTCGACTCTACCCCCCTCGCTTCCGAAAATGTCCGTTCGACTGCCCCGCGCCACCTCAACTGGACCCGCCATGTATTGCCGCACCGCGCTCTCCGTTTTCGGCCTGCTCCTTATTGCTGCGTCCGCTCCCGCCGCGGGGCCGTTCAAGGATGCGAAACTCGAAGAGGTCATTCGCGGCGTGCTGCACATGCCGATGGGCGATTTGACCGATGAAAAACTGAAGAACGTCCACATCGTCCGCGAGGGGAGCGGCAAGGGGATCAAGGACCTCTCGGGCCTGGAGAAGTGTTCCAACCTCATGGAGTTGATCCTCAACAAGAACGAGATCGTCGATGTGAAGCCTTTGACCGGGATGGCCAATTTGCAATCGCTGCACCTGGCGAACAACAAGATCAAGGACGTGACGCCGCTTGGAGGCTTAAAGGCGCTGCAATACCTCGACCTGTCGAACAATGAGGTCGACAAGATCGATGCCCTCGCGGGTTTAACGGCCCTGAACTCGCTGTATCTGACCAACAACAAGATTGCCGACTGTGCTCCGGCGTCAAAGCTCACGAAGCTCTGGTCGCTTTATCTGGCGAAGAATCAGCTCAAGGATATCTCGGCACTCGCGAGTTTGCCGAAACTGACCACGCTGGAAATCGCGGACAATCAGGTCACGGACATCGCGGCCGTCGGCAAGATGACCGAGTTGCATTATCTGCTGATCAGCCGCAACAAGATCGCGGACCTGACGCCGCTCGTGAAGTCATGCGAAACCGACGCGGCGGGGCCGAAACGCTTTGCCCCGTATTTGCAACTCTACCTCGGCGGCAACCCGCTGTCGGACGCGGCCAAGAAGGACCAGCTTGCGGCACTCAAGAAGATCGGGGTGCGGGTGTTTGAGGAATAGAGCTGACTCCCGAAACTGTAACACCTCGATTCACAACCTGGAGACGCTTTCGTGGAATACGCCATTGGGATCGCGATTGGCCTCGTGGTCGGCATCATCGTCGGATACGTGGTGGCTCAGTCGCTGCTCGCCGGTCAGTTTGGCGGCAAGGACGGCATGGAACTCGGCAAGAAGACGGCCGCCCGTGCCAAGAGCGATGGCGCCTTTGCCAAAAAGCTCGACGAGCTGTTCAACCCGCCGCCGCCCAAGCCGAATCCGGAGCCGATTCGCTTATTGGGCGTGTTGCAACGCGAGGCCCGGCTGCTCGACTTCCTGATGGAAAACCTATCGGCGTACGATGACGCCCAGATTGGGGCTTCGGTGCGGGATATTCAGGTCAAGTCGCAGGGCGTCATCAAGAAGCACTTGACGCTGGAGCCGGTACTGGGACAGCAAGAAGGGGCACATGTCACGGTGCCGGCGGGCTTTGATCCATCGGCGATCCGGCTAGTGGGAAATGTCAGTGGCCAGCCGCCATTTCACGGGACGCTGCAACACGCCGGCTGGCGCGTGAAGACGGCTCACCTGCCGCAACCGTCGGAGGGGCAGGACGAGTTTGTGCTGATGCCGGCGGAGGTGGAGTTGGGCTGAGCCCTCATAGGCCTAATGGGACCGATAGGACCTATGTGTCCCATCCGTCCCATTGGTCCTATTCTTGCCTTTATGAGCGAACCCGCCGTCGCCGAGCCCGACGTACGCAGCAATCCCCGGCTGTTGCCGCCCTATCACGTGCTTATCGAAAACGACGACGACCATTCGCAACTGTTCGTAGTCCTGGTCCTCCGCAAGGTCTTCGGCTACGACGAACCGAAAGCCATCGACCTGATGAACACGGCCGAAGAAGCCGGGGAAGCGGTCGTCTGGACGGGCGCCAAGGAAGTGGCCGAACTGAAGCTCGAGCAAATTCACACGTATCACGAAAAGCACTGGCGCGACGAACGCGACCTCGGGCCGATCCGCAGTCGCATTGAACCGGCTACTTGATGGAGACTCTCTTATGGCTCTCAAGCCGCTTGCCATCGGCGTTTGCAGTTGGTCGCTTCAAGTGAAGTCGATCCCGGAGTTGAAAGGCTTCATGGATCGGCTCGGCATTGATCTCGTGCAGATCGCGTGCGGCGACCCGCATCACGCGGCGTGGGACGAGGGCGACGCCATGCCCGCGGCCGCGAAGGCAGCCGGCTTCACGCTCGGCGGCGCCATGCTCGGCTTCCCCGGCGAGGACTACACGACGCCCAAGCACATCGAACGCACCGGCGGCTTCGGCGATCCGGCTCTGCGGCCCGAACGCTTGGAACGCTGCAAGTGGGCGCTCAATCGCACGCGTGAACTCGGGCTAACTGATCTGATGTTGCATGCGGGCTTCATCCCCGAAGTCGGCGACCCGGCCCGCAAGCCGTTCCTGGACACGCTCGCAACGGTCAGCCAACTCGCTGCGGAGAAGGGCATCACCGTCGCGTTCGAGACGGGTCAAGAATCCTCCAAGCTCTTGCGGCGCACACTCGATGATTTGAAGTGCCCGAATCTGAAGGTGAACTTTGACCCGGCGAACATGCTGCTGTACGACAAGGACGACCCGATCGCGGCCGTCGAATTGCTGGCACCGGACATCCGCACGGTTCACATGAAAGATGCCAATCGGCCGACGGTGCCGGGCAATTGGGGAGAGGAAGTGCCGCTCGGCAAAGGCCAGACGGACACCCGCAAGTTCCTGCTCACGCTCAAGAAGGTCGGCTACGCCGGCCCACTGTTCATCGAACGCGAAGTCGGCAACCAGCAACAACGCTTCGACGACATCGCCCACGGGGTCAAGTTCATTCGCGACGTGCTGGGATAAGGGCGAGCCGAGCCGCGTAAGCGGCCCGATAATGTTATTGGCTGCATCGACATTATCGGGCCGCTTACGCGGCTCCGCTCGCCTGGCCATCAATAATCGTCGTCCCTGCCGCGATACCGATCATCTTCGTCGCGGTGCCGATAACGGCGTGACCGGCGAACCTGATCGTCGTCGTGCTCGTCACCTTCGTATTCGCGGGCATACGGCTTGCGCTCGGACAGCAATGGCTCGCGACTGCACAGGTAGACAATGAGGCCGATAACCATCGTGAAAATCTCGAGCACGACATACATCGTCGGGTCCATGCCGCGCTTGCGGGAATCGGAAATGATGAACAGGATAATCACGACCTTGACCACAATCAGAATGACGATGAGTCCCACCATGAAGCACATGAATCCGCCGGCGGCCGCCATGGCCGCGTCGTCATTGGCTTGCTGATTGGCTGCATTGTTG
>DATANR010000410.1:0-7050 GCA_036266155.1 Gemmataceae bacterium | reverse complement strand
ATCTCAAGTCGCAAAAACTGCACTTAATCGATGGTTCGATATCGACTTGCGACGAAAAAGCGCGATTTCATTTCTAGCGCCAGGAGCGGCAAACTCGTATTCCGCACCACTTGCTCGTCAGCGAAACGCCGTGCAAACATTCATTTCACTGCGAGCGAACGGTTTTCATTGCCAGTGGCAATCAGCAACCGGTAACCTGACGAGACCATGTTTTCTCGCCGCGACCTCCTGCTCCGCTCCGGCCTCGGTTTTGGGGCGCTCGCGCTCACGGACCTGCTGCACGCCGATGCACCAAATCCACTCGCACCGAAGAAACCGCACTTTCCCGCCAAGGCCAAGCACGTCGTTCACCTATTCATGAATGGCGGGCCGTCGCAGGTTGACACCTTCGATCCGAAGCCGCTGCTCGACAAGTACCACGGCAAGCCGCTGCCATCGACCAATCTGCGCACCGAGCGCAAGACCGGGGCGGCCATGCGGTCGCCGTTCAAATTCCGCAAGTATGGCCAATCGGGCATTGAGGTCAGCGACCTCTTCGCGGAGACTGCTGCTCGACACATCGACTCGATGTGCATTATCCGCTCGATGCACGCGGAGGTGCCGAATCACGAACCGTCTCTGATGCTGATGAACTGCGGCGACGGCCGATTGCCGCGACCGAGCATGGGGGCGTGGATCACCTACGGCCTCGGCAGCGAGAACCAGAACCTGCCCGGCTTCGTTGCCATGTGCCCCGGCGGCTACCCAATTGTGGCGACGCAGAACTGGCGCTCGGCCTTTCTGCCGGGGGCCTACCAGGGCACCTACATCGACACGCAGCACACGGATGTGCAGAAGCTGATCGAGAACATCCGCAACAACGGCATGAGCTTGGAGGAGCAGCGCAAGCAACTTGACGTTGTCCGCAAGTTGAACGAGTGGCATCGCGAAACTCGCTCGGCCGATCCCCAGCTGGAAGCACGCATCCAATCGTTCGAGTTGGCCTATCGCATGCAGTCCGAGGCGGCCGAGGCGTTCGACGTCAACCGCGAACCGATGCGCGTCCGCGAGCGCTATGGTCCCGGCACGGTCGCGCGACAACTGCTCATCACGCGTCGCCTCATCGAACGCGGTGTGCGTTTCGTGCAATGCTGGAGCGGTGCCGGCCAGCCGTGGGACAATCACGACGCGCTCGAAGCCAATCACAAGAAGCTCGCCGGCGACTGGGATCGCCCGATTGCCGCGTTCCTCGACGACCTGAAAGCTCGCGGCCTATTCGACGAAACGCTCGTCATGTGGGGCGGCGAATTCGGCCGCACGCCGGTCGCCGAGCTACCCGCCCTGAGCGGCCGCGACCACAACCACTACGGCTTCTCAATGTGGCTCGCCGGCGGCGGCGTGAAGGGTGGGCAAGTGATCGGCGCGACGGATGAATTCGGCTTCGCGGCCGTCGAAGACAAAGTCCACGTCCACGACCTGCACGCGACGATCTTGCATCTGCTGGGATTCGATCACGAGAAGCTGACGTATCGGCTCGCGGGGCGGGATTTCAGGCTGACGGATGTGCATGGGACGGTAATCCAGCGTATAATGGCATGATCGCGATCCCATCATTGGAACTTGGAACTGCTGCGATGGCGAGCCCACCATGAAGTGGATCAGAACTGTCCTTATCCTTTCAATGATAGCAGTGGCCACTCTGGTCATTATTTCATTGACGCTATTTGACGACACAAAGGGAACCGCTGATCGTTATGGGAATCATGCTTCGATTATTGGCTTGTTTGTGAGTATTGTTGGGTTTGCACTAACAGTCTGGACGGTCTTAGAAACGCTAAGACTGAATACAAAGTCACAAGATGAAACGCGTCGGCAAGTAGCGGCAGCACGCCAAGAAACACGAGGACTCCTTGACAATATTCGCGCCAAGGCGATGAGCGACACATGCGAGCAAGCTTATCATTATGCGACGGAAGCGAGACATGCGATCCGATTGTCTTTTTGGGTACGCGCCGCAGAAAGATGCCAAGACGCGCGGCAACAAACTTTGACTTTACTCAATTTCCAAGATCTACGTGACCACGAGCGGACACCCATTCGTGCAGTAGTCGAGGACCTAAAGACCGTGATTGCGTTCATCGAAAGGAACAGAATAAGAGACAATCCGCCTGCCGGGCTGCCGGACGACAAAATCTTACCGGTGGATTCCTTGATCGACGAATTACAACGAGTGCGTTCGCGGTTACAGCAACAGCTAATGGAGATGCCAAATGTCAATTAACTCTAAGCTCGAAGAATTGGTTCAAATGCTGACAGAGCGGACGCGTCAAAAGCAAGTTCAATGGCAGGTGACGGCCGATGAAGAGACATTTAGGCTGGCGTCAAATTCTGGAAATGTGCGGGTTACAAGGCACGAAGGATTTGACCAGGAGTCGATGGAGAGCTATGTATATCGCACCTTGCAAATACTAAATGATCGAGGACGAGTGATTGAGGAGTACTCTCCGAAGAGCCCTGATCGCTTTGCTGTCTTTGACGAGTTGTTTACTCATGCCCGTCGATCCGCGTACAAAACCGAGGATGTCTTGGATCAATTAATGATGGAGCTGAGTGTCTAATCCGCGCGGCTCGCGACGAACTTGAATTACTTCAATGAGGTGCAAGCGAGACTTTTTAGTCAAAGCATCGCTTGCACTTCGAATTCCGCTGACTTTTAGAAGTGCCACTGGTCATCGACCCGATCGCCGTGGGCCGCATCGAAGTCGGTGAACACGTCGGCGTCGTCGAGCCCGGCGATATGGTGGTGCTTGACGAACGTGTCCGCCCCGTGGCCGCCTTCGAGCAGGTCGCCGGACAAGTCCGGGTCGTCGGTCCCGCCATCCAGATAGTCCGCTCCGGACATCCCGTGCAGCGAGTCCGAGCCGAGGTTGCCATACATCTGGTCGCTGCCGAAGCCGCCGAACATCAGGTCGTTGCCGTCGTCGCCCTGCATGAAGTCATTACCGCTGCCGCCAATCATGATGTCGTTGCCGGCCCCGCCGAACAGCGAGTCGGCCCCGCCGGCGCCGTCCATACTGTCGTTGCCGTTCCCGCCGAGCAGCTTGTCCGCCCCGCCAGTCGCTTCGCCCGGCGTGTCGCCGAACATGTTGTCGTTGCCGTCGCCGCCGTCGACGAGGTCGTTGCCGGCCTCACCGAACAGAAGATCATTGCCCTGGCTGCCGATCAGTGAGTCGTTGCCATTGCCGCCATGAAGGAAGTCGGGTCCGTCGCCGCCCTCGATGTAATCTTCCCCACCCTTGCCGCGAATCGTGTCGATCCCCGGGCCGCCACCCAGGAGGTCGTTCCGGGACCCGCCGGTGATGTCGTCATTTCCTTCACCCCCATCCACGTACATACGGGCCGATGTATTGTTCAGGATCGTGTCATTCCCCCTGTTGCCGAAGATCGCGATCTCGTGGAAGTTGTAAAGCTTGCTGCTCTGGAACGAGACCGTCTGGTCGGACAGGAGCACACCACCGGATCGCTGTTGAAGCCGGAGGGTCATGGTCCCGGCCGCCGCGTTGAAGGCCGTGACTTGGATCGTGTCGTCCTGGTCGGACCCGCTGACCACAACCTGATCGGCCTGGATTGGGGACCCAGGGTCGGCCGTCTGGTGTTGCAGCGACGCCGTCAGGAAGAAGTGAATCGCCTGCGGATTGAAGTCGATCGAGCACAGCCGGCGATCTTCGAGCCCCTCAAGCCCCAACCGGGGTTTACGGGCCGTCGGGCGGGCGGCGGTCGAGCGGAAGAATTTGCTGAGACTGAACATGGGTCACCTGGAGGTTGGTTGTTGGCTGGTTTCGGGGGTTGTGTTTGTCCCCTCTTGCCTCCTCCAAGGCGGCCCGAAACGGGCTGTGACGAGAAAATCGGAATAATTCGAGGTGACGATCCAAGGCCCCAATTTGGAAATCTCGCTTTGCTTCCGGCTGACTACTATCGCAAGCGAGAAGTTGCAGCGGAGACCGAAGCGCAGCGAGGGCGACGCCGCGTATTGTCATTCACGGCGTCGCCCCGCGCTTCGGTCTCCGCTGCATTTTCCAACGAACTAAAGGTCACGGTAGCGCGATTTCAAAAAAAGGACATCCACTATGGCCGCGGCTTCGACCCCGCGGGCAGGAACGCCACCTGATCCGGCGTGTACCGCTTCGCAAACGCGATGAACTTGTGCGGGGCGTAAGCCCAGACGACTTCCTTTTCGCGCGTCACCTCGAAGATTTCCCCGTCCCATGAGTTGACGATCAACGTGTTCCCGTTCGCGAACCGCTGGCACATGCCGCGTTCGGTCGAAACAAAAGCGCCCATGTTCTCGCCGGAATAGGACCACGGGAAGGCTTGCGTGCGCGGATTGTATTCCAGCACGCGTGAACCTCGCGGAATGCCCTGGTTGTCGAAGAGCAACACGTTGCCGTTATCGAGGACCTGGGCGTCGTGCAGCGCTTGCCAAGGTCCGCGCGCGGCCCAGACGACCTTTCGTTCATTCAGATCGACGACCGCGATCGCGTCAAGATTGCGCAGGGTGATCAGGACCTGCCCGGCCTTGGCGCCGGGGATTTGTTGGGCCATTGCCGCCGTCAAATATTGAACCGTGTTGGTGTGCAGTGAATCTTGCTTGCGCGTTTCGTCTTCGAAGCGCTTCAGCGATACCGGTCCCGGATGGTCGGTCTTGAGTTTGCCCGGCTCGAGGCCGCGCAACAGCTCGGCATAAGGCGAGTCGCGGAACGCTTCGAGAAGCGGCACCGGCTTGCCCTTGGGCGTGCCGTCGGGATTGAGCACGATCAACGAATCGGCCAGGCACGGCGTCGGAATGAACTCGAGGCCCTTGGGCATCGACTTCACCATCTCATGCTGCGCGGCATAGATGTTCCCCTCGGGATCGACATCGATGTCATGATGAACGCCAGCCGCATGGCTCCAGAGGATGTTCGATTCCTTGTCGAGCTTGACGAGCCCGTAGCCGACGGCCGTCTGCTGCAAGCCGTGCATGACGACGAGCAAGTCGCCGTTCGGGTGCAGATGACACGAGAAAAAGGAAACGAGGTTGTCCTTCACCGGCGTCGGCACATGCTCGGGCCGCGGCCAGACTTTGCTGAAGGGCACGCCCCAGCGATGCTTGACCTTGTTCTTCATGTCGAGAAGAAACGCCTGATTGCTGTCGCCGTTCGTCGCGGCAAGGGTTACGAGCATGTAGCCGTCGGCGGTCTTGTCTGCCTTGTCAACATTCGCGGATACGGACGGCAGATCCGTGTTGCGGTCGGGGGTGGGGATCTCGGCGCGTTCGTAGATCGCCCGCACGCCGACAAAAGCTTTCTCCAGGAACTCGGAGGGCGGCCATTGAAAGAACATCACGGCCGCGCCGATGACAAATGCGATCAGCGAACCGCCCAGGATAAATGCGAAGCCGAGGAACAGCGTACGCCGTTTGCGGCGAGGTGGAGCGGACGGAGTTGCAGCGGGAACGCTGGGAGTTGCCATGGTGGTCTTTGTCCAAGGCTGGGATAGTTGGGCTATTTTCGCAGTTGCTTGCGTGAATCCAAGGGTCGCGACAGTCTTATTGCAACAGCATTTCGAAGCGTCGGACGGTGGCCGCCGTTTCGCTTCGGATCATTGCCGATTCCGCAGTGGTCAAGCCGCTCGAGTAATAGTCCGGCGTGCGAATGCCGGGCGCAAACTTCTCGATGATCGGCCTCGGATCGGGAAGCGCACAATGGTCGAGAACGCGGTGCAGCTCATTCGCCGGGTTCACGCACAAGTCGTCAAACGACACCACGACCGATGCCTTCCGAATGGCGGCGTTGCAATCCAGCAAGTCGGCCAGATAGTTGTAGACCATGTCCCAGTACACGGCCCAACCGCGGACCTCGTGGCCACGCGACCAGGCGTCCTCGATTTGCTGCACACGCTCGTGATTGCCGAGATTCGTCGGCCGACGATCAAGGCCGAATTCGAAGTGGCCGGACGTCTGCATCACGGTCAACGACGGCGGCGACTCACGGTGGCCCGCGGCGAACCATTGATGTTGCCGCATCAGCGACGCGATGTGGCTCTCCGGATCGCGGACCGGGATGACGAAGCGGGCATCTGGGAATAGCCGCAGCAGGTATTCGAGGCGGCCGAGATGGTAGTTCGCCTTCGCGGCATAGCGGACCTTCGATTCCGCCAGCATCAACTTGCGAAGGTGATTGCGATAATAGCGATCGAAGGGTGGATTGCGATCATGAGCGCCAAGACGATTGTCGTGGTGCGGATCGTGACAGTGCGGAAAGTGGGCCATCCACAGCATTTCCTCGAGCGCGTCCGGGCTATCGGAGGTGATCATCATCTTGTCGCGGTGCGGCCGTTCGCGCGCGGCAGACGGCCGCGTCGCCGCCGTGGCGCGGCGCCACCAATATGGTGTGGAAACAAATGGATAATCCTTGATACGATGTGTCGCGACTTGCGGATGTGCGGCGAGAACTTCGTGCAGCAACGTGCTACCCGATCGTGCGAGCCCGCAGACGTAGATCGGTTGCTTGATCTCACGATCCGCGATTTGCGGACCGAGAGCCAGCGATTCCAGCTTGCCGAGCCAAAGCCAAGACTGTGAGAAGCGACATACCGCTCGGCCAAGCACGTCCAGAACGGGCGGTACGTAGAACGGTGAATCCTTGCCAACCAAGGAATGCCCTCAAGGCGTCGTGGGGGCGGCCGGCGCTGGTGGTGGGTTTTCGGCCGGCACTTCGACCGGCGGAGCCGCTGGTGGCGGCGCCTCTGCGACCGGCTTTGGGCCACGCCACCAACGCAGGGCGGTGTAAACCGGCCACATCAAGATGCTGAAGAAGGCCGCGACCACCATTGCGATCAAGCCGGCCGCGTAGCCGATGAACTCCATGCCGGCGCCAGGACCGACATAGGCCATCGCCGCATCGGCGACGACTAGCATTATGGCTATGGCCCACAAGACCATGAGGAGGAATCGAGCGTGGCCGAACATTATCGACTCCCGTTACTAATGGGAGAGAATCGCTCAAAATAGGGACAGATCCCAGGCGAGCG
>DATANR010000409.1:0-12035 GCA_036266155.1 Gemmataceae bacterium | reverse complement strand
GGCGCAACGAGCTGGCGCGGTACTATCACCATCGCGCGCGTAACGCCATACCACCATTGAAGAACGAACAGCGACGGTAGCTAGACAGTAGAAGTAGTAGTCGACGGGCTTGTTTTCGTTCCTCGCAAGCCGTTGCAAAATGAGTTCAACAGTTGTGTGCGGCGTGTGATCATCGAGTTCGCAAACGCCGGCCCCGTCAAAGAGGCCGCGAAGTGACGCGCGATCGAATCGGCACAGCATCACGTCCTCGTCCTTGCGACCTTTAAGCAGCGCGTGAATCGCCTGCCACTCAAGCCCACACCATTCTTTTTTCTGGTAGTTTTTGCAAATCACGACCACGACGAGGTCTGACTGGTCGTGATAAAGTTCGGGCAAATACATGCCCAAATCACGACGTGCAAATTCGGCCTCGTGGAACTTGTCATAAAGAATAGCCGTCTTGTGATAGAGCGGTGGCAACAGATGCGCTACCTTCTCGACAAACGCTCGTTTCTCACCGGCGAACGAAAAGGCAATGCGGAAGCGTTTGGGCATGGCGATTCCCGCTTCGTGATGCGATTTGGCGGAGATTGTTCTTCCGCGGATAGCTTATAGGCAACGGTGCGAATGGCCGATTTCCGGCGCCATCGCGATGAGAGAGGACACCACCGCAATGACGATGTCATCCATATTCGTTCGCTTTCTCGCCCTCGCCTGTCTGACGCTACCAACGTCTCTCCGCGCCGCCGACAAGCCCCTCGTCGTTGATCTCTGGCCCGGCAAGGCCCCGGAGGAGCCGGGGACCATCGGGGCCGAGTACGTCCGCATGTCGCCCAAGCTCGATCGCAAGCAGGTCGAGGTCACGGAGCCGACGCGGATGGTGACCAATGTTACGAAGCCGACGATCACCATTTGTCGACCCGCGAAGGACAAGGACACCGGGACCGCGATGATCATCTGCCCCGGCGGCGGGTACTGGAATCTGTTCTGGGAACTCGAAGGTGAAGAGGTGGCCGCGTGGCTCAATTCAATCGGCGTCACGGGCATCATCTTGAAGTATCGCGTGCCACGGCGGCCGGATGAGGTGAAGGGCGAGCCGGCCCGGCGACCACTTCAGGATGCGCAGCGGGCCGTCAGTCTCGTGCGTAGTCGAGCCAAGGAATGGGGCATCGCCGCGGACCGCATCGGCATGGTCGGCTTCTCGGCCGGCGGGCATCTGGTCGTTGCGACGGCCACCGGCTTTGAGAAGCGGACGTACGAGGCGATTGACGACATCGACAAGGTAAGTTGCCGGCCTGATTTCGGCATCGCGGCTTATTCCGGGTACTTGAAGACCGCCGACAAGGATGAACTCGCGCCGGGCCTGCACGTTGCCAAGACGACGCCGCCGATGTTTCTGGTGCACGGCGGGGCCGACCTTATCAGCGACCCGGCCCACAGCGTGGTCTTGTATCGGGAATTGAAAAAGGCGGGCGTGTCCGCCGAATTACATGTATACGCGAACTGTGCACATGATTTTGCCGTGCGGCCGAGCGACCGACCGTGTGCTAAATGGACGCAAACCTGCGCCACGTGGCTCCGCGACCAGGGGTTCTTGAAATAGACCCGCCGCTTGCGGCGTAGCGCCGCCATTTGATCAGACCCCCTGAAACCGGTATCCTGAAGGGTACTCGCCGACTCAATCGTCCCGAACCGGGGCCCGCATGGCCGCTCCGTCCACCGCGTATTTCATCGCCGAACTCGACGACGGGTTTGGCGACGTCTACCCGCTCCAGCGCGGGGTGACATTCGGGATCGGCCGGTCCCCCAAGAATCGCATCGTCCTCGCCGACGATCTGTCGTCGCGCGATCATGCCGAGTTGGCGTTTGCGGAAGGCGACTGGTACGCCCGCGATCTCGGCTCGACGAACGGGACCAAGGTCAATGGCAAGGTCATTCGCGGCGAGCAGGCGCTCAAAAGCGGCGACCGCTTGCAGATGGGCAACTCGCGCTTTCGCTTCGTCGACGATTTGGCCGATCTGCCGGGCATCCCGGAGGCGCCGGCACGGGCCCTCGAAGAAGCGATCCGCATCACCAAGCGGACGACCAAGACGCGCTTTCTGCCCGGCAACAACGACGACACGGTCGACGGCAGGACGGTCAAAGTCGCGGGCCCGGATCGCGCCCTAGCTGCTCTGTATCGCCTCGCCCTCGACATGGGGGCGGCACGATCGATCGAGGACCTGGCCAATGCCGTGCTCGCGGGGCTGTTCGAGGGCTTCGAGGCCGATTACGGCGCCGTGATGGCCGTCCTTCCGCGCGACCTGGAACTCGTGGCGCACAAGAGCCGCGACGGCAAGCCGTCGACCTATCACAAGGCGTCGCAACTGGTCAGCACCACGGTTCTCGACACGCGCGAGGCCGTGCTGGCCGACAATTTGCAGCAGAGCCCGAAATTCGCCAAGCGCGACAGCATCGTCGAGTTGAAAGCGGTCAGCCTGATCTGCGTGCCGGTCCTCGAAGGCGACGCGGTGCTCGGGCTGATCCACTTGTACGCGGCCAGTCCAAAGCAGTTTGACGAAGACGACCTGGAGTACACGCTGGCAGTCGCGCAACAGATGGCGGGCGCCTGGTCGCAGCTTCGCCGGCAAGACGTGCTGTCGAATACGAATCGCGCGCTGCAAGCGGTCTTGCGGCTCGAAAGCGAGCTGGTCGGCGAAAGTGCCGCGCTCAAGCACATCGAAGGCCAGATCAGCCGGGTGGCCGGAACGTCGGCCACGGTGCTGATCCGCGGCGAAAGTGGGTCTGGCAAGGAGTTGGTCGCCCGTGCGATTCACAACACGAGCCCGCGGAAAGACGGGCCGTTCATCACGCTGAACTGCGCGGCGATCACCGAGTCGTTGCTCGAAAGCGAACTCTTCGGCCACGAACGCGGCGCCTTCACCGGTGCGACCGAAAAGATGATGGGCAAGTTCGAGGCGGCCGACCGCGGCACGATCTTCCTCGACGAGATCGGCGAGATGCCGGCCAGCACGCAGTCCAAATTCCTGCGCGTCCTCGAAGGGCATCCGTTCGAACGGCTCGGCGGCAACAATCGCATTCAAGTCGACGTGCGCGTGGTGGCGGCGACGAATCGGCCGCTCGAACAGGCCGTCCGCGACGGGACGTTTCGCAAGGACCTCTTTTATCGTCTACAAGTCGTCGAGATCAAGGTGCCGCCGTTGCGTGACCGGCTCGACGACGTGCCGGCGCTGGCCGATCACTTCCTCAAGAAGTTCGCCCGCGAGACGGGTCGGCGTTTCAAGGGCCTGACGCCGGACGCGACCGACAAGCTCAAGGGCTATCACTGGCCGGGCAACGTGCGCGAGTTGCGCAACGTGATCGAACGTGCGGTAGCGCTCAATGACAAGGCGTACCTCGACGCCGGCGACCTGTGGCTGACGAGCTTCGACCCCGCGGGCTCGGGTGTCTATCCGCCGGTTTACAAGGTGCAATCGCTCGAAGAAGTCGAGAAGCGCCACATCCGCGAGACGCTCAAGCACACCGACTGGAACAAGAGCCGGGCCGCGGAGATCCTGCAGATCGAACGCTCGACGCTCGACCGCAAGATCAAGGCGTACGACTTGCGGAAGGACGGCTAGTCGAGGGCGCGACTCGCCAAGACTACGGCTCAGTTCCAATCACGGCCGTGCCGCCGTGTCACGCCAAGACGCCAAGAGGGAGATTTCTTCCTCTTGGCGTCTTGATGTGACACGATTCAAATCAAATCAGGAACAGCCACAACCGCTGTTGGTCTCACAACTCTTGTCCTTCGCCTCTTCGGCTTTGTCGCTGGCCTTCTGTGCCGCTTCGTCGGCCTTGTTGCCGGCGTGGTGCAGCTTTTCCTTCACCCAGTCGCCGGCCTTTTCGGCGCCCTCGGCCACCTTGTGTCCCGCCTTGGTCGCGGCCTCGGAAATGGAGTGGCCGGCCTCCTGAAGTTTTTCTTTGACGCTCATTACATCCTCCAAAAGAGATTCCGCGACGGGCGTCGCGGCCGGATTCGACATCCGGTAGGAGAAAGGTTGCAAGCCGCGTGCCGATTGCGTCGAATGCAGACAGGCAGGTCCGAATTACTTCTTCTCGGGTTCGATCTTGTCGAGTGCCGCTTGAGCGGCGTCGGCGATGTCCGATTTCAGGAGTTCGCGCAGCTTCGGCGCGGCGACGACAGCTTCCGGTCCCAAGTAGCCGAGCCCGTCGGCGGCCGCGCGTTGCAGCCCCTTGTCTTTCTCTTTCAGGCAATCGGTCAGCGGCTTGATCGCGTCCTTCGCCTGAGGGCCGAGCTTGCCGAGCGTGCGGGCGGCGCGCTCGCGGGTCGTGCCCGGCTGCGCCTTGTCTTGCAAAATCTCAAGCAAGTCCGGCACGGCCGACTTGCCCTTGGCCCCCAGGAACTCGGCCGCATCCACCGCGGCGCCGCGGGCGGACTTGCCAGTCGGGGCCTTCTCCTTGAGGGCGGCGAGGATGAGCTTGCCATTTGCCTCCGCGTCGACGCCGAACGCCATCAGCGCACCTGCGGCCCAAATCTTGGCTGCCGGGTCGTTGGCCACTTCGGCGTACGCTTTCACGTCGCCCGTCGCGGACTTGCCCGCTGGGCCCATGCTCGCGAGCGCGCGCAAGAGTGCCGCCTGCATCGCGAAGGGGGTATTCTTCTGGTCCGCGAGCGGAGCAGTCAAGCTCTTGATCGCCGACTCGTTGCCGGCCCCAACCTTGCCAAGCGTCTCGGCCGCTGCGACGCGGATCGCCGTCTCCTTTTCACCAAGCAATTTGGCGAGCGTCGGGATCGCGTCCTTCGCCGGCGGGCCGACCGCCGCGGTCGCTTGCAGAAGCGCAAGCTTTTCTTCGCGGTTCGCAGCCGCATCTGCCAAATGCTTGACGATCGACTCCACGGCCGCGACCGCTTCGGGGCCAATGGCCGTCAACGCCTCGGCGGCTTCGATGCAGAAATACCGTTCATTCGAGTCGAGTGCCTTGGCGAGCGCCGGCACACCTGGACCCGCCGCCGGGCCGAAGGCCTTGAGCGTCTTGGTCGCCTCGCGGGCGACGCCGATGTCCATGCCCTCGACCTTCTTGGCAACTTCGATCACGCAGTCTTTTGCCGCCGTCGGCCCGATCGCGGCAAGCGCTTCCAGGGCCGCGATCTGAATCTGCGTGTACTTGTCGTTCAGCAGCTCGACGAGCTTCGGCACCGCCGGCGCTGCCTTGCGGCCGAGCCGAGCGAGCACCCTGGCCGTGCGCAGGCGAACGACTTCGTTGTCGCTCTTGAGGAGTTCCGTGATTTGCCCGAGCACCTTATCCGCGTCGCCGCCGAGATTGAGCGTGGCCGCAACCATTTCCTCGAACGCGTACATCTCGCCGCCCGGCAAATCGCGCTCCGCCTCCATCGCGGCCTGCACGGCCGGCAGACCCACGGCTGCTTCGCCCGGGCTCATCCCACTGAGCACGGCGGCTGCCTGATAGCGAACGATCGCCTGGTCGTGCTTCAATAACGGTATAACCGCCTCGGCCGCCGGCTTGCCGATGCGCCGCAGCGCGAGCACCGGGCCGGACAGGTTGGCGGCCGTATCGGTTGCCTTCTGCGGCTTGGCCATCAACTCGACGTCTTCCTTCTTGGCCTTGGTCAACATTTCGACGAGCGTCGGCACCGCGGAATCGGCGCCCTTGCCCACACCGGCCAGTGCCTCGGCGGCCGCGTTCTTGATGAACATCACATCGCTCGGCTCCTGCTTGGCCTTCGGCTCGCGCTTGATCGCTTCCAGCAACAGCGGCACCGAGTCCGCTCCGGTCGGCTTGATCCACGCCAGCGCCGCGGCCGCCTCGCCCGCGACGCCGAGGTCCGGATGCATCAGGTAACGCAGGATGGGAGCTGGGGGAAACGACTTAAACCTCTGCAGCACGCGATAGGCCGTCGACCGTACGTCCTTGTTGCCATCCGCGCACAGCTTACAGACCGCTTCGGAGGCCCCCTTGGCCTCGGGTCCGATCATGCCGATTGCGTTTACCGTATGCTCGCGCACTTCCGGCTTGCCGTCGCGCAGGCCCTTCTCTAATACCGGGATTCCCTGCTCAATCAGCGCCTTCTTACCTTTGCCCTTCAATTCCAACAAAGCGAGTACGGCTGTCTCACGCGTGCTTGTGGGCCGAACTTCGTGAGCGGTACCCAAGGCGCCGCAAGCCGGATCCTTCATCGCTTCAATCAACACGGGAATCGGATCTTGCCCCTGCTCGTCCATTTCGCGAGCCATCTCGATGGCGCGGCGGTGCTTCTCGGGCGTCGTCCCCTTGAGCGTGGCGAGCAGGCCCGACGTGTCATGCGCCGGCTGCTGCTTCGAAACCGGCACAGCCGATGAAGATGTGGTCGTCCCGCCTTTCGGCGCGTTCTTGTTGCAGGCGGACGGCAGGATGGCCAGGGCGAATCCGAGCATGAGGGCCGAACGACGCATGACGTTCTCGGAAGACGGGCGTTGAATTGAGATTGTCGCCAACAAGCATCTAGGTGACAAGCGGACTGCGTTCCTCCGGCGGAATCCAGCCGCGGCAATAATACACACCGCCCGGCGGCAGGTTCCACACGACGAGCCGGAACGACACTTCACGGAAGTAACGGCGATAAAGCTTGCGATACAGCCACGGTGCCGTCGTGAGTTGCCGAAACTCGCCCGTTGGCCCCATGAGCCGACCACATTGGTCGATGACGGCATCGCGGTCGGCTGGTTTGAAGTGCGTCAGCGGTAGACCCGAGAGAATGTAGTCGACCTGCGCGATGCCGCGCTCGGCCATCATCTCGCCAAGCCGCCGGGCGTCGCCTTCGACGACATCCAGGCCCGGGAACTTCTGTCGCAGGGCCACGCAGAAGTCGGGCAGGAATTCGTTGACGACCAGGCGGGCCGACGGCGGCGCGACCTTGACCAGTTCGTTCGTAATCGGCCCGGTGCCGGCGCCGAGTTCGACGACCGTCTTTGTCTTCGACCAATCAATGCCGCGCAAAATCGCCCGCGACAGGGCCCGCGAACTCGGCGCGATGGTAGCGACCGTTTTGGCGTTCGAGAAGAACTTGCGGAGGACCAACCAAAGGTCGCCCATGGTCAGAACCTCAACCCCAGCCTCCCGAGCCGTTCGACCGTCGTCGCCATCAGGGCGTCTTCTTCCGCCTCATCCTTCGCGATGTACGTCGCCGAGAAGCGCAGGAACGAGCCCGCGTCGTCCCACGGCACACAGCAGACCGATTGCTCGTGGATCAGGAATTGCGACGCGTCCTCCGCCGTCTTGAACTCACGGCCGGCCGCGGCGATCGGCGACTTCGCGTAGAGGAAGTACGTCCCGCCCGGCATCGAGCACTGGAAGCCAACCTTTTGCAGGGCGGCCACGAGCTTCGTCAGGCGTCTCCGATACTTGGTGCGGATCTCCTTCGGAATCGCCGGCGTGCGCAGTGCGGTCGCGGCCGCGTTCTGGATCGCCATGAACTGGCCGCTGTCGCTGTTGTCCTTCACGTCGGCATAGGCCTGCACGATCTTCGGATGGCCGCACACCCAGCCGAGCCGCCAGCCGATCATGTTGAAGCCCTTCGACATCGAGTGAACCTCGACGCCGACTTCCTTCGCCCCGTCCATTTGCAAGAAGCTGAGCGGCTCGCCCTGATACGTCAGCAGAATGTGGGCCGCGTCCTGCACAATCACGACCTGGTTCTTGTGCGCGAACTCGATCACACGCTTGAAGAAATCCTTCGTGGCGACGGCGCCGGTCGGGCTGTTCGGATAGTTGATGACCAGCAGCTTGGCTCGCTTCTTGATGTCGGCGGGGATGCCGTCGAGATCGGGGAAGAAGCCGTTCTTCTCGAACAACGGCAGCCGGTGAACTTCGCCGCCGAGGTACTTCGTGTGCGTACCGGCCACCGGGTAGCCGGGCACAGTCATCAGCGTCACATCGCCGGGATTGATGAAGCAGGCAGGCAACATCGCATAGGCCGGCTTCGAGCCAATGCAGTGACAAATCTCGGTGACCGGATCGAGCTTCACGCCAAACTGGCGCAGCATGAACTCGGCGGCGGCGTCCTTGTAGTTCTGAATGCCGTTGTCGGCATAGCCGCGGTTCTCGACCTTGTCGGTCTCTGCCTTGAGCGACTCACGCACGACTGGAGCGGCCATGTCGTCGTTCTCGCCGATGCCGAAGTCGAGCAGCTTGCGTTCGGGATGCTCGGCCAACGCCTTTCGTTTGGCCCGCTTGATCTTCTCGAACTTGTAGATCTCGGTTCCCTTGCCGTAGTTGGCCCCGCCGAGGCGGTCGGCGAACAGGGTCTGGAACCAGGGGTCTTGCGAAGCGGTCGGCGCGGCGTCGGCCATCGGAGGCGGGTCCATGGGGGGCAAAGAGAGTGTTTTATCGACAGGGCTACGGCCGAACAACTAACGGCCGGGAAGTGAGCCGACGGTGCGGCATGGCCAAACCTGTGGCGTGCTGGAATGGCTCGAAGATCTCTGGGATCGGGCCTCAGTTCAAGTCGACCGTCTGCCCGTCGTCCCGCTTGCAGGCGTGCATGAAGGTCACTGGGTCGACAGTGTACCGGATGTGTCGAACTGACCCGTCGCCAAACACGAAGTTGCACCCGCTCGGGTGGGCCGACCCGAAGCGCCAGAATAGCTGGTCGTTTGGGGCCGGCTTGTCGTTGGTGTCCCGCACCGGCGTGTACCAACTCGACCCGCGCGGAATACAGCCGCGCATAATGTCTCCGTCCGCGAAGCCGGGTCCGGCCCAGGACTCATTGTCCGTGAAGTCGTCGTCGCTACCACCCATGGTCGGGCGGTTGACCAGCTTCTCGCCGACCATGATGGTGTTCGACAGCCCGTCCGTGATCAGGGCAAAGGTGAGCGCGCCGTTCTTGAACGAGTTGGCCGACCCGGCCGCCTTGCACACCATCCCGTCGAACCCATCGCTGCCGATGCGGGTTCCGCCGTTACCCGCGTAATCCGACTTGGCCTCGCCACCATACAGAGCTGGCAGTCGGCGGCTCGGGCAGTTGTAGATCACGATCGGCGTCTTGCGGATTTTGGTGTTGTTCGGCTCCCGGTAGAGATTGTCCTGCTCGATGTACGGAAGGATCTCGTATGCCCAACCCCAGTCCCGGCGGTCGGTCGGCGGATTGCCGGAGTCGTAGTTCCCGGCTGTCGGCAGCGACGCGTTCGTGTCGTGATAATTGTGGAACGCGAGCCCGATCTGCTTCAAGTGGCTGGTACACTTCATGCGATTCGCGGCTTCGCGAATCTTCTGGACGGCCGGCAGCAAAAGGCCGATCAAAATGGCGATGATCGCAATCACTACCAGCAGCTCGATCAGCGTAAAGCCGGTTCGCGAGCGCGAGGACCATCGGGCCGTCATTGGGAAAGCCCCTGAAGGATGAGAAAATGATGAGTGAGTCTACCATAAGCGGCATTGTAATTCAATCGCCCAGGCGAAAGTCCGGACAGAGGCGGGCAGACGGCATTGCAGCATGGCCCGACGAGTAGTAGGATTCTCCACTCGACTCCCAGGAACGGATTCCGGAGCCGTCGGATGATCGCGTCGTTGAACCGTCTGTTCGTTCAGCCGCTGGCCGCGCAGAAGGCCGGCAGCCCGCACCTCAAGCACTTACGCACTCTCGAACGCACACAGTTCGACCCGCCGGACGTTATCCGCGATCGGCAACTCGCGGCTGTGCGCGCCATGGTTCGACATGCGTGGGACACCGTGCCCTTCTACCGCGAACGGTGGAAGGCGGCCGGCGTTCATCCGGACGCGCTGCGTTCGCTCGACGATCTCCGCCAGTTTCCAATGTTGTCGAAGACCGACATCCGGACCCGTGGCGACGACCTGCGCTCCAGCGATTACCGCGGCCGGCCGGTCACCACGAAGATGACGTCCGGATCCACCGGCGTGCCGCTGACGGTGGTCGTCAACTCCGAAGCAATGGCCTGGAAGCGTGCCTGCACAATTCGCTCCGACCAGTGGAGCGGCTGGCAACTCGGCTCACGCATCGCCCGCCTCTGGGGCCACGGCGCGGCCGAGCGCGGCACATGGAAAGCCCGCCTGCGCCGCCTGCTCGTCGATCGTGAGAGTTTTTTGAACACGCTCGGCATCGACCGAACGCGGTTGAAGGCCTTTGCCGATCACCTTCGCCACAGGTCGCCGGGCCTGCTGTTCGGTCACGCGCACTCGCTCTACCTGTTCGCCGAGTACGTACGCAAATATTGCCCCGACGCGATCCGCCCCGATGGCATCGTGTCAGCCGCAATGACGCTGCATGCCTGGCAACGCTGCGTGATCGAAGAGGCGTTCGGCTGCAAGGTCACGAACCGCTACGGTTGCGAAGAAGTCAGCCTGATCGCCTGCGAATGCGAGGAACACAACGGCCTGCACCTGAATGCCGACGGCGTCTATTGCGAGATCGTCCCCGACGATCGCTTGAACGCCGGGCCCGGCGCTGGCCGGCTGTTGCTCACTGACCTGACGAACCGGGCGATGCCGCTCATCCGCTATCAGGTCGGGGACGTTGCCTTGCCGTCGAGCCGACTTTGTTCCTGCGGTCGAGGCTTGCCGTTGATCGAGCGCGTCGTCGGCCGCGAGGCGGACTATGTGTTGACGCCGGGCGGAACCCTGATCTCTGGCATCTCGTTGACAGACCACTTCGCGACCGAAATCCGCGGCGCGGCCCAGGTACAGATCGTGCAGGAAAAGCTGACGTTCCTGCGCTTGCGCCTGGTCGCCGGCGCTGAGTTTGGGCCCGATTCGTACAGTCAGATCGAGAAGCTGGTGCGCAACACGTTCGGCCCGCAGATGGGTTACGAGGTCGAGTTGGTCGACGCGATCCCGCAAGAGCCATCGGGCAAGTATCGGTTCTGCGTGTCTCCGGTGGCGACAGCGTATTTGAAGTCGCTGGCTCCGTGAAGTTTTGTAGTAGACCGTCCAGCTTTAGTGGTGGGCCTGAATAGGCGGAGACCGAAGCGCAGCGAGGGCGACGCCATCGCGAGCAGATACTGCGTCGCCCTCGCTGCGCTTCGGTCTCCGCTCACTTGAACCCACCTGTCAAGGGTGGACGGTTTTCAACGGTACCCCAAGTGGCCATGCCCGCCGTCAGCGTCGTCGTCACCACGCGCAACTACGGCCGCTATCTCGCCGGGGCCTTGCGGTCCGTTCTTGCACAGACTTTTGCTGATCTGGAAATCATCGTCATCGACGATGGCTCGGCCGACGATACGCCGGAAGTCGTCCGCCCATTTCTCAGCGACGACCGCGTTCACTACCATCGCACGGATGGCCTGGGCCAGTCGCGGGCCAAGAACCTCGGCATCCTGCAAGCTCGTGCCCCGCTCATCGCCTTTCTGGACGGCGACGATGAATGGCTTCCGCATAAGCTGGAAGCCCAATTACCACTGTTTGCGAACCCGGAAGTTGGTGTCATTTATAGTCGACGAATGTTGATGGATGGCGACGGCCGCGACTTGCCGACGCCGCCCGCGGCATTGGCGGGCGGCAAGATCTACGACGTGCTGTTGGTCCAAAACCCCGTCTGCTTCTCTTCCGCGATGGTCCGCAAGTCGGTCTTTGAAGCCATCGGCATGTTCGACCCCAAGCTGCCGCTGGCAATCGACTACGACCTCTGGCTCCGCGTCGCTCGGCATTTCGAATTTGATTTCGTTGATGAACCACTCCTGCGTTACCGTACCGGGCACGCGAATCTATCGAAGAGGATCACCGAACGCATCGCGGCCGTATTGGCGATTCTGCGGCGCTCGCTCGTGCGCCGCCGCAACGCCGAGACCGCCGATCCGTTGGCGCAAGCCGAAGCGTGGGGCTCGACGTGCCGGACGATGGGGTATGTTCTGCGCGAAGAGCGACCACTCGACTCGGCCGGCTGGTACGTCGCCGCAGCGAGACACGACGGCCGCCTCGGATCGACAGTGAAATCCATTCTCGGCAACGTGCTGCGTCACCTGTCGATGGCGCGCTCGGAAATCGATCGTCGATCGTGAGAGGTTTGGCGAGCGGAGCGGCGTAAGCCGCCCGATTCTGTCATT
>DATANR010000408.1:0-12723 GCA_036266155.1 Gemmataceae bacterium | reverse complement strand
CCGCGGCTCCGCTCGCCTCGATCAAACAGCCCCCACAACCGCATCTCCGACCTCCGTCGTCTTCGCCTTCCCACCCAGGTCCGGCGATAGCACTTTCTTCTCTTTCAGCACCTTCTGGATCGCCTCGCGGACCGCGCTTGCCGTTGTGGGTTCCTTTAAGTGATCGAGCATCAGCGCCGCGGACAACACCGCGGCGAGCGGGTTGGCGATTCCCTTGCCCGCGATGTCGGGAGCGCTGCCGTGGACAGGCTCGAACATGCTGGGGTACGTTCGCTCCGGATTGATGTTCGCGCTCGACGCCAGGCCGACACTGCCGGTGACCATGGCGCTCAGGTCGGTCAGGATGTCGCCGAACAGGTTGCTGGCGACGACGACATCGAACGATTCCGGCTTTCGGACGAAGTCCATCGCCGCGGCATCGACGAGGAGCGAGTGCATCTGCACATCGGGATAGTCCTTGGCCACGCTCTTCGCCGCCTCGTCCCAGAGCACCATGCCATGCACCAATGCGTTCGACTTGGTGATGCTCGTCAGCTTCTTCTTTCGCAGTCGCGCCGCTTCGAAGGCGGCCCGGATGATGCGCTCGCAACCGCGGCGCGTGAAGACGGCCGTCTGGATCGCCACCTCGGCCGGCATGCCTTCATACAGTCGGCCGCCGACGGGGGCGTATTCGCCTTCCGTGTTCTCGCGATAGACCAGCATGTCGATCGAACCCGGCGCCTTGTCACGCAGCGGACTCGGCACGCCATCGAACAAGTACGCGGGGCGCAGATTCACGTACTGGTCGAACTTCCGCCGCATCGGCAGCAATAGTTGATGAACCGGGATTGTGTCGGGGATCTCCGGGTCGCCGACGGCGCCGAAGAAGATGGCGTCGTGCTTCTTGAGCGTGTCCCAACCGTCCGGCGGTAGGATGTGGCCGGCCTTTTTGTAAAGGTCCGAGCCCCACGGCAGGCGGTTCCACTCGAAGGCGGCCCCGTGCTTTTTGCCGGCCGCGTCGACGACGCGGATGGCTTGCTCGATGACTTCAGGGCCGATGCCGTCCCCGCCGATGACTGCGATGCGATGATTAGCCATGAACCTGGGTACTCGGGAGAAGAGGTGCCGGTTGTGCGGGCGGTCACCGGCGGGAGGGTGCTGCGGATTTTGGCAAACGAGCCAATTGTCCGGCCCATGCGAACCGATGAACACCTCGCCAAGCCCGGGCCGGCCGGGCGCGATGCGGTGAATCTAGGCGACATGGAAGGCGGGTCAAGATGGGGAACCGACTCCAACACCTGCGGCGTGGCGGAATCGTGGCGGCCGCGGCGATCGTGCTGGCCGCGAGCGGCTGCGCCTTTCCCAATGGGTCCACGGGCGGCGACCCGCTGCTCGGCAACTTCAACCGGCCCATCGTTCCGACGCCGCCTCCGGAACGTGGCGGCCTCGGCCTCGACTCGCCGGCTTATGACTCCGGCGCCCGCATTGGGATCACGGTGCCGGACGTGCCGACGCCGACCGACTCCTCGCCGGGCGGCATTCAAGGCCTACCGCAATTGACGAGCCCGAACCTCTTCTCACGCACGCGCATGCCGTTCAGCGGCGGCACTGATGAGCCCTTCGTGGCGAACAAACCGATGGGCGCTGCGGGCGCCCGCTTACCGACGATCTCGACGGGTGTTGGCAGCCAACTGCCTAGCGCATCGCCGACATACGGCCGCACCAGTGCCGACGGCGCCGCAGGCCGGTCGAACGACGCGGCCTATGCGCCGGTCGACACGTCATCGCCGGTTCGCCTTGTCAGCTACGAGGCCCTGAAGAACCCGGCACGTGTTTCGACGATGGAAGAGGGCCAGGCGCTGCTACAATCGTCGGGCGCGAGCGGCTTGCGGACCGAGCAACTTAACGGCGGCGACTGGGCATTCGGTTGCACCGTTGGCGCGAAGAACTACCAGGCTCACGGCCGCGATCCCCTGGACGCCATGAAGCAAGTGCTCATCCAGGTGCAGAAAGACAGATAACCTAGGAACCACGAAAGACACGAAACGCACGAAAGAATACAGAAATCAGAGGGCTATCCTTGCACGGACAGCTCTCTGATTTCTCTTATTTCGTTCCTTTCGTGTCATTCGTGGTTCCTAAAGTGCTTCCCGACTGGCTTCGTTTGATCGCCCCGTATTCGCGGGCCGTCGCCGCGATGGGCTTTCCGGCCGAGGTCGCCGGCATCGAGAAACGCTATCGGCGTTGCCGGGAGTTCTGGGCCAATCACGTCGAACGGTCGCGGGCCATCATCTTGGAAGGCGCACAACACGCCACGCAAAAGCGAAAGGCCGTCATCCTCGGCGGCGGCCTTCAACATGATGTGCCGATCGAGGAACTCGCCGCAATGTTCCGCGAGGTCGTACTCGTCGACTTGATCCATCCGTTCGCCAGCCGCTGGGCGACACGTGGGCTCAGCAACGTTCATCGAATGGAAGCCGACATCAGCGGCACGATCAATCGAGCGTATGCCGTGGCGTGGGACCCCGACGAACCGCTGCCGCGCAGCGAGCCGACGCTCTTTCTCGACGACCCCGAAGTCGACTTCACGGCCTCGGTCAATCTGCTTTCGCAACTGCCGTGCATGCCGATGTCGTATTTGCAAAAACAGAATGTCCATCGCCAGGACAAGATCGACGACTACGCCCGCGATCTGATTCGCGCGCATCTTGCCTATCTCGACCGGCTTCCCGGGGCGGTCACATTGGTCACGGATTTCGAGCGGCTAAAGATCAACCTGCTCGGCCAGATCGTCGAACGCCGCGATCTCTTCTTCGGTGTCCCGTGGCCGACGCGCGGCGAGGAATGGGAATGGAAGCTCGCCCCATGCCCCGAAGCGGATCGCAGCCATCATTACTACCGCCGCGTGATCGGCATCGCGGACTGGAAGGCGAGCGGAGGTGCGTAAGCACCTCGATGATGTGAGAACGTGACAACATCATCGGGGTGCTTACGCACCTCCGCTCGCCGATCTGGATGAGTGGGTAAGCTTAATCAACTGGGTCAACCGCCTGCCGGGGATCCACCCGGTCTTTCGCCCAAATCCGCCAATTCCGTTCAATCGAAACGGTCGGGCAAGCCGATACCGGTTGCAGGATTCGTACGACCGGCCCGCGCCTGGGCCCTGGGGCATCGACCATGCACTTGATCCGCCGCGCCCGGCTGCTCACCTTGGCCAGCCTGGGCCTGTCCGCCGGGCTCACGCTGACGACCGGCTGCCAAACCTGGGGGGGTGGAATGACCCTTCCCAGCGCGCACTATTTGGAACAACACAATCCGCAATACTTCCCGCAAGAGCCGGACTTCCCGCTAACGCGTGAACTGGCTTACCAGGAAGAAGCGGCCGGGCTGTTGAACCCGAAGGACCGGGCCGCCCCACGCGGCGCCGCTCCGGTGCCTGGCGTTGCTCCGGCGGGACCGCCCGCGGGCGCGCCCGTGATGCCGAAGCAGTAACTCGCCATTTGAACCGGCAGGGAGAGCCATCCAATGGGTACGCGGTTCCTACGGCGAAGTCTCGCGGCGGCCGGAGTTCTGGCCGCCGGCCTTCTCTCCGGATGCCAGACCGGCGGGGCTCAATACGCCCACACGGGCGTGGCGCGCGGCGACATGACCGGCACGATGCCGATGTCGCCCGCCTATGCGCAGATCAACGCCGGCCGTAACCTCCCAATGACGCCCGCCTCGGGCGGGATGATGATGTCATCCACCGGTTCGATGGCAATGATGCCGTCGAATCAGATGATCGCCAGCGGCCAGCCGATCATGGGCTCCGGCGGCATGGTCTACCCGGTTGGCTATTCGCCGGCTGGCCCGATGCCGATGCACAGCGGTACGATGCCAATCCCGACCACGGTCGTTCAATCGATGCCGACGCCGGCTGCGGTGCCCACCATGATGTCGAGCAGTTCGGCGATGCCGGCCGGCACGGTGGTCCCGGCTCCGGCCGCGCCGACGGGCAACGGCCAGCAGACACTGCTGCTGATCCAAGGTCCGAACGGCCCGCAGTATGTGATCAGCGAAGTGATTTCCTCGACGCCGTTGTCGACCACGCCAGGCGCCCCGATCACGGTGCCCGCGCCGGGCACGGTCATCACAACAGCTCCGGTGACGACGGCGCCGGCCGAGCCGATGTCGACACCGCCAACGGTTACCATACCGGCGCCCGAGGCCAGCGTGCCCGCCGCGCCCACGTTCGTGGCGCCGCCGCCCGTCACCGTGCCAATGCCGTCGATGAACCCGACCGCTTCTCCGGAGATCAGCTTCAAGGCGCCGGCCACATTGCCGCAAACCGTCGCTGGTACCAAGCCAACCGGCCCAGTCCTGCCGGCCACGGGTACGACTGGCCCGAGCCTCGGCTCTTTCCCGGCCGCCCCCGCGATGACGCCCGCGAGCGGTCCGAGGCTGCCGACTGCCAGTTCGGTCACCGACGACGACATCCCATCGGCCCCGGTGTTCTTGCCGGGTGGCCGATAGCAGCGGATGATGGGCAGCATCGGCTCCTACCCCCTCCTTTGGGGCCGATGCTCCGCATCACATTGCATCGCATTTCATTTCTCAAGCCGCACAAGACAGTCATACATCGCCAAAGAACTCGTGGCGCAGGTATGGTGAGCCCCAGATCGTCGCAATCTCCGCGGTCATCGTCAGAATCACTCCCAGTCCGCCAAGCACCAGCGCCCAGCGATCACCCGTGCGATCGCTCGGTGCTCGTCGCCGCCAGGCCTCGCGGGCGACGAAGGTTCCGGGACCGAAGCAGACAATGGCGAGCGATCCCCACACGCCCAGCACAAAGGCCTGAACCAGCGACTCGTCCTCTGGATGAGCTTCGCGAAGCATGGCCGAGGTGATGAATCCAACAGTCAGTGCCACGCTGCCTCCGATCAGTGCAAACGCGGTGCGTCGATGTCTAAGTGGGTGCGGCTGTGGTTCGACATGCAGCGCCAACTCCGGCTTTTTGCCGATGCCCACGAACCGGCCGAGCGCCGGCAGGTTCACGATCAACGCGGAGAGGATAAGCCCGCCGGTGTGCCAATCGAAGGCACGCGAGAGCTTGTCCCCGTGCACGATCTCCTGCCAGGAAACGATCAACGCCGTCGCCGTGCTGCCGACGAGGATCACGATCGCGACGTTCCACCGCCGGCTCTCCCACCCGGGCCGGGCCTTGCCGCGGCCCCACCACTGGATGAACAGCAGCACGCCGGAAAGGCCGAGCATATAGACCGGGACCCAATAGCCGGGCCGAATGAACCCTTCCCAAAACGTGTCGCGGAACGCGACCAGCAGGCCGGGCCCGAGGAAAAAGAGGAACGCCGCGAGACATCCGGGGCCAGCACGGCGGGACGCATGCGGATCGGGACGGACAATTGCCGAGAGGGGAACTATTACCGCCGCAGGCATCGCCACAGCGGTCGGCTGTTGCAAGTGGGCCAGGTGTTGGCCCAGTAACCCCGCGATTTCGTCGGCAGTCTGGAACCGTTCGGCTGGGTCTTTCGCCAGGAGCTTGCGCACGATGGCGTCGAGCCAGTCCGGAATGTCCGCGTTGACTTCGCGAATTGGTCGAACTTGGTCTTCGCACACGCGCCGGAGCACGGCGAGCGGCGTATCCGCACGAAACGGCGGGTGCCCAACGCATAACGCATAGAGCACACTGCCGAGACTGAAAAGGTCCGACCGCGTCGTCGCCGAGCCGATCGCCTGTTCCGGCGACATGTAATTGGGCGTCCCGGCGATCATGCCGCTCTGCGTCAAACTGACGTCGTCCGCGGCGCGAGCCAGGCCGAAATCGGTGATGCGGACGCGCTCGACGCCATTCTCAAGCAAAATATTCGCCGGCTTGATGTCGCGGTGAACGATCCCCTGCTTATGAGCGGCCGCGAGCCCGTGGGCGGCCTGCATGCCGATGCGCAGGATTTCTTTTACCTTCAGCGGTCCACGTCGTTCGAGCCGATCCTGAAGCGAAATGCCGCCGACAAACTCCATCACGAGATACGGCGTCGTCCCGCCCATTTCGACGGCGTGGATGGCGACGACATGCTCGTTGCGGACGGCGGCCACCGCACGGGCCTCGCGCTCAAAGCGGCTCCGAGCTGCCCCGTGGGCCGCCAAGTGGGGTGCCATCACCTTGAGCGCGACGAGCCGATGTAACCTCGGATCGAACGCCTTTAACACCACGCCCATGCCGCCCTTGCCGACGATCTCCAGCACGTCGTAGTGGTCAAGCGTTCCCAGGTGGCCGGGCTTTTCCGACGGTGACAACAGCGCGCGAACGTCCGCCTCCGTGGCCGCCTGATCCGGCACACGCGAACGCGCCGTGCGCGTCGCGTCGGCCGATTCGGACGGAAGAACGGCCGGGCTGGCGAGAAAGCGGCTGGCTTCCTCGTGGGCGTGCAGCAGCACGTCGACCCGTCGCCGACACTCCGCGTCGCCGGCACAGGCTTCGTCGAGCCACGCGGCGCGTTCGGCGGGATCGGAATGCTCAAGGGCTGCGATGAACAGGTCGCGATCGGTCATGACCGGATTCCAACCGAAACCGAGCCACGGATGAAACACGGATTATTTCAATTGCCTTTATGTCCGTGTTTCATCCGTGTTTCATCCGTGGCTCAATTCCTTGTAGGTACGAGGCGACTCACCGGTCAAGGCGCAGGTTTGGGACGGATCGCGCAGTTCGCCGCGGAGATTTTTTACACCGATTCGCCACTCAACTTGGCGAGCAGCCAGGCCCGTGCGAAGGCCCACCAGGCGTCGGCCGTGCGCGGCGACACTCCGAGAGCCTCGGCCGCCGCCGGGATCGTCATGCCGCCGAAGTAACGGAGCTTAACCAAGGCCGCGATCTGCGGCTCTTCTTGTTCGAGTTGACCCAGAGTCTCATCGAGCGCCAGCAGGTCCTCCGGGCGATCCGGCGCGGCAAACAGCTCCGGGTCAAAGTCCACGCGTTGGCCGGCGCGCTTGCGTGCCCCCTTCTTACGCGCGTGATCGATGAGAATACGGCGCATCGCCTCGGCGGCGGCCGCGAAGAAATGACCGCGTCCCGCCCATGGCTGGTCCGGATTGCCGCCGACCAGCCGCAGATACGCTTCATGAACCAGCGCCGTCGGCTCCAACGTGTGCCCCTGCCGTTCATCCGCCAACCGCGCTGCGGCCAGGACGCGCAATTCACCATAGACCGCCGGCAGCAACTCGGCGGCCGCCTGAGTGCTCCCAGCCGCGGCCGCTTCCAGCAAACGAGTAACCTCAGACATCGCTGGCGAGGATAGCGGTTTAGGCCGTAAGCCACAAGCCGTGGAGGAGGCGGCCGGATGTCGCAGGCGGCGCGACACGTGTCACCGGAAGTTCATGCTTCGCTTACTTCGACGCCGAAAGGAGGCGGGAGGTTGGGTTTCCGCGGTGTCGCGACGGCCGGCTTGAGTAGGAGGACGCCCTATTAGACGGAATGTCTGATCGAGCAGCGTCTTTTGATTTTCCAAATCGAGCCGCGGCCCAGTTGTTCTATCTTTGATCTTTCGGGCGGTAGTCTGGATGATCTTCTCGGAGGTATTCCGGGTGAAAATGCCAAAATCGAACCTGCTTCATCAGGTCATAGAGTTCATCATTTCCAGTTATGATGAGTTCGCCCTCAGATTGAAGTGCCTTTGCAAGACCATCGGCCGCCTTTGCGATTGCTTCATGCGTATCAGCTATTCTGCTGCCGAGGCTCTTTTCGCGTGCGGGATTGGCCAATTCGAGAAACGCAGAAAAATATATCGTCTCATTCGCTGCTAGTCGACCGAATGTGATCGACACTTCATAATCTCGAAACCCATGGAACATCTCTATATACACGTGCTCAGATTCGTACCTCACGTTACGAATTGAGAATTCAACTAGCTCGAACCCACGATCCAATAAGAAGTCGAGTGCCCGCTGTGCAGACTCTTTGAAACGGAGTTGCCTTCGTTCTTGGGTCATAGTTTGTCCCTCGGCAACTCAGACGTGGCCGCAATGAGGACACCGCCATCTGTGTCACCTTTTTTGCATTCTCACCCTCCGCTCGCATCCTCCACAGCCGCCTTGTGCTTCGCTGCCAGGAGCGAATAGAAAACCGGCACCACGAACAGCGTGAACAGCGTGCCCACCGCCATCCCGGTCACCAGCACCGTGCCGATGCTGTTTCGCGCCATCGCGCCCGGACCAGTCACGAATACCAGCGGCAGGTGGCCGCATATCGTCGCCACCGACGTCATGAGCACCGGCCGTAGACGCGTCAGCGCCGCTTCGCGCGCCGCCGCCAGGCGCGTCAGGCCGGTCGCCTGCAGCGTGTTCGCGAACTGCACGATCAGGATGCCGTTCTTGGCGATCAAGCCGACGAGCGTGATGAGGCCGACCTGCGAATAGATGTTGATCGTCGTGAAGTCGAGGAAGCTGAAGATCAGCGCACCGGAGATCGCGAGCGGGACCGACCCGAGCAGCACAATCAGCGGATCGCGGAAGCTCTGGAACTGGGCCGCGAGCACCAAGTAGATGAGCACCACCGCGAAGCCGAGCGTCATCGTCAGCGCCGATCCCTCGCGGCGCATCTGCCGCGATTCGCCGGCATAATCGATCGTGGTGCCGGGTCCGCCGGCCTTCTTCGCCGTTTCTTCCAACAGCGCCAGTCCATCCGCCTTGGATTTGCCGGGGAGCATCCCCCCGAACACCTTGACTGCATTACGCTGTTGAAACCGATTCAGGCTCCGCGGCGCCGTGTTCGTTTCGATATGTGTGAACGTGGACACCGGCACGAGCTGGCCGGTCGGCGTCTTGACCTTCAGGTCGAGCAGTGGGCCGACCGATGCACGATCCGCGTCGCCGATCTGCGGGATCACCTTATAGCTGCGATCGAAATAGTTGAAGTGGTTCACATATCCGCCGCCGAGCAGCGTGCCGAGTTCCTGGCCGACGCCCGCCAGGTCGAGACCCAAGTCGGCCAGCCGTTCGCGGTCGATGACAACCCGAGCTTCCGGCAAATCGAATTTGAAGTCCGTGTCGACGTACATGAACAAGCCACTCTGCCGGCCGGCGCCCAATACCTGGTCGATGACGTCTTGAATCCGTTCCGGCGGCAATTCGCTCTGAATCAACAGCTCGATGTCGTATTGACCGGGGTTCGGCAGCGGCGGGTCGAGGTGGGGGAGCACTTGCACCCCGGGAACCTGGGACACGCGGCCGAACACCTCGCCCACCATTTGGCCCGTTGTGCGCTTGCGCTCTTTCCAGTCCACTGCCTTCAACCCGCCAAACCCGCCCCAGCGGGCCGTGACCGACCATACGCCTTCCGACTCAGGGAATGAGCTAAGGGCCTGAATGATCTGCTGCGAGTCGCGCTCGGACGCCTCCAGCGACGCATCGGGGGCGGCGATCACGTACATGGCAATGTGTCCCTGGTCTTCGACCGGCGCCAGTTCCTTGCCGCTGAATAAATAGAGTGGGGCCGCCAACGCCGTGAAGAGGATGGCCGCCAAGACGATTGGCCAGCGCATGCGGAAGGCAGTGTCGAGGAACCATCCGTATGTGCGCCGGACTAGCTCGAAGCCCCAGTTTACCTGGCGGGTCAGCCAGCCCTCTTTGCCATGCTCGTGGACCAGCCACGAACTCATCATCGGCGACAGCGTGAGAGCCACCACTCCCGACACCACCACGGCCGAGGCGAGCGTAATCGCGAACTCGAGGAACAGGCTGCCGGTCAGCCCGCCCTGGAAACCGATCGGCGCATAAACCACGGCCAGCGTGATCGTCATGGCGATGATCGGACCCACCAATTCGCGGGCGCCGATTAGCGCAGCATGAATGCGCGTCTTGCCCTCGCGCACATGGCGTTCGATGTTCTCGACCATGACGATCGCATCATCGACGACCAGGCCGACCGAGAGCACGATGGCGAGGATCGTCAACAGGTTGAGACTGAACCCGAACGCCAGCATGAACAGGGCCGCGCCCACGAGCGAAACCGGCATGGCGACGAGTGGCACGAGGGCCGTCCGCAGCGAGCCCATGAAGAGGAACACCACGAGGCCCACGATCCCGATCGTCTCCGCGAGCGTGATCTTGATCTCCCGCAGCGCGTTCTCCATGAACACGGTGCCGTCGTAGGCCATTTGCATGTCGACGTCTTTGGGCAGCGTCGGCCGAATGCGCTCCATCTCGGCGCGCAGGCTATGGGCCACGTCGATCTCGTTCGAGCCGGGCAACGGCCAGACGCCCATGTACACCGCTTCGTTCTGGTTGTACTTGGCGATGAAATCCGGCTCCTCGGAGCCCAACTCGATGCGGGCCACGTCGCTAAGCCGAACGACGGCGCCATTGCGATTGGAGACGATCAGATCTTTGAACTCGTCGGTGGTCCGAAGGTCGGTGTTGGCGATGAGATTGACTTCGACGAGATTGCCCTTGGTCCGGCCCACGGCCGCGAGGTAGTTGTTCCGCCGCAATGCCGCGTGGACGTCGCCGGGCGCGAGATTGACCTCGGCCAGTCGGTCCGGGTCGATCCAGACGCGCATGGCAATCGGCCGGCCGCCGAGAATTTCGATCCGCTGGATGCCCGGCAGCGTCGTCAATTGCGGCTGCATCTCGCGCGTCAGCCAATCCGTGAGCTGCGGAATCGACCGCTCATTCGACGAGAAGCTCAGGTAGAACGTGGCATAGGGTCGATCAGCCCGCTGAATCTCAATGGTGGGCGGCAGCGCTTCCTGCGGGATCTCGGCCCGCACTTGTTGCAGCCGAGCCGTGATCTCGGCCAATGCCGAGGTGCTGTCGTGATTGAGCTTGAGCCGAACGTTGATGATGCTGACGCCGGCCCGGCTAATGGAATCGATTTCGTCGACGCCGCTGATGGCCGACACGGCCTTCTCGATCGGCGTCGTCAGGAAGCCGCGGACGGTCTCGGCACTCGCACCGGTATAGACGGTCTGGATGACGATCGAGGAGCTTTCGATCTTTGGGTACTGCTGCACCGGCAGCTTGTCGAGCGCGCGCCAGCCGATCAGAAGAACGACCAGATTGACGACGATCGCCAACACCGGATGGCGAATGAAGATGTCGGTGAACGACCGCATAGAGTGGACTCGAAATCGACCCGTTTGGCGGGCGAGCCAGCGGCTCGCCCGGACGACTTGCAGTTAAACGATTGAGAAAACTATTTGGGTTGTGCGTCGGGTTTCGCCACAACGAGCAGCCCGTCGCGCAGTTTGAACGATCCCGACGACGCGACTGTCTCGCCGACCTTCAGCCCGTCAATCAGCAACACGTCGTCGCCAACTACCGTGCCCACAATGACGTGCCGGCTCTTCGCCCGCGGCTTGCCATCCTGACCGGGCTCAATCACGAACACATGATCGCCGTCGGCGCCTTTGCGGAGAGCGCTGGCCGGAACCCCCACGGCCTTGATCTCGGGGCCGGCCGGCACGCGCACGCGTACCGCGGCGCCTGGCGACGGGCCATCGGCACTCTCGACCCGCGCCCGCACCATGGCGTTGCGCGTCGCGGGGTCGACACGGGCATCGACGGCGATGATCTTGCCGATGACCGGCGTCGCGGCGCCGCTGGAGAACACTTCAACCGGATCGCCTTCACGCAGGCCGCTCGCGACAATTTGCGGGATCGCGAAATCAACATGGGCGGCGACCTCCACGCCTTGAAGCGTGGTGAGCTGAGTGCCCTCGGCGAGGTACTGGCCCGGGTGAACGTCCGAGATGCCGATCTTGGCCTTGAACGGCGCCTTCACGGTCTTGCGCGCGATGATCGCCTTCGAGCGTGCGATCTGGGCGAGCGCCACGTCACGCTGGGCACGAGCCTTGTCGACTTCCTCTTCCGGCACGGAGTTGGTGGAACTCGCCCGCCGGGCGCGGTTCAGCACGGTCTCGGCGAGCGCGAGCGTTGCTTCCTGGGCCTTCAACTCGGCTTCCTCAACCGACACGTCCATCGCGACAAGAACCGTCCCCGGCTCGACGATCTGGCCAGGCGTCAGGGCCACGGTCTTGACGGTCCCCGGCAGTTCGTTCTTGAGGGCGATCGACCGCAGCGCCCAGACGGTGCCGATGGACGTGGTCGTGCGGCGATGCTCGCGTGACTGCGCGACGGCGACCGAGACCGACTCCATCGGCTCGGGCATCTGAGCCCCGGCAGCCGCCATGGCCTTGAACGATTCCATCTTCCAATAAGCGAGCCCGAGCACCAAGCCGGCAAGAACGCCGAGCAGCACCACGGCTCCGATCCAACCGCGCCAACCCATCGGCCGAGCCCCCGTCAGTAGACATGCCAATTGAGGATACTACTGTGCGGGTGGCCAGTAGCCAACGGTGCTTGAAAAGGTTCGCCGGCTTACCCCACCGAACCAAACAGCGCAACCCGCACAACCGCAACGACCGGACTTGCCTGGATAGGAGAACTACCGGCGAAGGGGATCGGCCTTTCAGCGTCAGTCATTGGCCCGTTTGGATAAAGAAGAACGCAAGTAGATGGCTGGTTGATCAATTGCACTTCTCAACATCCTTAAGACGATCCCTGAATCGGGCGTCTTCACGAAAGATCTCAAGAGCGGACACAAGGGCCTGATGGTGCCAGTGATCTCCGACGGTGCCGTGACCGTTGCCCTCGTTTTGCTCGACGGGGCCAATGAACGTTCCCGATCGACCGCCAAGAGGAACAATGAAACGGCAATGGTGCAGGCCGGCAAGGTCAACCCGGTTGGGC
>DATANR010000407.1:0-1513 GCA_036266155.1 Gemmataceae bacterium | reverse complement strand
CCTTAAGGGTGAAAAGCCAGCGAACCTCGCTGTGCAGGCGCCGACCAAGTACGAAATGGCGATCAATCTCAAGACGGCTAGGGCGCTCGGCATCACGGTGCCACCAACGCTTCTCAACCGCGCCGATGAGGTGATCGAATAAGGAGGCCGGTGTCCGTTTATGGCGGCACGAAACAGACATGGCTAGGCGGTCCGGCGATGTCTGCTGTCGGGGTGCCGGCTCAACCGGTCGACGCAACACAGGCATTGAATCTCTCTGCTGGCGTTTCAAATTGCAAGGTCTCACGTGGTCGTTCGTTTAGCTGACGAGCCACTTTGTTCAGATGGACTTGCGAATGCACCGACAAGTCGGTGCCCTTTGGAAAGTACTGTCTCAGCAGGCCATTGGTATTCTCGTTCGACCCGCGCTGCCACGGGCTTTGCGGGTCGCAAAAATAGACATCGATGTTGGTCGCCATCGTAAAGCGCCGGTGATCCGTCAGTTCCTTGCCCCGGTCCCAGGTCAGGGACTTATACAGCTCTTTCGGTAGCTTCTTCGTCTGCTTGATGAGCGCGTTGATTACCGTCCGGGTGTCCTTGCCTGCCACCTTGGCCAACATCACGTAACGCGTTTGACGCTCGACTAAGGTCGCGATGTAGGTGTTGTTCGGCCCGGACAGCAGATCGCCCTCCCAATGGCCAGGCACCGCCCGATCTTCAACCGCCGCCGGTCGCTGACGGATTGAGACGGCATCCTTCATATGTCCCCGTCTATCGCCATTCGGATCAACCGGCCTGGAGCGACGCATCGAGCGCTTCGATCGAAGATGGCCAAGCAGCTCTTTCTTGAGCACGCCGCGCGCTTGGACAAACAGGCTGCGATAGATGGTCTCGTGTGACACCTGATTATACTCGTCTTCAGGATGCGTTCTCTTCAGCCAACCGGCTATCTGCTCGGGTGACCAATCCAATCTGAGCTTCCCTGTCACGGCCCGCCGAAGCCGGGAATTGATCGCCAATTTACAACATTTTGGACGACGCGATCGTGCCCAGGCATTCTCGTCCGCAACTGTCGCGCGGTAGCGATCACAGCCGCCATTGCGGCCCATTTCACGGCTCACCGTCGAGGGCGAGCGGCCAAGCAGTTTGGCGATAGATCGGGCCGATCGACGTGCTGTAACGCCTCTGGAAATCACCTCGCGTTCCGCAAGCGTCAATGCCAACCTGGAGCGACGCCGCTCCGCAGGACGAAACCCTCCATGCGGGGCAACCAGAAAATAGATCGACGATGACGGCTTACCAAAAGCTCGCCCGATCGCCTTCAACGACTCCCCGTGTTTCCAACGGTCCCACAATTCCGTCTTTTCTGCCGCGGTAAAACCTCTATGAAATCTCCGTTCCATCCTACACTCCATCTTTTCCCTCTAAGATAAAGTGTTGCGTCAATCGGTTGAGACCGCCGAGGTAGAACGGAAATCGAATTTGAATGGGGGCAAGTCCGTTGATGACCCAAAGCGGACCTGGCCAGAGAGTT
>DATANR010000406.1:0-6094 GCA_036266155.1 Gemmataceae bacterium | reverse complement strand
TGAATTTGATTGACAGCCAAATTACGAACAACGACGCCCCCGACGGCATCGGTGGCGGCATCTTGCTGAATCCGCATGCCACGTTAATCATGAAGGGGACCACGGTCTCCGGCAATCACTCGGGCTCGGCCGCCGGCCAGGGGCTTGGCGGCGGAGTCATGGCCAATTCTTATTGCACAATCGATATTACCGACAGCACATTCACTAATAACACGGTGGATGGTCAGGCGGGCGGATTTGGCGCAGCCGTTTTCGATAATGGCAACAGCACGATCACGATTACTGGGAGCACCTTTAGCCAGAACACGGCCAAAACTTCGGGCGGCGGCGTTTACTCGAATGCAAACTCCACCATCTCGGTTACGGATAGTAAGTTCTTGAACAACACCGCAGCATTCGGCGGCGGGATCATCACGTTCGGTGAACAGGAGTTTACGCTCACTAGCAGCACGATTTCGGGCAATACGGCGCTCGCGGGCGGCGGGGTTTTGGTGAACGGCGGATATGGCCCGATTACAGTTGATAGCAGTACATTTACGGGGAATAGCGCTACCTCGACTAATCCGAGCTACATTTACGGCGGCGGCGCCTTCTATTCCTTTGGGGGCTTTGGAACGTACTCCGCGCCGATTTTGATTCGCAATAGCACGATCGTTGGCAATACGTCGGCGCGCGGCGGCGGCGGAATCATGGTGGCCGTCCAGTACAGCGACCTGACAATCGAAGAAAGCACCATTGTCAACAATACCTCGAGCTCTACCGGCACAGTCTTCGGCTACCCGGTGGGCGGCGGTGGCGTTGAAGTTATCTTTGCCCCGGGAGTCGTTACGGCATCTAACAGTGTCATTGCGCAGAACATCAATGTAGGCGGCGAACCGGATATTTCATGTTCTAGCCCCGTCAACTTGAAGCATAGTGCCATCGGCGACATGACCGGATTCACGGCTATTGGCACGAGCGTGGTCACGCCGGGTACACCGCTCGGCCTCGGGACACTGGGCGACTACGGCGGACCGAACCAGACCGTCCCGCTGCTCCCGACGAGCCCCCTGCGCGATGTGGGCGACAACTCGCTGCTCGGCACCGTAACGACAGACGAGCGCGGGTTCGACCGGCCGTCGACGCTGAATCCGACCACGGATGTCGGCGCCTATGAAATTCAGCCGTTGAATGTGACCATCGATCAATCCGGCACGACCAACGACCCGTCGAACGGCGCCGCCACCATCACTTTCGACGTTCATTTCAGCGAACCGGTGATCGGGTTCGACGATCCGGCGGACGTCGACCTTAGCGGCAGCGATGTAGTGCTCGGCACTTTGACGGCAACGATCGCACCCATCGGGACCAGCCAGAGCGACTACACCGTCACTGTGAGCGGGATGACGCCGGGCACCGAAGGCAACATCGTCGCGGTGATCGAGCCCGGGGTGGCCACGGACGGGGCGCAGTTCCCGAATTCGGCGTCGACCTCAATTGACAACACAGTGACCTTCGACGACGTCGCACCCACGGTAACGATCAACAAGGACGGCGGGCAGGCCGATCCGACCAACGTCGCGTCAATCGATTTCATGGTTCACTTCAGCGAACCGGTCGTCGGCTTCGGGCCTGGTAGTGTCGACCTGTCGGGCAGCACCGGCGTCGGCACACCGGCCGTCAACACCGTTACACCGGTCGGTCCGAGCGACTATCTGGTGAATGTGACGGGCATGAACGGGACCGGCAACGTCGTCGCGAAGATTTTGGCCGGAGCAGTTACCGACGCGGCCGGCAACAACAACATCGCGTCGACTAGCACCGACAACAGCGTCGCCTTCGACAACGTGAAGCCGACGGTCACGATCAACAAGGGCGCCACGCAGGCCGATCCAACTAGTCTCAATCCGGTAACGTTCGACATCGTCCTCAGTGAACCGGTTAGCGGCTTCACCGCGGGCGACGTTGACATTTCGTCAACGACGGCCGGCGGAACGTTCATCACGAACCTGACGCAAGTGGACCCGACGCATTACACGTTCACGGTCGACGGCATCACCTCGCGCGGCGACGTGATTGCGACCATCCCGGCCGGCGGGTTCACGGATGTGGTCGGCAACAACAACGTCGCGTCCACAAGCACGGACAACATCGTCGCCTGGCTCAAGGCTGGCGTCATCAACCTCTCGGCCAGCACGGTGACCACGACGGAAGGCGCAACGATCACGATCACGGCGACGCGCACTGGCGGCACCGACGGCATCGTGTCCGTCGATTACAACACGCTCACCGGCACGGCTCACGCCAGCGACTTCCAGGCCGCGGCCGGCTTCAGTCTGTCCGGCACCCTGCAGTGGGCCGATGGCGATGTCACGAGCCAGACTTTTGACATCAAGATCATCGATGACGGCAACAACGAAGGTAAGGAGAACTTCACCGTCAACCTGACGAACCCGGTCGGCGGCGTGACCATTGGCGGCACGGCGACCGAAACGGTGTCCATCGCCCCGAGCGACGGACAAGTGATCAATGGCGCTGCGGTCAAGCCGGCCAAGCCACAGTTCGTCTTCATTGATGGCGACGGCGACCTGGTGACCGTGAAGCTGAACGGCAAGGTCGGCACGGCGACGGTGTTCCTCACCGATCCCGATGGTGACGGCCACGGGCCGCTCGAGCTGATTCAGTTGGCCGGCACGAACGCCAAGTCGGCCTTGGTCATCACCTCGGCCAAAGCCAAGAAGGGCACGGGCGATGGCCGGAACAGCCTGGCCGAGTTGACGGGAACGGATCTCAAGGCCCTGACCGCGACCAAGACCGATTTGAACGGGCCGGGCATCACCATGTCCGGCTTCCTCAATACGGTGTCGGTCGGCAGCATCAGCGGCGGGGCCGACATCTCGGTCGCGGGCGCTGCTCCGGCCGGGGCCAAGGGCGCGGGCGTCGGAGTGTCGGTGACCTCCGCTCTCGCGATTGGCAATGGCACGGACATCACGCTCGCTCAGGTCCCGCTTGTGAAGCTCAAGGCATATTCGGTCGGCACCGGCGGTACGATCTCGGCCCCGTACGCCGGCACGATCCAGACGGTGGGCAACAAGAAAGCAGGCGATCCGGGCAACTTCGGGTCGAACATCACGCTTTCGGGCGTCGGTGTGCCGGCCAAGACACTGGCTCTGAAGGGCATCAACATTAAGGGGGCCGCGAACGGCATTACCATCAAGGTCGCCAGCGGCACGGGCATCAACGGCGACGTCGGCGCCGCGTCATTCGGCTCGTTTACCAATAGCCGGCTGCTCGCCGGCTACAGTGGTCCGGACGACGGGTCGGGCGCATTTAACCTGGGCTCGACGATCGGCAAGTTCACGGTTACCGGCACGGTGGCGGCGTTCGCGCATAGCTTTGTGATCGGGACGAACTTCAAGCAAGCGTCGAAGCTCACCAGCGTCGACCCGGCCAACGGCGGCACGAAGTTTGGCTTTGTGTTCCACGGCCTCTTCGGCGGGCTGACATTGCCGAGCCTGAAGTTGAAGTACAACACGAAGACTGGCGGCACGCAGACGTTCTCCGGCGATCTGCAAGTGCTCAAGGTCTAAGTTCGTCGGTTGCAATAATCCCGGTCCCGCTTGTCCATGCCTCTCCCGGATAAGCGGGACTTTTGCCTAGTGGTCCATTGCGGCTGTTAGGTAGCAGAGCGTCTGCCTTAAACCGGTGGGTTTGTGCAGGCGGAGACCGAAGCGTAGCGAGGTCGACGCGGTCCCAGACAGATGCTGCGTCGTCCTCGCTACGCTTCGGTCTCCGCAGCGCTTACCCACCAGATTAGGGTGAACGGTCAGGTTGGATGAGTCGAGGCTTTGCGAGACTCAGCGGTGAGGACGAGCACCCAATGGCGGGCCTCGCAAAGCCTTGCATGTCGCCGGCAGTCCAATCGATCTTTTTCGCGACGAACGCTTTCGAGAAGGGGTTCGCGATGCGCCGAATATCGCAGGATTTCATTCGAAAAGTGTGCGTGCGGCCGCTTGCGAAGTCACCCGGCCGTCGGTCGCGGCTAATCGTTCAATCACTCGAAGACCGCGCGGTCCCGACCAGCTTCACGGTGACGTCGCCGCTCGGCGACAACAGTCCGGGCACGCTCGGTGATGCGATTGCGCTGGCGAACGCGGCAACCGGTGCCGACGAAATCCAATTTGACACGTCGGGCGGCGCCTGGGGCGCAACCAATCCCAAGACGATCTCATTGACGGCCGCCCTGCCGCAGATCACCGGTGACCTCAAGATCACCGGCACCGGCGTCGGCAATCTCGACGTCGATGGCGCCGCATCATTCCAGGTCTTCAATTCCATTGCGGACAAACTCACACTGACGGGATTCACCGTGAGCGGCGGGTTCGCCACGACGTCCAATGGCGGTGGTTTGTTTGCGCGCGGCGCGGTCACGGTCGACCAAATGGCGTTCGTCAACAATCAGTCCACCTACTCCGGCTTCTCCTTCGATCAGGGCAACGGCGGCGCGATCGCCATCGATCGCGGCAACAACGTCTTGGTGGTCAAGAACAGCACGATTTCAGGAAACACGGCCAGCATCAACGGCGGTGGGATCTTCATCCAGTACGGCAACAATTCTCTACAGATCGAGAACTCGACGCTCTCGGGGAATGCGACGACGTACGCAGGCATTTCGGCCCCGTATTTCGGCGGCGGCGCGATCTTCGCGTTTGGCAATCGCAACGTCTATCCGCCGAACGGCCTCGCCGCGGGAACCGTTGTCATTCGCAATAGCACGATTGCGGAAAATAATACGACGGGTTCCGGCGGCGGAATCCTTTTGCGCGAATTCGACGGCAACGTGACGCTTCAGAACAGCACGGTATCCGGCAACACGGCGCTTTCGGGGGCGCACCCAGGCGCTTTCTACGCCACCGGCGGCGGCGGTATCGGTCTTTACAACTCGGCAGGCTTGCTGACGTTGGCGAATAGCATCGTATCCGGCAATGTGGATACGGCGAACGCTCCGGACATCCTCGCGTTCTATACCGTGAACGCCTACTTCAGCGCTATTGGCGACACGAACGGAATTGGCAATCCCGTCCTGGATTCCGCCAGCACCGCTCTCGTTGGCGCCGCGTTGAATCTTGGGACGCTGACGGACAACGGTGGGCCCACCCTGACCATGCTGCCCGGATCGGGCCCGTTGATTGACGGCGGATCGGACGCACTCGTCGCACCGGGCGTTAACCGCGATCAGCGCAACTTGGTACGAGTGTATGGCTCGGCCATCGATATTGGCGCCGTGGAGATTCAACCCCCTGGCCTGCCCTTCGCCGACGCTCAAGCCGCCGATGTTCTCGCGGCTACGGCAGGCAACTACATCTTCAGCGTGGTCTTTAGCGACCCCAATGACATCAACAAGGGCATCCAGGTTGCGTCCGTCAACGGCGTCAATGCCGACAACGTTGTTCGCGTTACGGGCCCCAATGGGTTTGACGTACCGGCCACATTCATCTCGGTGACGCCAACCGCGGACGGGACGCCGCTGACGGCCACTTACTCGATTACGCCGCCCGGCGGATCGTGGGACCCGTTGGACTCGGGCACTTATTTCGTGAGCCTGCAGGCCGGCCAGGTGCTCGATCTGGACGGCAACGCAGTCCACGCTGGAATCATTGGCACGTTCCAGGTGCAGATTCACGGCATCTTCGAGGTGACGAATGACAATCCGAGCGGGCCGGGCAGTTTGGCGGACGCGGTCGCCCAGGCGAACTCCATTTTCACCGACGACGAGATTACCTTCGACCCCGTGTTTTTCAATACACACCGCACGATTTCCCCAGCGGCGACGCTGACTATCTCCAATACCGGCGGCGGACTCTCGATCGAAGGGCCCGGCGCCAGCAAGCTCACGGTGGACGGCGGCGGCACGATTCGCGTGCTGGATTCGGCGGCGCCAACATTGACTCTTTCCGGCTTCACCGTGACCGGCGGGCTGATCGACGATCCGACTGGAGACAACACGGGACAGTTCGGCGCCGGCCTGCGGGCCGGCGGCTTTGTGACGCTCGATCACATGGTGTTCACGGGCAATAAGGCAACTGGACCGAACACCTATTACTACGATTCCGGC
>DATANR010000405.1:0-9592 GCA_036266155.1 Gemmataceae bacterium | reverse complement strand
CATTCTTTCGATCGCATCGCGCGGGTTAACGCCGCGGCCCAGGAGGTCAATTTTCCCGGTCGATGAATCGAACTTGGGTTTCGGCGTGTCGCGCGGCCAGTCGGGTTTGGCGGCCAGCTTGTCCGTTTCACCATTGAGGCGCAGCATCGCCGCCTGCCCGACCCGCTGGAGAACTGGAATGCTGAAGGTGTGATATTCGCCCAGTTCGTCCGCGGAGAGGTTGCGGCTTTCCTTCTTTCGTTCCGCGGCACGGTCCTTGACCGTGTCCGTATCGACGAAGTCACGGACGTCCGTGAAATAGAGGCCGATGATGGCGATCAAAATAAACACGCTGCCAACGAGTGTGTACATAACGAACTTCATCGCCGCGTACTTGCGCCGCCCGCCGCCCCAGACGCCGATCAGGATGTACATCGGGATCAGCATCAATTCGTAGAAGAAATACAGCAGAAGCATGTCGGTCGCGAAGAATGTGCCGAGCACGCCTGTTTCGAGCAGCAGCAGGAGCGCAAAGTACCATTTCACACCCTTCTCAATCTTCCACGACGCAATGACAGCAAGAAACAACACGACGCTCGTCAGCAAGATGAGCGGCATCGAGAAGCCATCGACCGCGATCGCGTAGTTGATGTCGAAGCGCTGAATCCACGGGATCGATGCCGTCCAGTCAAAACCCTCGACGGGGCCACGAATCGAGTTGGCCTCGTTATGCATGGCGTTGTCGATTCGTGCATCGAGCTGAGCGGCTGGGTGGTGCAGCGAACGCAGACCACGATCCGAGTATTTGTCGAGCAGGGCGTAATATTCGATGAGCAAGCACAAGCTGAGAATGAGCGTGGCGCTGGCGCCGAGCAAAGCCCACCAACGAATCGCCTCTGACCATTTCGATGGCAACAGCAGGCCCAACACGCCGAACGCGGCCGGGACGAAGATTACCAGCGACATCATGATCAAGTCGTATTCGATCATCGCGCTCGAATGGTTAGTGAAATCCGTCTAGCTGCCGGCATAGATCACGACCAGCACGCCAACCAGGGCGACCGCCGTCAGCAAGAGTACCGTGACATACCTGCGGATCAAGCCTGATTGCGTCCCACGGAGCGATCGGCCGAACGAAAGCGTTCCCAGCCCCAGTGCGTTGAGCACGCCGTCGAGGCTGGACAAATTCACTGTTCGGTCGGCAACTTCGGCCTGATCGGCAGGCACGGCCCGTTTGTCGAATCTTGCCGTGCCATACCCAAGAGCCACGGCCGGCCCGACGAACAAGGCGTCGTACAACTCGTCAAAATGCCACTTCGCGAGCAGGAAACCGTACAGCGCCCCCGCCTTGGCTCGCACTGCCGCCGCGTCGATTTTGCGAGTGCCGTACATCAGTACCGCAACCCCGACGCCGGCCGCCGCGGCGACGAGCGCGAGCCACCCCGCGAGATGATCTTCGACCGCGAGGTCACTAGCCATCGCCGGCCGTGACTTTTCGAGCAAGTGGCCGACGTAGCTTTCATGCGGTTCCCAGAGGGGCCAACCCCAGGCGACGCAGATACTCAGAATGGCCAGCACGATTAGCGGCAATGTCATCACCCACGGCGACTCGTGAACGTGTTCGGAAGCATGGTCGCGCGGCGAGCCGGCGAATGCGAGGAACCAAAGTCGGAACATGTAGAAGGCCGTCATTCCCGCAGTGACGAGCGGAAGAACAAATAGTGCGATGTGTTCCTTATGTGCGAGACCGAAGCCCATTGCGTTCGAGAGAATCAGGTCCTTGCTGTACCAGCCGCTGAAGAATGGCGTTCCGGCAATGGCCAGCACGCCGACGAGCATGGTCGCCGCGGTGATTGGCATCTTGCGACGCAGGCCGCCCATCTTCGTCAGATCTTGTTCATGGTGGCAGCCGAGGATCACGCTGCCCGAGCCGAGGAAGAGCAAGGCTTTGAAGAAGGCGTGCGTGAGTAAGTGCAAGAGCCCAGCCACCCAGCCGCCCACGCCGAGAGCGAGCATCATGAACCCGAGTTGACTGACCGTCGAGTAAGCCAACACGCGCTTGATGTCCGTCTGCACCAGCGCAATCGTCGCGGCCAGGAACAGCGTGAGCCCCCCGGTATAAGCGATGACGAGCCGAACTTCCGGAGTGAATATCGGGAAACAACGACCCACCAGATACACGCCCGCCGCGACCATCGTGGCGGCATGAATCAACGCAGACACCGGCGTCGGGCCTTCCATCGCGTCGGGGAGCCACGTATGGAGCGGGAACTGCGCTGACTTGCCGACGCAGCCGAGGAAGATGCCGATGCCAGCGATCACAAAGAGCTGGTGCGACATGGGCGGTCCCTTGTCGGCAAGCTCCGCAAAGATCGCCTGAAAGTTGAACGTGCCGAAGTAAGTCCAGACGAGTGCGAGGCCGATCATGAACCCCGCATCGCCGATGCGATTGACGATGAAGGCCTTGTTCGCCGCCAGCCCGGCACTGCGCCGCTCGTGATAGAACCCGATCAGGAAGAACGAGCAGACACCGACAAGTTCCCACGAAATGAACACTTGAAACAGGTTGTCCGCGATCAACAGATTCAGCATCGAGAAGCAGAAGAGCGACAGGAACAGGAAAAACCTGCCGTAGCGGCCAGGCCGCTTGACGTGGACTTCGTGATCCTCGTGAACTTCTTCCGTCTCGTCCTTCATGTAGCCGAGCGAGAAGACAAAGATGCAGGTCGACACGAACGCGACCATCGCAAACATGATGGCGGTCAGGTGATCGATGCGGTAGCCGATCTCCAACTTGATGGCCTGCTGCCCGCTGTCGCTGAGGCCGACCTGGGCCCACGTCGCGTGCTCGGACCAGCGATCTTCCGGCTGAGACGTCTCGGCTTCGTTGAGGAAGCGCACGAGACTCGAAATTCCAAGCACTGCCGACAGCGCGATGGCTCCTGTCGCCAGATAAGCGCCCGAGCGGAGCGGCTTGTTGCCGCCGAGGAAGTAGAAGAAGAAGCGAGCGAGCCCATTGACATCGCGATAGGGGCGACAGAGATTGCGCAGGCAACCGGCGATTAGAAGTGCCGTGAACGCCGCCAACGGCAACAATGTTGCCAAGACGTATAGCCGTCCGGGAGTGGCGAGCAGCCAGGAAACCATTGACCCCTTCCGCTACGCCGCAAGCGGCTCAACCCTTGAGTTCGTCCGCCTGGTCCACGTCCACCGTGGCGTGGTTGTTGTAAAAGTTCAGAATGATCGCCAGCGCCACCGCCGCCTCGCCGGCCGCCAACACGATCACCAGCAACGCGAACACCTGCCCTTCGAGAGCGAAGCCCGGGACATACTTGGCACATGCAACGAAGTTCACGTTCGCGGCGTTCAGCACAAGTTCCACGCCCATCAGAATGCCGATCGCATTCCGCTTGGTGGCGATGCACAGAAGCCCGCAAGCGAACAGAAACGCCCCCAGTAATAGGTAATGGGTCAGGCCCACGTCCATCATGGCGACCCCCTCTCGACGGCCTTGCGTTTGGCACGCGCCAGATATGCCGCCCCGATGAGCACCACGAGCAAATGGACCGAGATAATCTCGAACGGCAGCAAATAGGTCGTCGTGAAACCAACGCCAATGGGGCCGGCACCGGGCATGTGGTCTGTCGCGGCCGCGGTGCGCGGCGTGCCGAGTCGAAGGGACACGATCGCCATGAGCCCGAACAGGCATGCCGCCAGGGTGCCGCCAACGATCCATTCTTGAGCGCGAATCCGAATCTGCAGAAACTGCCGCTGCGCCGTCAGCATGACGCCGAACACGACGAGGACCATCGTCCCGCCAACGTAGACGATCAGTTGTGTGGCGCCGACAAACTCGGCTCCGATCAAGAAGTACAGCAGCGACACGCCGACCAACGTGAACAGCAACCAGACGGCACAGCGAACCACGTTGCGCGACACGACCACGGCGATGGCCGACAGGCCCGTGGCCGACGCGATGATCGTAAACAGTACGACTTCGAGGCTCACTTGCCGGTCACCATTTTTTTGAGGACCGCGAACCCAAGGTCGTCAACCTGAAACGTCGTCACGTTGCAAAGAACGACGACACCGCCGCGACCGGGGATGAAGCCGAGGAACGAGTGATAGCCGCCCGTCTGTCCGTTGTGCCAAATGCGGAACAGTTTCTTGCCCGACGGATAGCGGAACCAACACAGGCCGATCTGTTCGTCTTCGCCCTTGATGTCGCGCCAGTTCTGCTGAGCCATCAGCAGCGCGTCTTTCAGCGGGCCTTCCGGCTCCATATTGATCTTCACGAATTTCAGCATATCGGCGACGGTCGATCGAATTGCTCCGCAGGCGCCGCAAGTCGCGAAGTCCCAATTCGGCTGCGCCTTACCTTTGCCGTCGAAGCCGGACACAATGCGTTTCTTCTGTGCGTCGGTAAGCGTGATGCCAGTGTCGTCCAGTCCGAGCGGACTGAGCACGCGCTCGTTCAAAATCGCCTCGTAGTTTTTTGCCTTGGACGCGTGTGCCAGCGCATCGCCAAGCAATCCGACACCGAGGTTGGAATACTCGTGACGTGCCCCGATCGGATTGCGGATCTCGGTCTTCGGCAGACCCTTGATCAAGGCGTCGCGATCGAAGCGAGCGAACGGGTCCTCGGGGTGGGCGATCATGACCGAGAGGAAACCGTACGGGACCCGCGATATGCCCGAAGTATGCGTCGCCAGATGCAAAAGCGTGATATCGCGGTCGTCGCGCCGCGGCATCACCCAGCCATCCGGCAAGTGCTTCTGCACTGGGTCGTCGAGCTTCACGACGCCGGCCTTCACGCGATCAGCGAGCAGTATGCCCGTGAACACTTTGGTGATCGAACCGATTTCGAAGACGCTACAGCAATCCGGCGCCATTCCGTTCGATTCGCCAAACGCAAAAATCTCTTCTTGATCCTTGTCGAGGACGCCGACGACGACGGCCGCGTACTTGCGATCCTTGAGGATCGGCGCCGCTTGCTTCTCGACGAGCGGCTTCCAATCCTCGGCCATGGCCGGGCAAGCGAGCGTCGCGAGTAGCAGCAACCGCATCATTTAGCTCGCATCATGGGGGTCAACGCACCGGCCCAGGCGCCGGGCAGCTTGCCGCGCGGCATCGACATCGGGGCGGTCAACATCCGAATCGTCAGGCCAACCACGAAGGCCAGACACGCGAAGGCACTGCCATAGCGCCAAACCGTGCCGACGACTGCCGGCATGAACAACACCCACACACAGACGCCGAGCAACAGCACGCACGAGATCGGCAGAAAATACTTCAAGCATGTCATCATGACCTGATCGATCCGCAGCCGCGGCAACGACCAGCGCATCCACATCATGACGAAGACCAGGAACGAGCACTTGCCGACGAACATGAACATGTCGATACCGTGACCGACCCAACGGTTCAACTCCACGGATGGCTCCCACGGCAGCACGCCGCTGTGCCAACCGCCGAGGAACAGGATCGACGCCGCCCCACTGACGGCAAACATGCTCGCGTACTCGGCCATGAAGAAGAACGACCAGCGCAGGCCGCTGTATTCCGTGTGGAACCCGGCTACCAGCTCGCTTTCCGCCTCGGCCAAGTCGAACGGGGCCCGCTTGCAACTGGCGGTCGCGACGATGAAGAACATGAAAAACGCGACGAACGTGAACGGGTCGTGGAACAGATGCCAGTTCCAAAAGAAGCCGACCTGTTGCTCGCCGATGGTGTTCAGGTTCAGCGTGCCCGCGACGATGACGGGAATCAAAACGCACATTGATCGTGGAACTTCATAGCTGACCACCTGAGCCGCCTCGCGGATGCCGCCGAACAGCGACCATTTGCTGCCCGACGCATAGCCGGCGAGGATAACGCCGAACACCTCGCTCGACAGCACGGCCAGGATGAAGAACGCGGCGACATTCAGATTGTTGCCAACGATGTCTTTGCCGAACGGCAGCGAGACGAAGGCCACGAACGAGGCGCAAAACGCGAGGTACGGCGCCAGCTTGAAGAGAAATTTGTCGGCCACGTCGGGGGCGGTGTCTTCTTTGGTGAGCAGCTTGATCGCGTCGGCCACCATCTGTGGCAAGCCGAACAGGCCGAGCCGCGTGGGTCCGAGTCGATCTTGGATGCGGCCGGACACTTTGCGTTCGAGCCAGACGAAGATGCTGGCCATCGCCGCGATGAACGAAACGAAAATGACAGCGACCGCCACGCAGGCGGCGACCAGATCGAACGGCGCGGGGAGGAAGGAGAAGAGATCCTTCACAGCGGTCCGGGTATGGGCCAGTGGCAGTGTTTTCTATGGCCGGCAACCGGTGCGGCAACGCATATCGCCGATGTCCGAGGCACGGAAAGCTCAAACCGTCGTCAGAAAGGAGAGATTGCCAAGAGAGATTGCCAGACACATAGGGGGGGTTGGCAATCTTAGACTGCGATTTCAGCCGTATCTATTTGGCCTGGTACAGGATGCGTTGAAAACCGGAGTGACAAAGTTCTACCGCCAGGAAGCCCCGAAAATGCTTGTTCAAAGCCAACAAAACACGTTGCCCAAGTTGCCAGAAGACAGGTTCTCCGATGGAATTCGAGCCGAAGCCTTGCATTTCATTGCGAGAAAAACGAGTGAAATGAATGCCTTTGAAGTCTGAAAAGAAAAGGCAAGCGTGCCAGCGCTTTCAATGCGGATGCTGTTTGTCCATGTTGCTCTACGCCGAAGGCCAACGCCGTGAACGATTTCTCAAAGCAATAGGCCGGCAGAAGAGGGGTTTCGATTTGGGTCTTTCGACGCATTTCTTGTAAACGATGATATCCGGCCCATGTATTTGCCCTGAAAGGGCAGGATACCACAGCCGGGGGTTGCGAGGCGCAGCCTCGCTACCCCCGTTAAGCACCGACAGGTTTGGTGCCCTGAAAGGGCACGATAACGCGCGTGAGGCGAACGCTATCGTGCCCTTTCAGGGCACTCGATGAATAACTTCGCGTCGCCGACCGGGGGTAGCGAGGCTGCGCCTCGCAACCCCCGGCTATGGTATCCTGCCCTTTCCGGGCAATCTCACGGTTCTGACATATCAGTCCGATAAATGACACTGTCAAGACAAAGACCACACCAACGCGAGCGAGTCGAGGTCGGCCGGCCTCTCAAGATCCTTCAGGGCGTTGGCCTTCGGCGTAAAGCATCGCCATCCACTTTTCGCTTGTTAGCCCCCGACCCCATCGCTGATAATCACCTCACCTACCCCACCCTTCACCTCGCGGATGCCGCCATGCTCAATCGCCGGGTCTTTCTGGGGGCCGCTGCCAGCTTTGCCGTCGCTCCATCGATTCACGCGGCCGATCCACCGCGCAAGAAGCTGGCCGTTGTGACGACCGTCTGGAACTATCGCTCGCACGCCTGGCACATGGCCGAGCGCTTTTTGGCCGGCTATCCGGTCGGCGGCAAATGGCACAAGCCGCCGTTCGACGTCGTTGCGGCCTATGTCGATCAGAAGCCCAAGGAGGACCTGAGCCAGCAACGGGCCAAGGAGTTTGGCTTCAACATCTACCCAACGATCGCTGAAGCTCTCCGCTGCGGCACCGACAAGCTGGCGGTCGATGCGGTGCTCGTCATTGGCGAGCATGGCCAGTACCCGCTCAGCCCGATCGGCCAGACGCGGTATCCGCGCTATGAGTTCTTCAAACAGGTGGCGGCCGTCTTCGAAAAGGATGGCCGCGTCGCTCCCGTCTTCAACGACAAGCATCTGTCGTGGAAATGGGAATGGGCCAAGGAAATGTACGACACGTCGCGGCGACTCAAGATTCCGTTCCTGGCCGGTTCGTCGCTGCCGCAGACGTGGCGCATGCCCGCGATCGACATGCCCGACGGAGCGGAGATCGAAGAAATTGTCGGCGTCGCGATGGGCCGTGTCGACAGCTACGATTTCCACGCGCTCGAAATGATCCAGTGCATGGCCGAGCGGCGCAAGAGCGGCGAGACGGGCGTGAAGTCGTTGCAGGCCCTCCGTGGCGATTCGGTCTGGAAGGCGATGAGCGACAAGGAATGGAACGCGGACTTGTTCGAGGCGTGTCTCTGTCGCTCGCAAACGCTGGCCCAGGGACCGACGACCAGCCATCGCCATCCGGCGTCGGAGCAAATGCGCGAATGGGTGAAGGAGCCCGTCGCCTATCGCTTCGAGTATGTCGACGGACTCAAGGCGACGATGCTGCTCCTGAATGGCCTGGTCGGCGACTTCACCTTTGCCGCCAAGATCAAAGGGCAAGCCGAGCCGTTCTCGACGCTCTTCTATCTGCCGCCCAATCCGAATGTGACTTATTCCGCGGGGTTGATGGCGAAGGCGGAGGAATTGTTCACGACCGGCAAGCCGCCGTACCCGATCGAACGCACGTTGCTGACGACCGGGCTGGTTGAAGCCGGCATGCGTGCGCTGGCGGAAGGTCAGAAGCGGCTCGAGACGCCGCACCTGGCGATTGCGTATCAGGCGCCGCGGAAATCGGAGTTCCTCAAGGATTGAAGAATGAGGCTTTCGTGGCATAAGATTCCGATCTTGTGCTCGGCCGACCGCACAACATCGGAATGTTATGCCACGAAGGGCAACCCATGATCATCGACGTCCACAGCCACGCCTGGGAATACCCGCGGCATTTCGGCGACGACTTCCGCCGGCAGGCCAAGCGGGCCCGGGCCGGCGTCGAGGTCGATCTCACGGTTCGCTACGAGGACTATCGACGCGCCGCTCCGCCGGAAACGCGCACGATCGTGTTCGGAGGCAAGGCGCATCGAAGCGGCTTATGGGTTGAGGACCAGTATGTCGCCGACTACGTTGCGGCTAATCCGAACACGTTGATCGGCTTTTTGTCGGTTGATCCAACGCAGCCGAAGTGGGAGCAGGAGCTGGTCGCGGGCCACCAGGGTCTCGGGCTGCGCGGCATCAAATTGCTGCCCATGTATGCCGGCTTCCAGCCCGACGATCCACAACTCGACGCTCTCTGGAAATACGCAACTGAAAACCGGCTGCCGGTCTTGCTGCACACCGGGACGACGTTTGTTTCTCAGGCCCCGCTCGATTGCACGCTGCCCCGCCACATCGATCGAGTCGCCATTCGGTTTCCGGACGTGACCATCATCATGGCGCACCTGTCGCACCCCTATGAAGGCGAGTGCGTCGCCACCATCCGCAAGCATCCTAACGTCTACGCCGACCTGAGCGCGTTGCACTACCGGCCCTTCCAGCTTTACCACAGCCTGATGCTGGTTCAGGAATACGGCGTCTGGGACAAGGTGCTTTTGGGCAGCGACTATCCGTTCACGACGGTGAATGCAACGATTGACGGATTGCGGAGCTTGAATGGGATGCTGGATGGGACGGCACTGCCGCGGCTCGACGCGGCCGCCATCGAGCGATTAATTTATCGCGAGGCTCTGGCGATTCTGGGCCACGAACCGTAGCCGGGCCGATTATTGGCAAAATACTGGTGACGTGGGCGCGAAGATCGGTTATCCTTCCTTGACTCGCACACCGCCTCCGCCTACCCGGATTGATCGCCAAACCCAAGCGCGCCTAGTCGTGGCATAACATTCCGATGTTGTGTTGGCCTGACCGCACAACATCGG
>DATANR010000404.1:0-11189 GCA_036266155.1 Gemmataceae bacterium | reverse complement strand
CGACCAACCAACGAATCAAAACCGCCACTTCGGCCGGCAACGCCGCGAGGACTTCCGGACTCAGCTCTGGCGGTTCCATGCCAGTCGCCAACACTACAACGACAGCAAGACCATTCCAAGAGCAGTTCGTGAACGGTTACTTGCCTTCAAGACGGTCTCGACGCAGATCGCCCGGAATTTCCCGGCGGGAACCTCGATCAACTCCGTTTCGCCAATGGTCTTCGTTCCCTTCTCTCCGCGCAGGGTCGACTGCTTGGCGACGTCGAAGTCCCAGGAATCGCCAACCTTTGCCGGCAGTTTGAGAAGCCAGTAGGAGAACGGCTCATAGTTGCTGAACTGAATGCGTTCGACGCCTTTGGCGGACACCGAGACCTTTTCGTGCAGCGATTTCCCCTTCGGTCGAATTGCGTCAACGGTTACGATCGTCACGTCGGCCTTGATCTCTACGGCCGAGACCTCGAAAGATGTCTCGCGACCTTCATCGTAGACCCATTTGGTTCCGACGCGGCTCGGGAAGTAGAGGACGGGCTTACCATCGTCTTTCGGCTTTGGAGCCGCCGACGCGGCACACACGGATAGTAGAAGCGTTTGAAGAGTCGCAATCGTTCGGCGCATTTTGAAGTTCCTGACCATACCGGCTCGCCGTTCCACGAAGTTTACAGTCGCACGATCGGCTTGTTCAAGACCCGAGACAGGACGGTCACGAAGTGCCTGGCGTCCTCTTCCTGCGTGCCGCGGATGTCGGTCAGCGCTTGGTACCAATAGAACCAGTCGGGCAGAGGCCCCTTGTTGATGAACGGGCCCTCGCCGAGGAAGCGAAAGAGATGGATGTTCGGCGCATCGGCGCCGTACATTTTGAGACCGAGCGAATAGGCCTCCATCCCATCCTCCGTGAAACCTTCGTTTCGCAAGCCGTTATTCAGATGGAACGAGACTCCCGTGATGAGGTCGAAAGAATAGGAATCGTACGTCGGTCGGAACCACATGAAGCGGTCTTCGATGCGGACGCGCTTACGATCCGGGTCGATCACGACCTTGCGATTGACCATGCCGAGTGAGAGCCAGCGGGCCACGCGACTCGTGCGAATAATCAGTTTGCGTCCGCTCCGGCGGAAGACAGGGCCGGTCGAAAATAGCGAGGATTGCAGCATCGGCCTTGCACCGGCGCCATCCCTATTTCTTTCGTCGCGGCTTGCGGGGCGGAGCAGACTTCTTGGCAGAAAGTCGGTCGAGGTACTCTTGGATTTGCTCCGCCGTGAGGCCAGCCAGACGATCCTCCACCGGCAATTTCTGCAAAACCTCCGCTTGCTCGTCGGGCGTGAGCCTGCTGAATCGCTCGCGGACGTACTGTCGATTGAAGTCTTCCATCGTGAATGGCATGGCCACGCCCTCCCCTTGAATCCTCTCGAAAAGTTGGTCGATCAATCGGCTCGTATTGTCCGAATGGCGGCGATACGTTCGACCGCCAAAACTCATCACTTCCGGCGACACGCTGAACAAATGCAATGGCGCGTTATGAGGTTCCTTCGCCAATTCGCCGGCTACGACGACGCGGATGACGAGCGGTCCCCACTGACAATCATACACGCCTGCTTGAACTTCCTTCCACGGCACTTTTCCCGACAACATTTGAGGAAATCGGGCGGCCACGGCGTACACGCCGAATTGCTCTTCGGAAAGCAAATCACCCGGGGCGATCGGCTGACGAGTTTGCGGTAAGCGACGTAGTGGCCGATCAATTCCAACATCGCCCAGGCGTCCAGCGTCTCGCGATGCGACTTGAACGTGATGAGATTGTGCGCTCGCAAGTCTTCGAGGCCGTCAGGCAGCCGTTCGGCGAACTCGCCCGGTCCGCGGCGAACGATGAGGACGTCGAGAAATTGCTGCTGAATCGACGTGTCGCGTTCGATCTCAACGACGAACGGTGAGTTGGTGAAGAAGTCGGTCAGAATCAGACCGAAGAGGCGGTGCCAGTCGCGCAGGGCTTCGGATTCGCTGGGCATTGGAGTGGCCTTGGGAATACTGGGCCTGGCTCGATTCGTTGCAACGGGTCGCACAAAAAACGGTGAAACGAGTTAGGGTGTGTGTAGTGAAAGCAATAAGTTCGCCGGGGTCAACTTCAGGTGACGCGCCGACACCGGTCGCTGACGCTCCCGGCTCGCCTATTTCCCCGGCACCATCCCCGTGAACGGGAACACATACGCCTGTACCAGCGTCATCAGCCCCACGATCGCCGCCAGGAAGATCGAGTGCCAGACGACCGATTTGAAGATGTCCGCCTCGCGGCCGATCTGGTTGGTGCCCGCCGTGGCGACGCAGATGCTCTGGGCGTCGATCATCTTGCCCATGACGCCGCCCGTGCTGTTGGCCGTGCAGATCAGCGTCTGGGCTTGTTCGAGCGAGAGCTGGCTCATCGCGCCTGCGTGATGGTCGTTCCAAACTTCCGTGGCCGTGATCTTTTGCAGGCTGCCGAACAGGGCGTTGCTGCCGGCGTCGGTCCCGGTCAGGAAGACGCCGAGCCAGCCGAGGATCGCGGCGAAGAATGGATAGAGCAATCCTGTGCCGGCGAAGGCGATGCCGAGCGTTGCGTCCATGCCGGCATAGCGCGTCACATAACTCAGGCCGAGCATGCACGCGATTGTCGGGATCGGCACCTTCATTTGAAAGAACGTCCGCCGCATGACGTTGACCATCTGTTGCCGACTCATGCGGAGGAATAGGGCCGACAAGATCGCGGCCACGAAGCATGGCGTGCCGGCGGCGCTGGCCCAGGTGAAATTGAACTGGGCCTTCTCCTTCTCCGGTTCCTTCAGCCCCGGCTTTTGCAATCGCGCGGCCCGCTCGACCTCTTCGTGGAGAGTCGGAATGTCGATCAGATAGCGTGTCTTCACGACGCCGGGGATCACCCACACGTCGCCCTTGTTCTCTTGCTGCCGCAGGAAGCCGGTCAGCATCAGGCAAATCGACATGATCGCATACGGCGTCCACGCCTTGACAATCTTGCCGAACGTCAGCGGCGGATGCGCTTCCTCGTGAACGTCGAGCTTGAATGCCTCGGCCTCGGCGCCGTGCGGATGCGGCGGGGCGTCCGGGGCCGCGGCGACCGGCACGGTATCCGGCGGCGCGACCGGCGGCTTGTCGAAGTGCCACGGATTCTTCGGCTGCCAGAGCTTCAGGAACGCGGCCAGCGCGAGCATCGAGAGGATGCTCGCGGCCACGTCGGTGATGTGGAAGACGACCATGCCTGGCACGAACAGGTGGAACGCGCCAAACAGATATTGAAAGAACGCGAACGACCCGCCGCCGACCACCAGGGCCGGCCAGACCTCGAACGTCTGCCGCCAGGTGCACATCGTCTTGACCATGTAGCACGGCACGAGGAACGACAGGAACGGCAGTTGATGCGTACACATCACGCTGATGTTGACGTCCGGCAGATCGGTCACCGAACTCAGCACCATAATCGGCGTGCCGAGCCCGCCGTAACAAACCGGCGACGTATTCGCGATCAGACATATGACGGCGGCGCGCAACGGCGGGAAGCCGAGCCCAACGAGCATCGCCCCGCACACCGCGACCGGCGACCCGCTGCCGGCCGCCCCTTCGAGAAAGGCGCCGAAGCAGAACCCGATCAGCACCGACTGCACACGGCCGTCTTTGGAGAGGCCCGAGATTGAGCGGCGAATGTTGGTGAATTGGCCAGTTTCAACGGTCAGATTGTACACGAGCATCGCCGCGAACACGGTCCAGCCGACGGGCAGCAAGCCGAAGCTCGCTCCATGCACGAACGACCAACACGCCATGTCGAACGGCATTCCGTAGGCGAGCCAGGCGACGAGGATGGCGACCAGGGCGCCGGCCGCACCAGCTTTCGATGCGAGCACGCGCCGTGGGACGAGTAGGTAAAAGAGGACGAGAACGGGCAACGCCGCGAGGGCCGTGGAAATGAAGCGATTGCCGAGCGGATCGAGGTTTTGGACGTAAGCGACAGCCAGCGGCATGAGAGCGGCTCGCGGCGGGAGGGTGGGAAAGGGTGATGGTAATGGGGGATGGGGGCGAAGCAAGAGGGCGCGCACCGAGTACTCAGTACCAGAGTGTGGCCCTCTCGCTCTGCGAGAGGAAAGCAGGCTGCCTGGACTACGGAAGTACTGCAATCAACCGCTAGAACCGCAGATTGAACTGCACCTGCATTTCGAGGTCGAACGGCCGCGGGCCGGTCACTGGGATGGCGACGCCGAGGTTCAGGCCGGCCGCGCCGAAGCCCATCTGCAAGCCCTGCGTGATCGTCACCAGGTCCGGGACCGTGACAAGCGCGTTGAGCCGATTGTTCAATGGCGTGGTCACGTGGACTTCGGTCACCGGAGCCAGCCACGTCAAGAAGCTGCCAGGGCCGCCCTGGTAAATCGTCATGCCGACGCCGAGATCGTTGAACAGGATAGTCGTGTCTTTGTTGTTCACCGGAATGGCGACCGACGAAAAGGCGATGCCGAATACGTCGCCGAAGGAGGCAACGCCGCCGACGAACGGCTGGAGCAGGCTCCCGTGGATGTCGCCCACAACCGTCGGAATCGCTGGGCCAGTTGGAGCCGTGACCGCGAGACCGATCGAGCCCGCGAGCTGCGAATCCTGATAGGCCAAGTATTTGAAGACAAACGTCAGGTCGCCGAAATCATTGGCGCCGACGCTGCCGTCACCCGTTGCTTGTTGGAAGAACGGCGCCCGGACGCCGACGGACACCTGACCGTCGAAGATTGATTTTTCGAAGCCGATCACTTCGCGATAGACGGTCGAACTCGGATTCGGAAGGATCGTCCGCACCGACGCGGGGCTGCCGTTGAGCGTCGTTTGCGAGACGGCCACGGCCACGTTTGGCGCGGCAGCGATCGGCGACAGCACGGGTGCCTGGGGGATGATGGTCCTTGTCACCGTCGAGGTCGGAAGCGCCGAGCCGTCGCCCATGGGCGGCAGATTGGGCGACGGTCCACCCAACGAGCCCGGCAACCCCGTATAAGCATTGAAGCTGAGGATGAACCGATCCTCAGGCGTCGGTCGTTCGTTTTCCGCAATCTTGAACGCGCCGCGGCCCAGGATCGGAACCTGTGCTTGCGTCGTCACGACAGTCTGTTTGAAGTCTGTCTTTGTACCAGACGGCACGGGGATCGTGATGATCGCCGTAATCAGTTCACCCTGAGAATTCTTGATGCTTTTGGTGACGATTTGTGTGGTGAACAGTGTTTTGGTGGTCACCTGATAAGCGGGCACCTGGATGATCTGGGTGGCGTAGGCGCCGCCCATCAGGTCGCCCATCATGCGAGAGAACGAGCCAGCGGGTGCTTCGCCGCTCATGTCCGAAGCGCGAGCGAAGGCGTCGGGCTCGGCCTCTTTCTTGGGTGGTTCCTTGGCCTTTGGCACGTCCTTCTTGGGCGGATCCTTGGCCTTGGGATCGTCTTTCTTGACGACTTCGGGGACCTGCAGGACCGTAATGTCGAGCCGCTCAACGACGGGCGGGCTGAGGTCATCGGCCCGTCCCGCATTTGCCGCGAGCAACCCGCCGACCAAACCCGCCACCCACCATGTACGGCGCATGTCCCGCCCTCCGAAGAGACGCCCGGTCTACGGACTGTCATCTCTTCGGCGGGAATTTGTCGTGCGCTTTGTCGTTCTGTGTGGGGACGGTGAAGTTTTCCGGTAAGCGGGGTAAGGTGTGGCGCGCCGGCAACCTGCGGTCACATCGTTATTGCAACAGGCTGCCGTACGCCGGCAGTTCGCGAACCGCTTTGAGGTCAGGCGACTTCAGCAGCTTATCCTTGTTAGCAGGCGCCTCGAAGTATTTGACGGCTGTTGCCTTGCGGAGCATATCCACCGCCTTCTCCGCATATTCGTCGGCGAGACGCTTCTGATCGATGCTCGGCACACGGGTATCGCGGCTCACGGCCTCCGCGCACAACGAGTACGCGCACGCGAGGCGATACAGCACTTCGCCCGTCGTTTTCGCGAGTGGAGCGAGCGAATCTGATTCGGTAACCGCGCGCGCGTGATCGCCGATCCGGGCCACAGTTAGTGCCTGGCCGACGCGGACCCAGAGCTGATCGACGCCGGTCGTCAAACCCATCGCGCGTTCCCAGTCGGGTAACGCGTCGGTATCGCGGCGCATGTCGGAGAACGTCTGCGCCCGAGCCATGAACGCATTGCCAAGAGCAAAGCGTGCCTCACGCGTTTCGCCGCGGCTCGCTTTGCCGTCTTCCAGGCCGCCGATTGCTTGACCGTAGAATTCGGCCGCAGCGATCGCCCGTCCACCTTCGCCAGCCAAGTCGCCGAGGTTCTTGCGAGCGACCGCGAGGCCGGCCGCGTAGTCGATGTTCTCTGGATGCGCGGCCGTCAGACCTTCCCACAAGGTCATCGCCTTGCGAAAGGCCGCCTCGGCCAGCGCCGACTTCTTTTCCGCGCGGGCCAGCAAGCCGAGGTTGTTCCAAACACGGGCCAGCTCCGCAGTGTATTCCGGTAAGGCGTCCGGAGCGTTCGTCATCGGCTCCAACAGATTGAGAGCCTGTTCGTAGGCGGCCCGCGATTCGACTGGCCGGGCGGCGGAGCGATGCACGTCGCCGAGCAAGCGGAAGCCGGCGGCGATTTCCTTCTTGTCGGCCGGGACGAGCGACGGGGCCGCCAGCATTTCCTTGAAAATCGCTTGGGCCTGGTTGCACGCATCCGCGGCGCCAACGTCATTGCGATTGGCCCGCCGGACCTGGCACAATTCGCCTAGCACTTTGGCCTGCCCAATGCGAAAGCGCCAGACGATCGGGTGCGCATCGGCCAGCGCTTTCCATAGTTCCGCGGCGAGCGCGAACTCGGCGACCGCGTCTGGCAGTAGTCCCTTCTGACGTTTGAGCCAGCCCATGTTGACGTGCGTCCGTGCAATGTCCACTTGGTATTGCGTGACGTTTGGATTTGCCTTGGCGAGCTTTTCTTGCGCCGCCAGGGCCTTGGCGAAGTTCTCGGCGGCCTGGTCGGCTGGCCCCGCGGAGGTCTGCACCATCGCCAGGTTGTGCCGGGTGACGGCGAGATCGCGAGCGAAGTCGTTGCGCTCCGGATTCTCGGCCGCCAACGGCTCCCGGATCGCCAGAGCCTTCGTGTATTCCTCGCGCGCTCGTTCGACGCGCCGTAACGCTTGCTCGACATTGCCGAGTCCGAGCCGGCTGCGGGCCTCGTCGTTGCGATAGCGCGGTTCATCCGGTTGCTTATCGCGCAATTGTGTCCACAAGGCGATGGCGCCTTCATAGGACTCGCGGGAGCCGGCCAAGAGATCGAGTTCTTGCTGCAGCCGCCCGAGATGGTGGAGGCAGGCCGCTTTGTCCGCGAGCAGTTCGGAGTCGTCCGGCTTGGTGGCAGCCAACTCGTTGAAGATGGCGAGCGCTTGCCGATGAAGTTCGACGCCTTTCGGATTCGACTCGACGTCCGCGGTGATCTGCGCCAGGCGGTAGAGCGCTCGACCCAACTCCGCTTTCACTTCTGGATCGTTCGTCCGCTGCTCCACGAACTTCGTATAGAACTCGCGAGCGGACTCGAGGAGCTTGCGTCGCAACGGCTCCATGCCGGGCTCGTGCAGCAAAACATCTTCGCTAACTTCTGTGTGATACTTGTCGACGGCCTGGCGAGCGAGTTTGTAATTGGCCTGGGCTTCGAGCTTGGCGGCGCGCTCGCGCTTGTTGGCGGCCGTGAGCAGAACGGTCGCGATGGCGAGGCTGATGCCGGCCACGATCAGGATTGCCGCCGCGGTCGTCACCCCAGTGCGATGCCGTCGGGCCCACCGTCGAGCCCGGACGATCCACGGCTCGCGCCAGGCACTGACTGGTTCATCTGCGAGCCAACATTCGACGTCATCGGCGAGCAGCTTTGGCGAGGTATAACGGTTCTCTGGCAAGATCTGCATCGCCTTCTGGCAAATGGCTTCGAGCGCCGCTGGTACGCGTGGATTGGCGCTGCGTGCCGGTGGAATGTCGCCGCGTTGTACGCGCATGAGCAGGTCGGCGATGTTCGTCGCTTCCAAGGGCGGCTTGCCCGTGAGCACGCTATAGAGCGTCGCACCGAGACTATACACGTCGCTGGGCGGGCCCATCTCCTCGACGCGGCCTGCGGCCTGTTCCGGGCTCATGTATTGCGGCGTGCCGACTGCCATCCCCGCATACGTTGGCGCCGATTCCCCGAGCGACGACGGCAGGATCGCCCCCTCCACCGACAGCGGCAGCGTTTCCGGCGCGGCCGTCGCGCCGAGCGGCTTGGCCAGGCCCCAGTCGACGACGAGCGTTTCACCGAACTGGCCGAGCATCACGTTGCCCGGTTTCAGGTCGCGATGGATGACGCCACGACTGTGGGCGTAGGCAATGGCATGGCACACATCAATAAAGCGCCTGAGCAGCCCGCGCAACGCGAGCGCTCGTTCGCCCGGATCGCGGTCCGCGCTATCCGCGGCATGAAAGCGCTTGACTGCATCCTGCAAACTGTCGCCGCGGATGAAACGCATGGCGTAGAAAGGCCGACCATCGGGATACTGACCGAGGCCGTACACCGGGACGATGCCCGGATGTTCCAAGGCCCCGGTGATTTCTGCTTCGAGCACGAACCGCGTCCTGCTCTCCGTGTGGTCGGCGTACTGGCCCTGGATCTCCTTGAGCGCGACCTCGCGGTTCAGCTCGCCGTCGTTGGCGACGAAGACTTCACCCAATCCTCCGCGGGCGTGCGGGCGCACGACGCGGAATCTTCCCGTTCGCTCCGTGGCTGCCGCAGGGGTCGGCGAGGTCGGCGTGCCGGTCATCGTTCCTACGCGGGTCGCGTATACATCGACGTTGGTCGCACCAGAATTGTCGGGGATCGGCGCCGGCCCGCGACTCAGTAAAGTTCCCAGGCTCGTCTGGAACATCGGGTCGGTGATGGACGATAGAGCTTCGCCGATCGGCCCCGCCGGACCAATCGATTCCAGGCACTTCCCCAGTTCGTTGCCATGCCGGACGAGATGCTTGTTCACCAGGGCATCGAGCAATTCCTGCTCGTCGGCCGCGATCACCTTGTGTGAGCGCAGGATGTCGCCGACGCTGCGCGTCTTGTCGTGCGACCAGGCGTTCATCGCATTGACGAGCTGTTCGCGCGTCACGAAGTCCATTTGCACGGCCAGGACGCCAAAAAGCAAATTGCGGTCGGCGAGAGCTTGCGACATGGGTTCACCTGACGAGTCGGGCAATCCTGCACTTACGACGATTGAGAATTGGCGGCGGCTTGCATTACTTTCCAGGCAGTTCCCACACCGGATCGAATTCCGTCGGGTCGGCGTCGCGGAGCGCGATCACGCGCGACAGCAAAACCAGCGCCGGTCCGTCATCCGGGTTGCTCGAGAGGAGCTGGAACAGCCCGCGCATGGCGCCGTCCAGGTCGCGCTTCTCGAACCGTTTCAATGCGTCCTCGTATGCGGCCGCCAGAGCGGGCCAACCGGGTCGACCGGGCGGCACGAGTTCATACAGGGCGACCGGTTCCGCAATATTGACCACGCGCACCGAGCAGACCCGGCGCCCCAGCATGCTGCCATCGAGCCGGGAGTGCGTGGCCTTGGTCACCAGCAACGGGGCCTTGAGATACTTAGTGGCGCCCTGCACGCGGCTGGACAGATTGACCGAGTTGCCCAGCGGCCCATACTTGAACTTGCGCTGCGTGCCCGTGTTGCCGACGCGTGCCGGCCCGGTGTTCAGGCCGACGCCGAAGCCCATCGAACCACCGAGGATCGGAGCCCAGCGTTCGTTCAATTTCGGCAACTGGGCCAGCATGTCGAGCGCGGCGGACGCGGCCAGCCGGGCCTGGTCCGGCTGCTCGACCGGCGCGCCCCACATGGCCATCAACTCGTCGCCGATATAGTCGACGAGCACGCCGCGATGGGCGAGCACGCATTCGGAGAGCGTCCCCATCACGTCGGCCAGCCATTCAACGGTGCCGGCCGGCCCGAGCTTTTCGGAAAACCGGCTGAAGCCGCGCACGTCGCAGAACAAGACCGTGATGTCCAAATCGCGGCCACGCAAGAGGTCCGGCTCGGCCTCCAGTTGGCGGGCCAACTCGGGTGTGAAGAACTGTTCGAATTGCACGCGTGCGCGAACGATCAACTGCTCTTGTTCGATACACGCCAACCCCGCGGCCACGCCGCCGGCGAGCAGTTCGACGAGCATGGCTTCCAGCTTGGTGATGGAACCCGCTTGACTCAATCCACGTGCCTGACGGCGGTCGCCGTATAGTGCTCCGATGACGTCGCCCACCGCGTTCAAGATCGGCGCGGCAACGACCGCATCCATCCCGATCAGACTTTGTCCGTGGCTGGCTTCTTGGGCGCCGATCCAGCACGTTCGCTTCTCGCCCACGAGCCGGGCCAGGACCTGCCGGCTCGGGCGCCAGTCCGGATTGCTCGGCGGGCCATCGGCATACTCGGCCGCTTGCACGCGCCACTCATTGCCATCGAGCAGCAGCACTCGGCCCGAGTCGAGGCCAACCAGATCGACGACGGCCCGGGCCGCGCGCGGAAAGAACTCACGGGAGCCGGCGACTCCCTGCAGCACGCCCATCGCCGCTTGCAGCCAGCGACACATCTGTTCGACATCCATGCCGAGCACGGATGGCCGCGATACGGTGCGCCGCGCCGGCGTGCCCAATTGCGGCGGCATCGTCGCTTCCGGCAGCGCCAAGAGCGGCGGCGCTTCTTCGGCCGGCTGAATGCGAATCGTCCGTCGACCCACAGTAAGGACGGTCGGCAACGGCAGCTCGACATTGCCGCTCGGCGGCACCTCGGCGCCGCCGCCGAGTTGGATCGGAAGTTTCGTGCTCAGGTTGCCGAGCCGAATGCGCCCATCGGCCAGGGCATCAAGGCGGACGTGTTTGCGCGAGACCGTATCCTCGTCCAGCCGGGCGATCACCAGCCGACGCACGCTCGCGTCGCGGACCTCGGCAAATGGGCCGGGCTCACCGACGGCCTGCCTGCCCAGCTCGATGGCGCCGGTTCCATCCGTGGAATGGACGAGTCGCTGGTTCTCGTAAATGCGCAATTGCCAGCCGACGGCCATAAGTGCGGTCCCACAAACGTGGATCGATACCATTGTACGGCACAATCGGGGGAGCGTTGCCTGGCGCGGTTCTCCAAAATGACGAAGTCCGTCGAAGTCTTT
>DATANR010000403.1:0-2545 GCA_036266155.1 Gemmataceae bacterium | reverse complement strand
GTTTCCTTCGGTCACCCCTGGCTACCATTGGTCGCCGCGCCGCGGCGGCGGTCGCCTAGTTGACGGGCTCGCTCTGGTCGGCCTGGCGTGGGACGTCAAGGTGCCGAGTCAGCGGGCGCGGGAGCGGGCTCGAAAGGCATGAGGGGGAAATACACGGTGGTGAGCCGGAATTCGCCACCGTCCGGCCTTGAGAACGGACAGGCCGAGGTCCGTTCGTTAGGGCGCAGAGCGGCTGACGCCCGGTAGAGGCCGGCGAGACAATTTACCCGAAGCTACCCCTTGCATGATTTGGCGGCTGCTGACAACAATCGCTCGATAAGAATTGACCGGTTGGGCGTGCGGCCGCGTCCGAGCCAGGGTTTCACATGCTTATTAACTGCCGTCGTTCAATCGCCAGTGCGCTGCCCCTTGTTCTAATTGCACTTTTCAACGGGGCACCGTGTCGGGGACAGGCGAAACTGCCGGCCCAAGGCACAAAATCAATTGATGTACCGGTCACGACGGATAACATGCGGTGGCTCGGCACGGAGGGCTTGAATGGTGACACGTTTGGTACACCCCCCGGCGGGACGGCGTCCTTCAAAGCGAAGATCACCCAGAAAGAGCCCCGCGCGATTGATCTGACCCTGCACATGGCCATTCCCAAGCGCGTGGAGGCGCCGGGACTTTTGACGATCGACGTGGCCGGCCGGCAAATTGTGGTCAACTACGAGTTGCCCGTGACCCCAGACCCAAAGCCATTCCAATTCTTCATACCGGCATGGGCATTCGAGCACATCGCGGGACCGGAGAAGGCAATCACGGTGACCTTCACCAATGTTCCTTCGGTCAAAATCCCGGCAATATTGGTGGCCGATTCGGCTGGCGTGCCAGCGCCGTTGGGCAAGAGCGCAACCGCCTTGATCGCCAAGCTGCCCAGCCAAATGCCGCTCGAGGATTACGAAGCGATCCTCTACAACTGGCTGAACGACCACAAATACACCGAACTGGGTTGGGCCTACGACAAGGCCGTCCGTGACACGGGGCCATTCGCCAACCAGGTCTATTACGGCACCCATCCGGCCGTCAAAATCTACTATTCGCCGGAAGCCATGACATGGTTGATCAATGGCCGCAAGGGCGAGATCGCGGACGGGGCGGTGATCGTCAAGGCGATGCTGCTGCCGCCGGCGGATATTTACGAAGTGATCCGTGCGTTCCCCTACTTCCAGCAACACCCCGCGGACTACGACGAGCTACTGAAGAAACTGACCAGCGGCTGGTCGGTGTTCATCAAGGACCGCGGTGGGAAATCGACGGACGGCTGGTTCTATTCGGGGCCGGGCGCATTCGGCCAGAGCTACAAGTCGAAGGACGACTGGCTGAAGGCCAACCTGGATACGCCGGCGTTCAATCACCCGTTCTATTCGGGATTCGGCATGGGCACCTGCGTACGCTGCCACGCTTCAGCCGAGCGCGAGAACACATTTATCACGCTGCGCAACATTCAAGGTTATGAGGTAAGTCAGGCACCCCTTGCCTTTCGTTCGGACAGTTCCTGGCGGACGCCGGACTACTTGAATCGAGACTCCAACACACCCGTGTACGACATTGTCGAGAGCTTTCTCAAGGCGAAAGACCCCGACAAATACAGAGAACTGCTCGACCAGATGAACATCGCGGCGACGCTTCGGCCCTGGCGAGACCCGCTCAAACCACTAAAGGAAATGGCGCCTGGCGATCCCAGGATTGCCAAGCTCCTAAAAGAGCGCGAACAGCAAACGCGAAAATTCCTTGGCGAACACGCGCGGCCCGCGGCCGCACCGATGGCTGCGCCGCCGCCGTCGATCCCTGGCAATCCGGCGTTCTTGAATGCTTACCGCTATCCGGCGCTTCAACTCGACTCGGTAGTCAAATTCCCGTCGCAATGGGCCGACCACGTCTTTCCCGGAAAGGACGGGCCTGGCCCCAGCACGAACAGCGCCCATCAGTTCAGTACGTCGAGCAACTGCATGGGTTGCCACGGCGGCCTGGCCGGGTCGTCGCCCTCTGGCTCGGGCTATCAAGTCAACATGTTCGTCAAGACCGGCCCCAACTATGGCGATGGGTACAACATCTCCGAGTTTGGCGAGTGGCGCTGGTCGCCCATGGGGCTGGCCGGGCGCGATCCCATCTTCCATTCGCAGCTCGAGTCCGAATTGATCATCCTCCTGAAGAACGCCAACCAGTTGAAATACTCCGGCTGGCAGCAGGACACGAAGAATCCGCTGCAGGGATCGGTAGCCGACAATCAAAAGGCGGTCATCGACACATGCATGAGTTGCCACGGGGCGATGGGTCAGCGGCAACAATCCATCGATGCGGCAGCCGGACGTAAATTGCCGAGCGGTAGCCCGGTGAACCCCCACTTTGATCCCAACTTCTTCTATTTCTACTGTATGTCGTCTTGACGGCGCAGAAGTCCGTCGGCCACAATCGCTTCCATCGATGTTTTCTCCACGGAAGGAGCGGCCATGGATGGGCGTTTCGATCCTCGTCTGCGGGAGATCTTGCATCAGGCCGAACT
>DATANR010000402.1:0-11161 GCA_036266155.1 Gemmataceae bacterium | reverse complement strand
TTATGACTGTGATACCGACCGCGTACTTCGGAGATGCGCCATGGCCGTGAAAGTCAGTGTCACCGTTTGCTTGATTCCGGAGGCACGCGGCGGGCCGTTCGTTTTGTGGGACGATCTGCCGGCGTCGATCCAGACAGCCGCGAAGCTGGGGTATGACGCCATCGAGTTGTTCCCGCCGGAGCCGGACGCCCTAAAACCCGAAGCAGTCAAGGACTTGCTCGCCCCGCACAAGCTGAACGTGTCGGCCGTCGGCAGCGGGGCCGGCTGGGTGCGGCACAAACTGTCGCTGACGCACGCCAATGCGGCCCACCGTGAGAAAGCCCTCGGCTTCATCCGCTCGATGATCGACTTCGCGGCCGCGCTGGATGCCCCGGTCATTATTGGCTCGATGCAGGGCCGCTGGGGCGATGGTGTAACCAGGGACGAGGCTCTGGCCCATTTGGCCAAAGCGCTCACGATTCTTGGCGATCATGCCGGAAGCCGCGGACAGATACTGATCTACGAGCCACTGAACCGCTATGAGACCAATTTGCTCAATACCATCGCCGACGGCATTGCGTTCCTGAAAGGGTTGCCAACGAATGTGAAGTTGCTTGCCGACTTGTTCCACATGAACATCGAGGAAGCGGACATCGCCGGATCGATCCGGGCCGGAGCGAGCCACATCGGCCATATCCACTTCGCCGACTCGAACCGTCGGCCTGCGGGGTTGGGGCACATGAGCTTTGAGCCAATCGTAGCGGCCGTTCGCGACATTCAATTTGACGGCTATTTCGGCGCCGAGTGCTTTCCGCATCCGTTGCCGGACGCGGCGGCCAAGCAGACAATGAAGCGGTTTCGGGAGTTATTCGCTTTCTAAAAGCGAGACTGGCGGCTAACGGCTCGTCGTCATAATCGGTCGGGTCGAATCATTCTGTCGGTTGGCCATCGCGCCTTTAGACCTACCTGAAGCTACCCGCAATTTACCTCAAGCTACCCGTTGCATTAGCAGTCTCGCATGACCATGATCCCCTTGGCCAATTGAACCAAGCCGAGCACCAGGAGATCATCTCATGTCAAAGAGCGCGGGCGACTCGAATCTGCTCATCGCGAAAGCGGCCGAGGCACGGGAGGCTGCCGGAAGATTAGCAAAGGTTGTGCAGTCTCACGCCCAACTGTTGGAAGCCGTCAAGACAGGCGACTCGTCACAATGGCCTGCTGTTTGGGCCGGAGCAATTGCGTCGGGTTTCGGCCACTATGCCTTTACCACGGACTGGACCGGCGGCGCCCCACATCCTTTTTGGACAGCCGGAGCCCATCCGACTGGTGGGGACTGGACCGCATGGGCGACAGGGGCATGGGCGGGCGCGGGCCAGTTCTATGAAGATCCCAGGACCTATTTCGGCAAGCAAGTATGGGCCAATTTGATTTGCGGAGGGTTCGGCGCCGGTGGATGCAGCTTGACCCTGTACCGCAGCGAAGGTGGACCAATGATCGGCAAATTTGGGAGCTATTTCTCCGGTGCCGGCGGTTGCAATATTACGTGTCCCATTACATACACCGCCGGACCATGAAACCTCGATAGAAAGCGATCTGGGGGCGATTACGCGAGATGCGCCAATCGCCCCGCCTTCACGACGCCGCCTTGCATCACGGCGATAAAGCGTGACCGGTCTTCCAAGATCGAGATATCGGACACCGCATCGCCGTCGACGACCAGCACGTCGGCCAGTTTGCCGGCCTCGAGCGTGCCGAATTCAGTGCCGCGGCCCATGATCTCGGCGCCGGTCCTAGTCGCACATTTCAGGACTTCGAGCGGTGACAGGCCAACGCGCTTGACGAAGAAGGTCAACTCCTTGGCATAGGTCCCGTGCGGCGTCCACGCGAACCCATAGTCGCCGCCCATGCCGAGCCGGCCGCCGGCACGGAGGATGCGCCGCGCGCTCTCAGCCCCGCCTTCGAGCGTTTCTTTGTGCCCGTCGATCACCGCTTGCGGCATCCCGTAGTCCGGGCCGAACACGATGCTCGCATATTCGAACTGAAGGGCTGGCACGCATGGCACGTCGCGCTTTAACAACAGTTCCAGCGCTTCATCATCCATGAACGTGCCATGCTCGATCGCATCGTACCCTGCACGCAGGGCGTTGTTGATCCCTTGCGTTGCCCGGCAGTGGCCGGTCACCTTGAGACCGTGGTTGTGGGCCGTCGCAACGACCGCGTGCATCTCCTCATAGGTCATGCAAAGCGTATGGTGGTCGTTCGTGTCCGGGGCGGCCGCGTCGCCGGTCGGGTAGGTCTTCACCCATTCGACGCCATCCTTCACCAGCTTGCGCACGGCAGACCGTGCTTCGTCGGGCCCATTGACAAGCAGCACGAGGCCCTCCATGCCGATCTTGCGGAAGTCCGGGTTCCAATCCATCAGGCCGCCGACGCCGCAGATTTCTCGGCCACTCGCGGCGAGCCGAGGGCCAGGACAAACGTCGTTCTCGATCGCTTTCTTGAGCCAAACGTCGATGTTGAACAAGCTGCCGCCCGAGCGCGCCGCGGTGTAGCCGCATTCGAGGGCGAGCTTCGCGTTGTGGGCGGCCAACAGCGTCACGTACTCGACCGGGTATTTGATGTCGAGATCTTCGAGAGCAGCGACGTTGAAGTACGTTGGATGAAAATGCGCTTCGACGAGGCCCGGCATGATCGTGCCGCCATTGGCGTCAATGCGGCGAGCATCGGGCGGAACCTCGGGAATGCGAACCGCCGGCCCGGCAAAGGCAATCTTGCCGTCCTTCACGACGACGGCCGCGTCGCGAACGGGCGCGGCGCCGGCGCCGTCGATGAGTTGACCATTGGCAATGACGGTGGTGCCTGTGGCGAGCTTCATGGGAGAGATTCCAGAAAATTAAGCACGTGCCGCACGGTCGCTTCGGTCGCCATGCCGTGGATTAGGTGGCCGACACTTTCGAAGTCGATGCGCGTTGTATCGGACATCAGCGTACGCATTGCATTGGCATCCGCGCTCGGCAACATGCCGCCGGCCTGCGGGTCGCCCCGGAGCAGGAGGGCCGGGCAGGTGATGCCGCGCCAGATAGCTTGCTCATCGTAGCCATTCAGCCAGCCGCCCTCCAGGATCGGTGTGAACACGTCGCCGTCCACGTCGGCCAAGCATCGGGCGATAAAGCGGAGAGCGCAGCCGTCGCGTAACGAGGAAAGCAGGAGCTGACCGCGCGGCGTGGGGACTGTCGTCGCGCCCAACTCGCGTGCGACTTCGCCGACATCGCGGTTCGATCCCGCGAGCCGTCGCATCGCCACGAACGTCGCATGGTAGGACGTATCTTGCAGATTCTTCAGAAAGCCGGACGACGGCGGGTCTTCGAGAATGATCGCTTTCACCAGTTCCTGCCGCGATGCCGCGACGCCGGCTGCCACGAGTGCGCCGAGCGAGTGCCCGAACAACACCGTCGGCCGGCCGAGCCAGTTCAAGATTGACAACGCGTCCTCGACATGATCGCCGACGCGATACTGGCCCGGCGCTCGGCCCGATCCGCCGTGGCCGCGGAGGTCGATCAGGTGCAAGTGCCAGCGCGTCGCCAGGGCTGGGACGATCGGCAGGAAGTCGAGTCCGCGGCGGCCGACCCCGTGCAGGAGCATGAGCGGCGGACCGTTCGCGGGCCCGGCGGTGACGTGGATCGGGATCGGGCCATCGGTGAGGTCGAATTCGGTGAACACTCGATGATCTCGCGTGAGTCAGACAAGCTGGAGCGTGCCGCGTGTGACGCCGAGTTGGTTCATGGCACGCAGCTTGCGCCATGTGTCGCGGCCGTCATCCGTGCCGGCGATCACCCGCCGATAGGCGTCGAGCAGCGGCCCAACTTGCTCGGGAGTCTCGCGGAGCAGTTCGACGCGGAAACGGCGGAGGCCGAGGGCCAGCATTTGCGGCACGTACTCGGCCGCTGACTGCGGAACGGAATTGAAGACCGTGTTCCGGCAGCCGGCATCCGGTGTCACGGGGAACCCGGTGCCGACACGGTCGCGCAACTCGATCTTGTGGTGGTCGCACGGCCGGCCGCAATCGCGCCAGTCTTTGCCGTTCGACAGAAACGCCGCGAAGACGCAGTGCTCCATGTGAAACATCGGCATGTGCTGATGGATCACCGGTTCGTACCAGTTCGGGTCCGACCGTCGAACTAGCGCGGCGAACTGGTCCCAGTTCATGTCGTAGCTCGGCACCAGGCGGGCGAACCCTTCGCACATGAGCAGATCGGCGGTCAACTCGTTAGCGATGTTCATCGAAAAGTCGGCGATCTGCTCGATGTGCGGTGCGTGCTCGCGGAAAAACAGCATCGAGGCAAGATTGCGGATGAGCACCGCGTCCGGACTGGCTTGCAGGAGGGGTTTCAAGAAACCCTCTTCGCCGGGCTTGAGGATGCGGATGGTGGCGAGACCGATCGGGATGCCGGCCGTCTTCGCCTTGGGCACGGCCTCCTTGTAGCGCCGGGCGTCCTCGAAGTCGCAGTAGACCATCGCGGGCTTGTACGGCAGAACAGCATCGAGTTGGTCGAGCGTGCGGACCAAGACGGCAAGTGAGGAATGGGGAGCGCGGAGTGCGGAATGATCGACGCGCGAGTTCATCTCGGCCCGCAGCTTCGACAGCGCGTCGACATCGACGACCGCGATGCGGCTTTGCGCTTCGCGCAAATCTAGAAGTCTCACGACGGCCTGTCGACGCAGATCATTGAGCACGCTGCGCGGGACCATTGCGTCCGACGGCATGCGGTTGTCGATATTGGCTAACTCGAAGGGCGTATCGCCAAGCCTGCCGAGTTGCTCGCGAAGCATGTCGATCTGCAGTTTGCGCGCTTGCTCCAACGGGCCAGGCCACTCGGCACTTGCTTCACGCCCCTCGGCATCGCGAACGGTGAGACGCAGCGCGCCACCAAACTGGCCTTCAATCGTCATCCAGACAGATGCGCGACGCGCAATCGGGTCGCCGACGAACGTGTGCTCCAGCCGGCGTCGCATCGCCGGATCATCTGTCTTCCAAACGCGCGTGCCCAATGGAATGGAAGCAGGGTCAATGGCTCCGGCCGCAAAGTTCACCGCGATGACGGGAAGATCACCCAAGCTCGTGCGCCGATCGACAGGCATCGTTAGATGCACATTCCAAACGCGGCCGCCTGGCTCCTTTTCTTCCGGCCGCCCAAGATCGAATACGACGCCGTCGCCGCGATTGAGAATCTCTTTGAGGTCACCGCGGATGGCCAGGTGAACCTTGACGCCATCATGTATCCGGCCGACGACCTTGCCAATGCAGATGCCCCGACTCTTCGGAAAGCGCCCGGCCACGAGTCGCTGATGGTTCGGCCCCTCGAGAAAGCCGGGCGTGAAGCCACGCGAAAAAGTCTGCTGAAGATCACGAGCCTGTTCGGCCGGCAACACGAACGGACGTTCAACGACGCTCGCGTCGATCGCATCCCGATAGGCCTTCGTCGTGGCCGCGACGTAGGGAGCGCCCTTGAGGCGGCCCTCGATCTTGAAGCTGATGACACCGGCTTCGGTTAATTGGCCGACAAACTCATGGGCCGCCAGGTCCTGCGGGCTGAGCAAATAAGCCCGGTCACCGAGATCGCGGACTTTGCCGTCGACGACCATCTCATAAGGCAGGCGACATGCCTGAGCGCACTGGCCGCGGTTGGCGCTGCGGCCGCCCAGCGCCTCGCTGGTCAGGCACTGGCCCGAATACGCGACGCACAAAGCGCCATGAACGAACACTTCGAGCGGGACGCTCGATTGTTCCGCGACCTTGCGAATGTCAGCGACGGACAGTTCGCGTGCCAGCACCGCTCGGCGGATGTTGAGGCGCTCGCGGGCCCACTCGACGCCGCGCGGCTCGGTCAAGGTCATCTGCGTGGATGCATGGACGTGCAGGTCGGGGGCCATTCGCACAATCAGCCGGGCCAGTCCAACGTCCTGCACAATGACCGCGTCGGCGCCGGCCTCAGCGATCAGGCGCACATAGGTGGCGACATCTTTCAGTTCGTCGCTGAAGATCAAGGTGTTGAGAGTGACGAACCCCCGGACGTTACGCGCGTGCAGAAATCCGAGGACCTTCGGCAGATCCTCGGGCGTGAAGTTGGCAGCACGATGTCGTGCATTGAATGCGGACAGGCCGAAGTAAACCGCGTCGGCCCCGTTGGCGCACGCGGCGCGCAACGCTTCCCAGTCGCCCGCGGGGGCGAGCAATTCAGGCCGATTGTCGGGGCCGACCATTACGACCTTGCTCCCGGTCCTGCAAACAGATACCGGGAATTGTATCCTCAGGTACCGCCGTCAAGTCGTCAGGTCCGCGTGTGGATGCCAATTGCCGCGTCCGGATGGCCGGCATCACTGTGGCGACCAGGAAATAGCCCTGATCGCCGGAAAGACTGCCGCCAGGAGTCCTCACCAAAAATCCGAATCCGATAAGGAGATGCGGTTACGTCTGGGGGGCCGACAACGACGACGCTGGTCGTCGTGGACGAGCCGCGTTCCAGGAACTGCTTCCATTTCTGGAACAAGTCGTCCGCGGTTGGCGCGATCGGGGCGTTGGTCATGGGCAGCTCTCGAATCGGCTCACATCAAGCGAATGTGAAATTCCGGACTGCCTCCGCCGTGAGCGCTCCGCCCGAGTCGTTGGTAAAGGCCGGGTTGGTCACGTCGACGACGACCTTTGCCGCCATGCCGGAGGCCACTCCCAGACCGGTCAACTCGGCCACGGTAAAGGTCGTGCTAAAGCGACTGCCGGCGCCGGGGGTGCCGGCGTGAGAGACTTCCCCGCCGTTCGCCTTCAGCTTGACGGTGATCGACGAATTGTTCGTCGGCGAATACGCACCTGTGACCTTCAGCGCCAGGTTCGTCGCGGGGCTTGTGACTTCGACATTGTTGTTCAGAAGTCGAATGTCCGAAACGGAAAGCTCGTCAACGTTGGCCATGAGGATCCCCAAGGTTGGTTTGGCTTGAACGTTAGTCACGTTCTTTCTTGCGAGTTCAGTTGGTCAAGGCAGCCGGCTCACCGTCGCGTTGCGGAAGCCGCCCGCACCGCCGCGGACGATAAAGCCGTAGCCCCCGGCCGGCGAAAATGCGGACCGGATTCCCGGATTCACGTGGGCCACCGTCTGCGTGAAGTCCTTTTCGTCCGCATCGTTGAGCGGCAGCGCGATCGTTCCCGCCGATTGGCCGTCGAAGGTGAACGCCAGGCCGGTCGGCGTCACCTCGATGACAATCACATGCCAGCAGACGAGCGACTTCTCATCAGGCTGCGGCACGAATCGGCCAAACTTCGCACCTCCATACTCTCCCGATACGCTCCCCTTGCGTGAAACGAGTTCGTAAGGCCTGAGCGCGATTTGCCAGCGGCCCGGCGCATCGGCGGTGGGCTCCGGGTCGTTATCGGTGAACCACAGGGAGGCGAATGCTTCCGTTTCGCCGTTCGACGTCGGCAAGCGATGGCGCCCGGCATAGACGCCGACCCGCGAGTCGGCAGTCGCCGAACGCTGGCATACCTCCACACGAACTCGATAGCGGTCGAGGCCCGTGGGCGGCAAATCCATCAGCGCCGTGTCGGCCGTGTCGATAACCAAAACTTTGTCAGTCTCACTCAGATGCGGGTGTACCTTGCCCTTGCCGACCGCCAGATCGGACCAGACGGGCATCCCCGTCGCATCAATTACCGTGACCGTCTTGTCATCTTTGAGTTGTTGCTGAATGCCCGCGAGGACCGCATCGGAGGCCGGCGCAGCGGCGGGCTTGTCCGGCAGGTCCTGGCCGGTCGATCGCCATGGCCGCGCCGCGGCGATGCCGATTGTTGACACGATGAGCACGGCAATCGCTGTGGCCGCGATCGCTCGTATCGATCGGCGCCGTTTCGGCTTCAGCCACGAGTTTAGGTCGGCTGCCACCGAAGCGCCGTCCGGGTAACGCAGTGCCGGGTCGCGCGCCAGACAATGTTCGACAATGCGCACCAGACCTGGATCGAGGCCCGGCTTCACGTCCGTCGGCGGCGGATTGCCCGGCTCGTTGGGCCGCAGCATGCGCTCAGGAGCATTCGATGACCGCGGCGCCTGGCCTGTCAGCAGCTCATGCAAGATCACGCCGAGCGCCCAGGTGTCCCACGACGGTCCGGCCAGGTGATTGAGCCCGGCTGCCTGTTCCGGCGCCATGTAGCGCCGCGTGCCGAGCACCAGGCCGGCCAACGTTTGCGACCGCTTGCCGCCCGGCGGGACCGTCTCGGCCGATCCATGCACGCTCGAATCGCCGGCGGACGAATCACCCTCGGTGCGTCCCTTGACGAGGCCGAAGTCACTGACCACTGGTCGCCCATCTTTGCCGAGCAGAATGTTCGACGGTTTCAAATCGCGATGGACGAAACCGTTAGCGTGCAAATGGCCGACGCCCTCGGCAACCGCGGCCATCAAGCGCACGGTGGCTTTCGGATCGGCCCGATACTCCGGCAACTTGTCCGCGAGCGTGTTGGGATACAGGCTCATGGTGAAGTACGGACGGCCGTCAATGTCCTTGTAGTCCCAAATCGGCGCAATGTGCGGATGAGTCAGCTTGCTCATCGCGTCGGCTTCGGCCAGAAAGCGCTGGCGACCCGCCGCCGACAGCTGCTTCTTGCGGGCAACCTTGAGAGCCCACTCGCGGTTGAGCTGATCGCGGACGTGAAAAACTTCGCCCATGCCGCCACGACCGAGACGCTTGAGAATGGTGAAGCCCGCGATGGTCGGCAATGGCTCAGGTTCTGGCGGATCGTCATCCAGCGTCGTCAACGTCTCTTCGAATTGGCTGGCCCGGCCCGCAAGATAGTCGTCAATCAAGTCTTGCAACGGGCCGGTCATTTCCGGCTGATCGGAAGTAACCTGTGCCGCAGTGACAAGCGCGCCGTCGTCAAGGAACTGCTTCCACTTGTGGAAGAGCCCGTCGGCGGTGGGTGCTGCAGAAGATTCGAGCATGGGGAAACCCCGTTGGACTTTCGGGGTGGGGACTTGCAGCGATTGTAATGCGGTGCACCTGCGAATGCAATTGAATTCGGGTCAATGAGCCGATTGGCCAATTGCGCCATTGTTCGACCAGCCTAGGAGGTTTTGCAACAAAATGAAACGGATGTGTCAGAACGGGGACTACCCCAAGCCGTAACTAGACAAAAGCCCGCTTTGCAAGAAAGCTGCCGTACGGCCTATTGCACGGCAGCAACGTGAGTTCCACAGCAACAACGTTCCCAGTTGGCGCAGCTTTTAGAGGCTTCCGGCACTAGAATTGGAACTCCACATTTTCAACCTATCTCCTTTGCGGTCTTTGGGATGGGCGCGAAAACGCAGGCAGAGATGGTCAACCCCAATGTGTGTGTTGGCCATCTCTCAATTCTGGATGAAACGAATTCGCCGCGTGCCGAACTGTTTGATTGGAAAGCAACAAAACCCGACAAGGGGGCATCGGGCGGACGGCGCAATTCATTGCAAACCGAGCCCAGAACGAGAAGTCGCTTTTCTTGTCACACTGCCGTTCTGCACGCCTTGGAGGGGTCAAGCCGGGAGGACAGTGAGCCTCCCCACAACCCAAAAACGACCGACCCTCAAGGTGTGCCATGTCCCGCATCAGCCGACTTTTCCGTTCGACCAGCACGCGTCCCCAATCGGCCCATAAGGCCCGCTTCGGGATCGTGGCCCTCGAAGGCCGCGATGTGCCGAGCACGCTTTTCAGCAACGGCGTGTTGAGCGTCGCCGGCACGACGGGCAATGATTCGATCGAGATCTTCAGTGCGCAAGCCAATCAAACACGCGTGGTCGTGAATGGCCACGTCGATTTCGATGGCGCCGTCGCGATCAGTCAGATCAAGATCAATGGCCGCGAAGGCCTCGACAACGTGAATGTCCACGGGATTCAGGCTGGCGTCACCGACGGCGTCCATGTGATCAACGTCGAGACGGTCAATGTTGCCGATCAGGACCCTCTGACCGGTCAGAAGTCGACCGCGAGCATCCGGTCGAACCTGTCCGTCGAGAATGCAAATTTCCTGCTCGTGAACAACTCGGCCGCTACCGCGAACGCGCATCTTGAAATCTCGGATACGCAAGTCACGGGCATCGCTCCGGCAACCATCAGCTACACCTTCAACGATCCCAACGCCACGTTGATACTTCAGACCGGCGCCGGCAGCGACACGCTCAACGTCAACAATACGCCGGTCGGCACGACAATTCTCAATGGCAAAGGCGGCGTCGACAACTTCAACGTGGTCGGAACGACCGGGGCCGTCCAGATCAATGGCGGAACCGGCGCTGACAACATCCATATCGTGCCGACGACGAGCACCTTGGCCGATATCGGTGGCCAGATCACCGTGTCCGACGGTCTCTTCCAGGACAAGGTCGATATCAACGACATTCGGGCCGGAAGCCAGGCGAGCTCGCTGAGCGCCTATTCCGCGACGCTCTCGGCCGATCGGTTGGTTCGCACGGACACCGAGGTCTTCCAGAGTGGGCCGTTCCATTTCTTCCGCGACGATTCGGACACCATCGTTTACCAAGGAGTCGCGTCCGTTCGTTTCGTCGCCAGCTTCACGGAAACGCCATCATCGACGGTTTCCGTATTGAGCACAAACGCCGGGACCAAGACGACAATTGTGCCCGAGGAGACGCAGTTCGTCACGTTCGGCAACTTAAGCCATCGGCTCGACTCGATCGATGGGCCGGTCACGGTTCAAGACGGGCGGGCGCATACGCAACTGGTCTTCGATGATGTCGGCACTCTGTTCGGCCAGCGCTATACGCTTGGCGCCGATACGGTGCAACGCAATGGGATGGCCACGGTCACTCTGGACCACTTCCCCGGTCAACTCGAAGTCAACGCCGGGCGCCGAGCCGACGTGTTCAACGTCACCGCCCCGCGGACCGGTGACTTTTTCCGGACGCTCGATGGCAACGGCGGCAGCGACATCTTGATCGCTCCCCATGGCGACAACGACTGGAAAATTCTCGGCCAGAACCTTGGCTTGCTGAACCTCTCGACCACGTTCATTGACGTCGACAGCCTGGACGGCAGCGCCGGGGCGGACACGTTCAATTTCGCGAACGGCGTCGGCGTCAGCGGCAAGATCGATGGGGCCGGCGGGTTCGACACGCTGAACTACAGCGACTACACGACGGGGGTGAAC
>DATANR010000401.1:0-21537 GCA_036266155.1 Gemmataceae bacterium | reverse complement strand
CCCTCGGTCCTATAAGTCCCATTTCCAGTTCTACTTCTGCTCCGTTCCGCCCACTGTCGTCACTGGCGGCTTCGCCGCCCGGAACGTCGTCATATCATGCCGGCGAATCTGAATGCCGCCCGAATCGCCCGCTCCCATCGTGTAGACGCCGAACTTGCCCGTGGCCGTCTCGCACACATACAGGGCCGCCTGGCCCTGGGCGATCGAGCCGGTCGTCATCATGAAGTGGACGTCTTGCTTCGGAGCGATCCCAAATTCGCTGACGAGATCGACTTCCGCCCAACCGCTGATCTTGCCGGTAGTCTTGTCGATCACGGTGCCGAGCAGCTTGCCGCCGCGATAATCAAGCATCCAGACGCCGTCGGTCGGGACCTTCGGGTTCACCGAAACGGCTCCCGTACACATGATGTAATCTTGGTAGCGGTCGCCCGACGAGGCGATGGCCGACTTCGGCGACACACTAAAAAACAAGGCTGCCAACAGCCCGCACCCAACGCCCGCCAGCCCGGCGAGCCATAATTTCGAGATCCGCATGGCAATCGAGCCTCCCGTTCCCTGGGATAACAGGCCGATTCGATAACCTACCACGGCGACCCTGTCTAGCCCAATTCCCGCCAGCCCGTTCGGTATACTGACGTCCGCCCGCTTACCCGGTCCCCGCCTGGCTGCTGACCGACAATTGAATCGCCAACTTCAGGACCAAGCGATCAAGTTCGCTCTCCGCAATCCGAAGATCGTGTTGACGCTTCTCGGCGTCGCGGCTGTGCTCGCACTCGGCTACTTCATTTGGACGCGGCTGCCGAAGCATCAGTCCCCGCCGCCGCTCGCAGGCAATGGCGAACCGGGCATCGTCTACTTCTGTGCCTGGAACGTCGAGAACTTTTCCGACGACAACGACGACCCCAAGATTCACGACGAGATGGAAGACTGGTTCGGCAATGACTCAGCCGCCTTCCGCGAAAAAGTTGATCACCTCGCCAAGGGCCTATTACTGATGAATCACGGCGCCGGCCCAGACATCGCGTGCTTATGCGAGGTCGAGAGCGAGCGATGCATGACGGCCCTGATGGAGACGTTGAACGCGAAGCTCGAGGCTGCCGGCCACGGGGATCGAAAATACACGTCAATGCTTTTCAAAGGCGACAACATGGGCCGTCACTTTGCACCGGGAATTCGCACGCGACTCCAGGTCACGGCCGATCGCACACGCAAGCTCGGCAAGCGTGCGAACGGCAAGATTATCGAGGGACATCTGTATCGCAACGATCACGAACTGATCGTCATCGTCGCGCACTGGACGAGCCGTGTCACCGACAAGGAAGGCGTCGGCAACCGCCAAGCCGATTACGCAGAGGACTGCTATGACCGCGTCAAGGCGATTCTCCACGAAAATCCAAATGCGGACATTATTGTGTGCGGCGACTTTAACGATGAGTTTGCCGACCACTCCATTCAGGTCGAGTTGCACGCAACCAGCAAGGCGGAAGATGCCCGCAATTCGATCGCCGAGCCGCGCCTGCTCGATCTGCTGGCTAACGGGTCTGGCGACCCGCGTGGCAGCATCTTTGGGAAGTGCAAATGGTCGGTGTTCGATCACATATGCGTGACCCGCGGCCTGCTCGACGATCAGGGCTGGTTATGCGACCCCAAGAACGCACGCGTGGTCGCGCCCGACGAGCTGCGTCTGAAACATGGGCGTGGCTTCGAGCCGTTCTCGTTCGGAAAGGCGAATCACAAAGGCGCACGGGGGTACAGCGACCACTTTCCCGTGACCGCGACATTGTCGGTCGCCGGCCGCCAGCCATAAGCGGCACTCAGAACAGGATTTTCTGGGTTTCGGTTGCCATCGGTGGTCGACCGGGGTTATATTAGATGTTGATCTGCACGCCCCTGCCGATGAGGTTACCTTCGACCTCCTCGCTTCGCCGGGTTCCACTCGGGAGCCTGAACGCGAAGGTTCTCTGTACCCGTTTCCTACTACGAGGAGGAACAAGTGATGTCCGCGAGCATTCCCGTATCGTTGTTCGGTTTTCTCGGCCTCGGCACGCAGGAGATCATGCTCCTGTTGGTGCTGGGTGTGCTGCTGTTTGGGCGTAACCTGCCACAACTTGGCCGATCGCTCGGAAAGACGGTCACCGAGTTCAAACGCGGTGTGAAAGGCCTGGAAGACGATTACGAGCCCACGCCGGGCGGAACAGGTAACGCACGAACCGTTGAACCGGAACCGGTTCGTCCACCGCAACGGGTGACCTCGACGGCTCCCAAGTTTGAGGACGCGCCGCCGAAGCCCTAGGTCGACGATTCGGCCGGCCCCACTGTCCGGCCACACTGAACCCGACTAAAAGATGGGGTATCAGTTTGTTCGCGGGCGTTTAACTCAGCGGCTAGAGTGCCATCCTCACACGGTGGAAGTCACTGGTTCGAATCCAGTAACGCCCATCCCCCAGACCCCGGTCAGCTGGCCGGGGTCTTTTGCTGCGCACGCCGTCGATCATCAAACTCCAGTTTTCGAGTCCGCTCTAAACACTGACGGTGAAAATTGATCCGACGAACGCGGGTCGGGGGATTTGTCAGCAAAAACAAAGCGAAGTCACGGCATTGAAGTTGGCTTGTCAACCAAAACACCGCGAACCCGATGTAAATTTTCTGTTTTCGGCCGATGGACCGCCCTTGTCGACACGGCTAGAATAATCGTTGCGTGAAGTACGATCCGCGTCAACCCCCTCAGCCGTTCGGAGACGGCGGGCGCGAACCGAACCTCTCGATGCGGAGACATAACATGAGCGACGAAGTCCTTCGTTCACTCAGTTGGGTCCTTCTGGCTGTCGGGATCGTTGTGGTGTTTATGATTCTGGAGGTTCTGCTCCGGACCCTGACGAACCGCTATGCGACTCCACAGGACGGGTACACGCACCGGACGGGCACCCAACTCCCCCGCGTCCAGCAGTAGTGAGCCGGCTTGCGATCCGGCACGTGAACCGGCGAAATCCTCGCCGGTTTTTTTGCGCCCTGGCTCGGCATCGGTAAGCTGAGCGAAGTCGGATTGGAGAGTGTTTGCACGTCTGGTGACGGCCCTGGTCTTCAAAACCAGCGGGGGGTGTGAACAACGCTCTCAGTGGGTTCGATTCCCATACACTCTCGTTGGCCTTCTCGCAGAGTTTCGTCACAAGTCGTGGTGTTTCGCGTAGCTCCTTCAGGCCATTGATCTTGCGACGAGTATTGCGAGTCATCGCGGTTTCGTGCCGCTCCCCGCTGCGCTGGATTCTGCGCCGTCTGCGCGCCGCTTTTTGCGCCGCTTCCCTTCGCTGGCCGCCAGTCCAGGGCTCGATCGAACGCCTCGTCCGTCGCGTCGACGTAGTGGCGCATCGCCACGCCCACCGTGTTGCCCAGCCACTTCACAACCGTCGCCAACGGGAAGCTCTGGGCCAAGTCGGACTCGCACGACGATCGCAGCGCGTGCCAGATTCGCGGCCACGTCTTTAGGCCGGCCCGAACGACGATCTTCGTCAGCGTGGTTCTCATGTTCACACCACCCCAGCCACCGTCGCCGTTCGCACGTTGGCGCCATTCTTCCGGGAAGATGTAGTCGTTGCCATCGCCGGCCGCCTTAATTGCCTCTTCTAGGTAGGGCCTCAGAAGTGGGAAGATGGGGATGACCCGCACCGGCTTGCCCTTGCCCTCTGTCTTGGGTGACGGCACGCGCAGTCGCCCACGTTTCCAGTCCAGGTCGGTCCGGCGTAGGAGGAACGCTTCGCTCGGCACACGGAGTCCGCCAAACCGCGACAGGGCGACCAGGAGCCGCCAGTGAATGCTCGGGCAATTCTCAATCACCTTTTCGACCTCGTCGACGGTGACGTAGCGTCGGCGATCGGATGGATCGCCCCCACGATGACGGACGTGCCTCCAGGGGTTCACTTCGAGGTGTCCCAGGCGCACGGCGTCTTCGAGCATCTGGCGGGCGTGTCCAAGACGCTTGTGAACTGTCGTGTCTCGCAGGTCGCGGTTCTGCATCGCCGCCCGAAATGATTCGCCATCCGCGTGGGTAACGGTGCTGAGCAATTTCTTGCCGAACTGCCCCTGGATGGCGGTGCTTGTCTGTTTCCAGGCTCTCATCGACGTGGGCTTATGCCCAGCGGCTTTTTTTCCGGCGAGCCACATATCCAGGTATTCATTTATGGTGAGGCGATGCACAGGTTCGACCAAGCCGACGGCAACCAACCTGTTCCTGACCTTCGGGCCAACGCCTTCAAGCCAAACAGTCGTTTCCCTCGGAACTGGTCGCCCGCAGCTTCTGAATGTCACCAGGGCTTCGACGTGACGGGCAACGACCTCGGCGGTCTTTCGGTCAATTTTCCCTAGACGAATCGCTTTGCGCCTATCGTCGTCGCCCACGAAAAGGATCCGACGTCGGCCGCCAGGGTCATTTACGATGCTTGCCACTATCTATTCTCCCTTCTTGCTGGGCGTACGACCCAGCGTGATCTTCAATTGCAGGAACTGCCCCAGAGCATCGAGGGCATCCATCGAGAGCCCGCGATGGCCGTTGTAAAACTGTGCCAACGTGCTTTCGCTAATGCCTGTCTCCTTGGCGATCCGGTAACGCGAAAAGCCAGAGTCGTCGATGGCCTGACGAAGCTGAACGGTAAGCAGAGGGGTTCGCTTCTTTCCCATGTCATCTTATCCGATACTGTTCATTACGTAAAGTATTCAGTGAGCCGGGCTCGCCCCCGAGCCGGCCTTCTCTGCAAAGTTGTCGGCGGCGCTGTCTTAATCCCTGGCAGCGCCTTTCGGACCTTATCGCTTCGTCCGGCATGAGATATCGCCAGTATCGCCAGCATCGCCGGGCGGCCTGTCGGCAATACTGGAGATACTGGCGATGCTCTACTTTCCTCCATGGACAATTCGACAGACGACCCAGCGGACAGAGTTCGCCGAACTGACAGAGGTCGTGCGGTCGATCATGCGACCGTTGAAGTTTCGCCGGGCGAAATGCCTGAACTTGTATCCCAACGAACGGCTATCCAACCGACCGCAAAGTTCTTCGACTGACGAACGGAGGTCGGAAAGCCATCCTGCTGGCGGGTCACTCGGTTTGCGAATTGCCTCAACAATCTCGCTCGCCGTGAGCCCGCGTCGATCTGGATCCATTTGTTCGAGCGCGTCAATCAAGGCCAGCATGGCGACGGCATCCCTGTCTGCGGCCGACTGAAGCGCCTGTCGTGCCTCACCTGGGTCAGGCAGGCCCGCGAAGACGACCGCTTCGCGCACCACATTGGACCAACCCTCGAAAGATCCCCAGGGCTTCAAGCCGTGCTTCGGCTTGCCCGAAGTCGCCCATGCTCTGAGGATCGTGAGCGCGGCCGAAAGGAGTTTTCCGCGTTCTTGCTGCACATGCTGCCGCAGTTCAGGATGGCGGAATGCTTCACGCAGTTCCGGGTGCTCCTCTTGGCTTTCCATTCGACAATGACAAACCCGACGAGCGGTATCGGCGAGCAACTGCACATTGTTGCCCGTCGCGTACCAGCAGACGTGGAGGGGTCCATCAAAAACGCTATTCCCGCCCAATACTCGATCCTTCCAGCGGTCGGCGGTCAATGCCGCATCGAGGATGTCGTTCCCGATCGGGCCGTTCAGGTTGTCGAGCAGCACCATTCGGTCACCGCCAACGGCGAGGGTCGTGATCCGCTTTCGCAATTCTTCGCGCTCAGACGTGTAGGACATTATTGGAAACCTCCGGCCGGTCACGATGAGGGCAATAACGTCTGCGAGCAGACCCTTGCCAGCGGCGCGGATGTTCGCGTCGAACAAAAACAAAGGTGCCGGACCAGTGAAGGCAAACCACGCGAGCGGCGTCAACAGGGCAGCAAAAAACGCTCCGACGTGCACGGGTGATTCGAATGGGAAGTCCACGACCACGTCGCGCAGGATGCGGACTGCTAGTGCGACTTCTGCCATGGAAGGAAATTCAGGCACCGAAATGCGCAAATCTTGTGGCAGACAAACCAGAAGACGTGAAACAGGGTCGTAGCCGTTGGTTTTCAGGATCGATCCGTTCGGCAGCAGCACCGGGTGGGGTACTACCGCTTCCAGCCGACGTACGGAGGGCCAATCGCAACGTGCGCCAATCCCTGAGACGGACCACTCGGGCGGATGAGCGGGCACAAGCTCCGCGTTATTCCCAGAACCTCGCCACTTTAGCCAACGGGCACATTGGGTTAAGCGCTCCCGAAGCAGGGGTAGCGGAACGTTCCTTATCACGAGGGTCGGATCCGGTCGTCGAAGAACTGCGCTTTCGTCGGCGGTCTGCGCGTTTACCACGTAGACGAGCATGCCCGCACGCTGAAATAGGTCCTTGTCTTGGGCGAGCGCCTCAACAGCCTCTGCGTTTACGCGAAACTCATCGGTCCCGATTACTATCTCCGGCCGCGGTCGTGCAGGTTCGTCCTTTCCTGTGTCACCTGCAGGCGCCCGCCACGGTTCGACCTCCTGGGCCATCCGCTCGATGAAGGCTTTCACGTCGGAGAGTTCTGCGGCGTCCCCGAGCGGCAGGCCACAGAAAGCGGGATCGCTCAAGACATCTGCAAGGTCCCCTCCGACCGGAAGAGCCGACGCATGTTTGGCAAGATCAAGAACTCGAATCAATGGTGCCGGGGCCAGCTTGCTCAGGATGCTCGCTGCCGTCTCCGCAAACTTTCGGCCGGCGGCATCATTGTCATTCAGTACCCAGACCTCCTTGCCCGCCAGTGGCTGCCAATCCGTTTTTGCGGCTGCCTCACAACCCCCTGACGAGGTTGTTGCCGTGAAGCCAAGGAAGCGTGCAGCCTCGACTACTTTCTCCCCTTCGCCGACGAGCGCGAGAGCTGCCGGGAGAAGTTCGGGAAGTCGATACAGTGGGCGAGGGCCGGGCATGGCGCCTATGTGCCATCCGTCGGAATGACGAGCTACGGGGCGAATGACTTTTCCGCTTGCGGTGTCCCAGCGAAGGACGATTCCGACAGGCTCACTGTCGGCGTTGTGGTAGGTCCACGCCTTGGACCTTTTCCCATGTTTCCGTTCCAAAGCGTCGATTGCCTCGTCAGCGTTCTCGAAGGCCCGACCACGTGCCTTGGCCTTCTCCTTGGTGAATGGCTTCTGGCGTGATTGCTCCGGAAAAAGCTCCGCCATCTTCAGCCCCATCGCACTGACCACAGCCTCAACTTTGCAGCCTGCGTGACACTTCAGGAGCGCCCGTCCATCATCGCCTTCGGAAATGCTCAGGCTAGCACGGCTATCGTCGTGGGCAGGACAACGGGCTGACCACCCGTCACCCACTTTGCGCGCGTCGGGCAGTTTGGCTAGAACGGTTTCTGAAGGGGTCACTGTTCCACCCCCTTCGTGCTCGACTTGGTCAACCAGATTTGCAGCTCGGCCACGGAGTAGAGGACCGACTTACGCTTACCGCTCCCAACGCGGATGCATGGTATACGCTCGTCTTTCGTCAACTGCCAAAGGAGGCGAGGCGAGATGCCGAGAGCCTTCGCTGCATCCCGGGGACGCAAGGCTAGGGGAGGAGGTGTCCGATCCGGTGTCATGATCGCCGTTTGATTTGGTCGCGGGCCGCACAGCGCGGCTCACATACCCCAAATCCGGCGATGGCAACCAATTTCGGTAACCTGCTGGCTCGGCAGCGAGCCGCTAGTGCTTGCGAATAGCTGCTAAGAAACGCTTGGTCATTTCTTGCGTGGTAACTCGGGGGCAACCGGTTGCCGTTATTCCTCGGCGTTTTCTCTGAGAGACGGTTCGTGGCCCTCAGTCCTCTCCCTATGCCTGGCCGACCGACGGCCAATCTCGTCTTTCTTTTCACCTTTCCGGTTCTCAAGCCACCACGAACCCTTAAGAATAGCCTGCTTGGTGACGCCCACCATCTTGCCCAAGTCTTCTGCGCTAGCGGTGGGCGGAAGCGGAATCAGCTTGTCGATTCTTTTCACCTTGTCATCCGCCGACAATGTCGCGTTTTGCAGAACGTTTGCGGCCTGCTCGATTCGTTCGTCGACTACACCATTGGTGAATACAGACAACAGGGCTGCAATTGCGTTGCGCGAGTCGGGCTCGCCCGAAATTCTGGCGCCCACAGAATCCCCGGAAGATTGCACATCTTCGCTTAGCTCATGAGATTCGGCCTGCAGACGGCAAAGTGACTCGGCGGCGCTTCTGAACTCACTTAAAGCACAATGGGCTTCTTCTTCGAGGGTGGGCGTGGCGAACGGCGTGCCGCCAATCCATCGGAACAAGATTCCAGCGGACTGGGCAATTCGTTGACGATGCTCAAGCGCAGCGCACGGCCACGCTTCGCGAGGCTGCACTTCGTGCGCACGGCTCAGATTCTTTAATGCCCAGAAAGCCTTTTCGTAGTAATCGCCCCATTCTGCGGGATCGTAGTTCTTTTGAACAAGCGCCTCAATTGCGGGTACAGCCTCATCGACCATTTGCAGAAATCGCGGCAGGGTTGCTAACCTTAGGAATTTTCTGTGACCATCTTCCACGAGCTTGATAGCTCCTACCTGTACATGCTCCAAGTAATCCGCCGGGCACGAAACATAGCCCTGGTAGATGCGGTACTGGCAGTCGAGAGGAATCTCCTCGGGGCCATCGTAGGTCGGCGGGCTGCTCGTAAGGTCGATCGGCGATCCGACAACCTCATTCGTTCGTTGAAGATTCTGTCGTAAGAGGGTTCGATGCTGTTCCGGTAGTCCTGCCCAAAGTTGTGCAAGACCCGACATGAGAAGTCTGTATCCAGTATCGCGCATTCCCCAGTGCAGTTCTCGCCAATGCGCAAATCCGGAGAGGTCGATCGCGGCGGTTGCCAGTTTTGTCAAAGCGAGCCGAACTGCTCTTCCGTGTATGGTGTCGTTGAAACGCTGCTCAAAACTATGCCAATTCGGTTCATTGTCCTCCGCGAGATTGGAAAGTTGCAATGGACCTTCTGCACCCAGTGCGCGCTTTAGTCGATCAGATTCCTCACCTAAGCGCTGGCGCCGCCGATGCAATTCATTCCACTGCTCAAAGTGGGGTGACTCCGGACCTTCAATGTCGGTTGGCACCGCCTGCCATTCGGTTTGTTGGACTGCCGCGGTCGCTTCGGCTAGCTCAGTAGCGCAACCGACAATGACTGAGAGGTCAAAAGAAACAAGCGTGCTCGGACCTGTAGATGTGGTGGTGCCGGCCATCGGTATGCCTTTCTAGGGGGCCCGCCGGGCCGGGCGGGTGAAAGGCTTTACCTCCCGCCTCGGCACCGGTCGCACGGCCTGCCAGTTTGCAACCTGACAAGGCGGCCCACAAAGGCATTTCTATTTGTTCATCTCCCTCCTTTCGAGCCAGCTTTCCGCCCGGATGACCCCAGTTGGGACAAACTGTCGATTCCAGCATTACAGATCTGGCCGGGCACTTCTCGGTGCCCTGGTCAAGCGCCCCTTCGCCGGGACAATAGGGCAGCGAGGTGATATTTTCCGTCAGACGAGCGGCTCCGCTTCGTGATCGACGCCGGCCAGGTCGTGGGCATAGGGCTGTTCAACCGGGGCCGCGGCGGGCGGCGCGGAAGTGGTTGTCGGGGGTTGATTGCCGACCAGGCTTCGGACCCAAACGGTGAATTGCGGCAACAGTGCACTGCCACTCTGGCCGTCCGTAACCCGGACCTGGAACGAGGAGTCACCGACGCGGGTCGGCGTCGACTGGACAAGGCCGGTCGCATCGACGGCCATCTCGAACGTCGCGATCCGCGCCAGCGACTCATTAATCGGTCACTTTCTCCGGCTTCGTCGTGAAGTAGACGATGCCCAAAACGATCATGGTAATTGCGTAGAACACGGAAGGGCAACAGAATCCGCCGGAGAGCGATGTGAACATCGCGGTGCCGCGCAGGGTGCTTTCCTGAACAACGTCGCCGTTGTCCAACTGAACATAGCCACCACCCAGTTGCTTCGTGCCGGCCGTTTCCATCATGTACGAGAAGCAACAGAGGCCGGGCATCGCAAACACCCAAAGACCCGTTGCGATGAGCATGAGCAGCTTCACCACCGGCATCCGTCGGCGGCGAGGCCGCGGCCGATCCCGACGCGGATAGCGTGGTTCATCGTCGGTTTCTCGCGGAGAGAGCGGTTCGTCCGGACGTTCGGGTTGCGGCTCGCGTTTGGGCGGCGGCGCTGGCTTGGGTTCGGGGGCCGGCTTCGGTGGCGTAGAAGCGGAGAGAGTTGGCGGCGGCGGCGCCATTGACCAGTGGACCACCTTGGTAGGTTCTCCCGTTGACGGCTCGCGGGGGACTTCGTCACCAAGGATCGTCTTCAACCGCTGCGGGTTGGGCACCTGGAGACGCTGGCCACACTTCTTGCACGAATCCTTCTTGCCCGCGTCTGCGTCGTCAACGGTGTAAGCCGTCTTGCAAACCGGGCAGATAAATTTGATCGACATCGGGCTGATTCCTGCGAGTGCGGGCGATTCCTTCATGACCCATCGCGAACGCGTCGAACCATGAGCAGCACCTGTCCAAGAAGCATCGAAGTTAAGCCGAACGACCTAGCGGCACACATGGGCTGGCCGCGATCATCGTCTCGCGAACACGGTCGAGGATCATCAACTTCTGCCAGATCTTGCTCGACAGCCCGGTCGCCAGGTTCTCGAACTGGTCCACCGCGGCGAGCGATTGAGCGTCCGAGAAATTCTGAACGTACAGTTGGCCGACCTTGCCGATGACCGCCAGCAACTCGGTGCAGAAGTGCAAGTAACGGCCCATTGCATCTGCGTCCATCGGCTTCCCGGCCACGTCGAGCGGGCTTATTCGGTCGTCCAACCTGTCTGGATCCTTGGTCAACTGGTGCATGTCAATGATGTGGGCAACGGCGCGCAGCTCATGGACGGCACGAAGCGCTCGCCCACGCTTTACCCTGGTCTCCAGAGTGATCAGGAAGACGGCGGCCGCGGACAGCACAGCGGCGCTGCCTTTGGCTTCGTCCAGGAACTGCAAAGTTGTGGACCAGATCGTCCTTCCATCGGGCCGCGTCTCAATGTACGTCAACAGCCCGCCGATGGCGATCAACGCAAGCAGACCGAGGCCAGCCCGCAACCACAAGTTGGGTCGCCGGATCGCCGTCGCCCGAACAAGCGCCTCCCGGGTGATCTGGACGACGTCGGCGGCTACCTGCGACAGACCCGAGTCCGGAAATCGACTGGCGATCCTCTGGCCGACCTTTTCGCCGGTCTCCAGCAGCTTGTCCTCGCGCAATTCACGGTTCATGGGCGGTTTCTCCTGGCCTGCCGTCGAAGACGCGGGGCTGCGTTGCTTTCAAGGTGCTGGGGGGCCAACTTGACCGAGGCCGGTGGCGACGCTCGCTCCACCTCGGAGCGCGAGAGCATACGGACAATAATAGGAAATGAGAGCTACTCTTAGACATTCGGCGGCCCCGCCTTCCTGGGCGATTCAGGAAGAGGGACGTTATGCCGTCAAAAAAGCGACGGATCGAGCACGACGAGATTGTCAAGCGGTTCGCGGCACGGCTGCGGGAGCGCCGGCTCGGTGCTGGCCTGACGCAAGCGGCCTTGGCCCGCTTGGCCCATGTCACGCAGTCCTACATTGGCCGGCTGGAGGCCGCCGGCGCCGCCCCCGGCATTGACACACTGCAACGGCTGTCGGCGGCGCTCGGCACAACAGCCCACGACCTCTTACCGCTTTCAGAGCCGACTGACCCGCTCGAACATCTTAAAGGCCGAGGCCAGGCGCTCTTCGACGAGTTGCTTCGGCGGGCCGATCGGGAACTCATGCAGGTCGTCGTTCCACTCTTGGCCAGGCTTGTCGAGGGCCCGGCCCGAAATCGATAACGAACCGAACGGATGACAAAGGCTACCCGACGTCGTCCCTTTCAAGACATGCTGACCTTGATCTTCCGAACCGCCTCGGGCATTCCCCGTAAGTCGGTCGGTGCTTGCAGATGCCAATTGCGTGCGGCTCTATTATCGGCAATTTCGTAGCGTAATTCATGCAGGGCTGGGGATGAGCTGAGCCCGACCTTCTCCGGCTTTATGAGCCGGATCACTCCGAGCTGGATCAATGGCCCGGGAACCGCAGCGAAGACACGTGCCTTCAGAGTTTCCGGGATCTTGATGACTTTGGCCACGTCTTCGAGACTCGCTGAACCATGCAGTTGAGCGAAGACGACCAACGCCTGTTGAGAAAAATTCGTGAGCGTATCGTGATAGAAATTGAATATTTCGAGTGCCTCATTTTTGGCCGCGTCAAACGACAAGTTTTCCATGTTCGCTTCTTTCCGAATTTCAGGTAATGCGATTTCGGGTAACTAGCGCTTCAGGGAGACCGATCGGACGACTCCTTCTCCGGCGGCCCCCTGGATCGGGCCGCCGGAACATGCTGATGAACTTGCCAACAATCCCGGCTCCTCGATCGAGTAGAGGAACAACTTAAATCTCAACTGCCGCGTGACCCTCCCCCAAGTCCAGCCTTCGGCGAGGTGGCAGTTCGCTTAAGCCACGCGCTACTTCCCTTTCGTTTCACGTCGAGTCCGAATTCGGTCGGCGCCTTCGATTGGGGTAGGCGACGCCGCATGTTGCAGAATGACCTCCGGCGAGGCCGGCGCCATTTGCGTGATCAAGATTGCGGCGGCTTGCGGCTCGACTCCCCAGGTGGTAGCGAGTACCTCAGCGGCTGTCGGCCAGGACTGAATGAGGCGCCACGCTTCGAGGGCGAGCCGATCCGGGTCGATTGTTTCGGTTGGCTTGCCAACGACGTATGCCAACAACACCTTCGAGGCGGCCACGTCACCTCCCAGCGCTTGCTCAAGTAACTTTCTTCCCAGCTGGGCGACGTCGGCCTCGGAAACGCTCTCCAATAACGATTTTCGAAGTGCGGCCACCCGCTTCGCGAACGGATTGCCAGGCCCACCCTTGCAGCCGGGCTTGAACTGGGTCGATTCGCTACCTTGCGGAGCCGCAGTGCTGCTCGAAAAGTGCTGCTCTGCGGGCTTCACAACGGGGCTTGTCGTGGTCGTCTTTTTCTCGGCTCGAATGGGCCGCCGGGACGTCGGCACGCTCCTTTTCGCGCTTTTTGTCTGCCCGTTAACAAACGGGTCAATTCGGTTCAACGTTTTGGTCACGATGCGGTCTCCTTTTGCCCTTGTTCGGCCGGGAAAGTCACTTCAAGGGCAACGTTTCTGTCGCTCCCCGGACGTGGTTTCCACAATACCCGAGCAACGCCGGGCACGATTCCGGCCACCCTGGCGTCGGTGCAATGACCGGATGGAACCGAAAACACATACTTCGATCGGCGCCGACTTCGTTGTCGGCGACCGCATGGCCGCGACCATCCGTGCGCCTTGCCTGTCCTTTTTCAAATCAGTCGCGATAGCACAGATGCGAGTAAGGCCGCAAGAAGGTTGCTGATCATTCGCAGGGTTGCGCGAGGTTGGCCCGACGAATACAGCACCCAAATAATCTGTTCGGGCTTTGGCGAAGCACAGGAGGATTCGTCAAATGGACGACGCCGGGCACACTCGCCGCCTTCGGTGCCGTGTTCGGCCACCCAACGCAGTTCGGCATCGGAAATAAAAACGCGCCGGCCGATCTTGAATGATTTAACAGCGGTGGTTTCGATCAACCGTGCCAAGTGTCGAGGGCTGACGCCAAGAAAAGCGGCGGCGTCGCGCAGGGACCACGGCGCGCCGTTCGGGCGGGCAGTGGCGAGATTGGGTCGGTCGATGGTTTGCACTTTATTGCCCCTGAGTCGCGGCCAGTGTCGAGGGACGCCGGTTTCAGAACCGCGATAAGTAGGGGCCGAACCGACAAATCGACAACCGCTGTCGATCGGTCAGCTTGACGAAAACGCCAGGAATGCAAGGAAAATGCGGTGAAAAGCAAGAGGAAGAAAAATCTGCCACTTGTCGATTCTGTCGATTAGTCGATCAGTCTTCGGGGCGGGAGGGGGGTTCCAAATCACTTTGGCGAACAACACTCTTTCCCGTCGCGGCCGGCGGTGGGTTCTTTCGAGTGCCTTGTTTCTTCCGTCCCCGAACGCGGGCCTGTTGGAAAGCCCCGAAAGAGGCTGGCAGAAGGGGCTTCACTCGGTCATCCGAATGGTGGTCATTCAACCAATCAAATACCTCTTGATCCGTGGCGTTGCCCAAAGGGATGCCCTCTTCTTCGCTCAAGCGCTTTGCGAGGTTCTCCGCTTTCAGAGCGTTCGCTTCGGCGGGCGTCAATGAAGGAACATTGTCCCTGTTCCGTTCCGGCGTGGCGAACTGGGCATCACCCTCACTATCCGCGACCGGTTCGATATGAGCGGCGTTCAGTATTCCCTTCCGAATGCCAAGAAGACGATGCGTGCCTTCGGGGAGGTCTAACCGATTGATTGTGTCGAGGTACGGAAGTGCGGCTTCGGAAGGTTCGCCTGCCGAAAAGAGTTCAATCTTCAAGTCTTCAGTCCAGCCGGCAGAACGACATGCTTCAAGAGATGACAGTACATCAACACCGATGCTCAACAGGTAACTTGTGAAGTCTCCAAATCTCTCGAACACGATCGGATCGTCGCCCAGCCCCTTGTAAGTTTTCGCGTCAGTGTCGTTCAGAAATCTCGCGACCAACCAATTCCGGATCGGCTCAAAGGTCGGTCCTAGTGGAATTGCAGGGCGATTGTTTGGCCTGTTCTTGCCGATGTCTTTGACAGCGACGGTCCGAGGCGGCGAATTAGCAGCGGCTTGTGTTCCGTCCGTTGATGATTCGGCGGGCGCCTTGCTTCGATCGTTCGCGACTGCAGGCTGCTCGCCGACGATGCTCAACACCTCAAATAGGTATTGCTTGAACTGGATGGCGTTGCTTGCGGAGTTGGCTAACCGAGCATTGATGAAGCGCCCATCGCCTCCACCGCAAAGGTACTCGCGTAACTCCAGCAACTTTGCCTTTTCACGCTGCTCCAGGTCGGAATTCGCTATCTCCGGACAGTCAACACGGTCGTGAAGGTTTCCACCCATGAGCCGGTACAGTAGTGATTCCATGGCGCAACCGATCAGCCAAGAGTGAACCGGCGGCCCGTTGGCAGGCAGTGTGCAATTCAACTCTCTCGGCACACGAGGCCACCACGGCGGCGCACTGAAAGGGACTCGCGGCGGATCTTCAATTGCCCGGTAAAGGTCACGAATTGATTGGGCAATGTCGGGAAGATCGACCCGCGAAATTCGCGGGCCTTCCGGCGACGGTGCCGGCCGATTCGGTGGGTTCGCATCGGCGATAGCGCTCGCCTGGTGCGGTTCTCGCGATTGCCGTACCTGCGACGGTGGCAGGCGCACCCAAAAGCCGCAATGGCCTTGCTGACGAATGGGGTAAGTCACTTGTCCACGATAGGCCGGCAAAGGCATATGGAACCCAACCCCGGTGCGAAAATGGTACGCTCCGCATCTCGGGCAAACATCGTCAACGTCGGTGGCCGCGGGCAGGCTATTGCAACCGGGACAGCGCGGCGGATTTTCGGACTGTGGCGTGTGCCGCTCGCCGGTGTCTCGAACCTCCTCGCCCGTTGTGATGGCCGGGCGGATACTGTCTAGCGACGCGGCTGGTGTTCGAGCGTTGAGTATGGTTCGCCGAATGCCAATGTAACGATGCAAGCCAGACGGCGGGTTGAGCCGAGCTACAGCATCATGCCAACACGTCTTCAATGTGGCGTTCACGTCGTAGTCAAGTAGGTGAATCCACTCCGCGCGCTCCCAATCCTTTAGGTTCGGCCAGAAGTCGATTTGCTCGGCGGTCAGGAAGTCGGCGAAATCCAGCCACGGGATGACAACGATCTCTAGTTCCCGAAACGCGGCGGCGGGACCGGCGGGGAGGCGATACATCGCCGGTGTTGGGCATGTAAGGAATCGTTTGGAAAGCCAATTGCAAACGACGGCCGGCATAACCGCGTGAATGGGCGCGGACTTACTCGGATCTGAAATTGGTTCGCTGGACATGTTGCACCGTGGATCGGCCAGCCCCCGGCCCGTGGAATCGACGGTGCGACGATCCCAGCGGGCCAGGGCGTTGCGGTCGAGGGTGTACAGCCAACGACCGACCGACCTTGTGGAATTATCCCAGCGGGTCAAGCTGGGAGCAATCTCAGTGGGATTCGGTTACAGTTGGCGAAGGCTTGCCTTCCTTCTCGCCTCGCCGAGCGTTATCGTCAGCCAGGCGGCCCAAGCGGCATCCGCGGCGGAGCCGTTTCCCACATCAGGCGAACGTCATCCGGAGTTAGCCCGAAGGCTTCGTTTACAAGGTCGGAGACTTGGCGTTCGAGGCCGGCGGCTTCGCGTTCGAGGGTTTGCAGCGGCACGACCGACGCGACGTGTTCGGCCTTCAATCGCTTCATGTCCGCGACGGTGAGCGGGGCCTTCCGGCCGCGAAGTTTCTTCACTTCGCCGATCAGCCCGTCGACATTCAGGGCGGTCAAGGCTTGCAACTTCTGCGACGGCTTTTCGATCCCCATTTCCAGGCGAAGCCAATCGAGAACGGCGCGGACCCCGGACTGCCCTTCGCCCACGATGGTGACCAGCCGACGAACGGCGTTCTCGATTTGGGAACGAATTGCATTCGTCGGTCGCGGGATCGGAAGCTGTTCCATCTTGAAGGTTGCCGGCGTGAGGGCTTCGTCTTTCATGTGCGGCAGGTATCGCCAGTTGTGCCACCACATCGCGGGCGAATTCAGAACGCCCAGCAAATACAGGTCTCCGCTCGGAAGGAAGAAGACTTTGTTATTCGCAAGTCGGCCGTCCGAATCGAACAGGTAGCTCGGGTGGAATTGGATTTCCTGATACATCACCTTCGGGCGGTTGAATTGATCCCAGTATGCGCACGCCCGCAACTCCCACCAATATTCCCCCGAATCTTGCCGCTTCGTGAGTTCGGCCCGGTAGGCTGCGAAGTGAGTATGAAGTGCCGGGTATGTGCGACGAAACACATCCGCGGCTTCGTTGTCCGGCTTCCCCGCCCACGGCCAAGCAAAGTTCCCGCTCGACTTCATTGCGATCATCCAGAGGCCGGATGCTTCGGCTTGCCAGCGATCAATGTCCTGGCCTCGCAGGTATGGTCGGAACAAAGAAGCCGACTTGGGATCCGCGGAAACGAGCCGTTCCTTTGTTTGAGTATCGATCAAATAAGCATCGTTGAAGCCTGTCTTGATCCCATAGAGCGGAACAACGCCAGCAAAGTCTTTCAGCGGAATCCCGTTTGCTTTCAGCTTGTCCAGCAGGGCCGACACCCCCGCCGGCTCAAGGTTCCACGGGGGCGGGCCGAACCGGGTCAATGGAACAGGCACGCCTTCGGCATGTGCTTGCCGAGAAAGGTCATCAATCCGCAGTTGTTCGCGCGGGATGATGCAAACGCGGGCTGTCTCTGGCGGCGGCGCCTCGGTGGGCTTCTGAACGACAAGGATCGACGGGAACACGTCGGCATCGGGGAAAATGTTCTTGGCGTGCCCGAAGTCGATGACTTGTTCCACCCACGCCGATTCGCCGAACAAGCCGCGAAGGGGTTCGCCGTAGCCGGCCTTCATCCACTTGTTCGTAACCACGAACCCGAGCCGGCCGCCCGGCTTCAGAACCGATAGACCCAGTTCGTAGAAGTAGACGTACAAGTCAGCCACGCCGTGAAATGCCCGGTAGTGCTGTTCGAGGTACGGCTTGTCTTCCTTGATCCACTCTTGCCGGACGTAGGGTGGGTTGCCAATCACCACGTCGAATCCGCCCGCCTTGAACGCCGCCCGGAATCGCTCCGCCCACATTTCGAGGGGCGACCGTTTGCCGGCGGGATCGACAACGCTGTTGCCTTGCTGAATGTTGGCGTCCAGCGTCGTTAGCGGCTTGCCATACTCCGCAGTCTTGATCCAACACGACAGGCGGGCGATTTCGACGGCTTCGCTGTTCAGGTCGAGGCCAAACAGGTTGTGCGTCAGAACAGTGCGGTTCCCGCCGAACAACGTCGGCCCGTCGAGGGCCTTTAACAACCCTTGGGCCTTCGTGTACTCCGCGAACATTTGGTCGAAGGCTTCGATCAGAAACGCGCCGCTCCCGCACGAGGGGTCGAGAATGCGAATCCCTTCCAACTCCGTCAGCCACGCTTCCCAAAACTCGATGAGCGCCTTCGTTTGCGGCTTCTTCAGCTTGTCGACGTCGAACACGACCGGATCGGCGAGCACCTTGGCGACCGTCTTCGTCGCGGCCGCCTCGTGTTCGGTGCGCAGGCGCTCAAACCGTTCGCGCACGACCGGCCCCAGGGTCTCCGCGACGATGTAGCGCGTAACAAACGGCGGCGTGTAGAACGCGCCCTCCTTCTTGCGCTTTGACGGTTCGCCCGTGTCGATCGGTGCCGCCGGATCGGCGGAAAGCGATTGGTGTAGTTCTTCCAGGTCGGTGATCGACTGCTCAAAAATGTGGCCGAGAATCTCCACGTCGATCAGCTTGCCATCCCCTTCGCTCCGGTTGCCGTATTCGTAGTCGGCCAGTTTCTTGAAGCCATCGCAAACGTCGTCAGGAACCGCCAAGCCTTCAAGAAAGGCGTCGGGCGAGAACAGGCCGCCGTTGTACTTCCAAATGTCGAGGTCCGGATTTCCCTTGTCCACGGACCGGAACAAGCCGATGAAGTTCTTCCAGATCGGAGCCGGGTTGTATCGGTTCTTTGATCGGTAGGCGTCCGCAATAGTCTCGCGCGGCAAGAGTTCGCGGTCTTCGCAGAACGCAATGAAGAGAACGCGGTCGAGGATCTTCTGTGTGGCAGCCAACAGCGTGCCGGCTTCGTGTTCTGGATTGGCGCCGCGAATGGCGTGGAACGTCTTTTCACGCAGCCGGCGGTATTCGCGGTAGAAGTCGTTCGTCAGTTCCCGGCCGATCTCTCGGGAATCTTGAAGCAAGGTGTCGAGGTGGCAGGATCCATCGGCGAGCACGACACGGGGCGCGCCCAGTAGGAAGGCGAACTGGCGGAAGGCGTCGTCGCGGGCGGCGATCATCGCCAGATAAAAACGCTCGTAGGTGAATTGATCGTGCCCCTTGTGGTAAAGGCGCATCTCGTTCAGGTTCGTGACGAGATACCAGTCGCACGGAAAGTTGACGGCATACCCCAGCGCCTGATCGACGGCCGACTTCTTGCGGTTCTTGAAGGGAATGACGAGCGGATCGGCCGGCCCCTTGCCTTCAACCGCCACGCGAAAGAGCGATGATCCATCGGCCGTCGAGAACCGCCCAAGGGCGGCGTCAGCAAACTTGCCATCGACTTCGACCAGCGACTCGCGCTTGAGGTTGTAGACGGCCGATCCGCTTGCCGGACCGGAGTAACCGAGCGTCTCGCCGAATACATCGCGGATGAAGTCCCCCAGCAGTTCGGTTTCCTTCATCTTCGCGGCGGCCGGCGATTCCAACAGCTTCACCCACCCGGCCAGCTTGGCGCGTCCGGCGACCGCGGCCGGCGTCGGGGTGAACGCAGCCAGCTTCGGGCGCAGGGCTTCGGGTCGGAACAGCGGCTTGACCAGCGAGGACATGGGCACAGTGTCCGAGTGGGGGCAGAGAAGGGGAGCGTATCAGACTACGGGGAAAGACGCTAGTAGTGTATTGCAGCACTTAAGTAGCCATCTCGCTCTGCAAGAAGTAGGCAAGGCTTGCCGACGAAAAACGGCCAACTCCTCTCGATGGGCCGGCCCTGCAATCTTCTCGCGGAGCGAGAAGGCCACAATTGAGCTGCAATGAGCCACTAGCGCGCATCGACAAAGTATTGGTGCGCGCTCGCCAGCTTATGGCCGCAAAGGCGCCTCCTCCTCAATCGCTGTCAATACCACAGCCCCCTGCGCGGGGTATTCGAACGCCGCCCACTGACCCCGGAGGCCAATGGCGGAAGGTAAGCCGGTTTCGGGACAGACATACGCGTAAGCTCGGGCGACTGTCCCGCCGACCGGCAGGGAAAACGTGTGGCCGTGTCGGCAGGTGGGACAGACGACCCATTGCATCCGCACCATCGCTATTCCTCCCGCTGATTTCAGAGACGTTTGAGGGTTCATTGCGCGCCAGCCAGCTTATCGAGGGGCGGGCTTGGGGGCGGTCGGGCGGCCTCGATGCGCTCCCACACTTCACCGCGATGGACCGGGACGGAGACTTTCGCCTCGAAGCCAAGTCGAACTTTCCCCGCCCCAATCTCCAGCACGGTGACCGTGAGGAGCCGGTCGGTGCCGTCCGCATCGCCGACCACGACCGTCTCGTGACTTCTCCGTGACACGACCAACATTGCCGGACCTCCCTGTTCAAGATGTTTTGATGGCCCCGCTCCCGGACCACGTGTCCGGAGTCATCGGGCCAGCCATGAGGAATACCTGCACCATCGCCCCGGTCGAGAAAACTTGCACCACGGTTCCGGTCGCCGGCTCGACCGTGGCTTGCGCCTCGCGCACGGCCACGCCGGTAATCCGCGCGATCTCCGCCCGCAACGGGCCGGCCGCATCCTCGAAGAGCTGGCGGTGGAATTCTTGTACCTTGGCCGCCCCTGCCGGTGTGCGCGCCAGGAGCTTCTCGGCCTCCGAAAGCGTGCCGTGCAGGGTGACGACCAATGTGTCGGCCGCCAGGACGACGGTCACCGACCGGGGCGCATGCCCGGTACGTTTTTCCTCAAAAGCACTCGCCGCGATGGCGATTCGCTGGGCCACGCTCGGGTCGACGTCGTGCATCCGATCCTCGATTGCTTGAGGCACATTGCCGCCAACAAAAAAAGCCGGCGTGACAACTCCCTCTTGAAGGGAAGCTGCCACGCCGGCTTACTCATCGCCAGGCCGCTCGGTTCGCCCGGACTGCCCTGCGCCTAGTATTCCGACCATCCAACAAGAGCAATATAACCCGGCGGGGAGAAAGCGGAAGGTATTTCATTCAGGAAATCTGTTAATATCTCAAATCCCCTCTCTTCCGTCGGCGACCGGCGGACCGCACAAACCAAGCTCGGAGCGGCCATGAAGACCCAGGGCGAGATTGAAGCCGCCATCTGCGACGTGGTCAACCGCTTCGAGCAGGAGTACATGGGCCGCGGGCCGAAAGACATCCGGGCCCACCTGATCGGCGACCTCTTGGTGGTCCGACTGCAGGGCGTGCTGACGGCCGCCGAGCAGCATCTCGTGCAGACGCTGTCGCCGGAAAAAGGGCGTGACTTGCTCAAGCAGGTCCGCACCCAACTGATCGAAATCGCCCGTCCGGTCCTGTCGCAAATGGTGCAGCAGGTGACCGGAGTTGCGGCCATCAGCCTGCACCACGACATCAGCACGGTTACCGGCGAGGAACTGATTCTGTTCACGCTGGCCACGCCGCCGCAACTCCGGGACAGCAAAAAGAAGTAGCCTAACGGGCCGGCGCAGTCGGTGGCTCAAACGGATCAAAACATATTAATATATTTTCGAATTCGATTGCATTCCTGGGGCGCCTGGCTATCATCACTAGTAATGAGGGTCGGATGACTAGGTGAGGGGTATCCCGCAAACAACGGGTGACCCGTCAACAAGTAAGCCGCCGCGGG
>DATANR010000400.1:0-5300 GCA_036266155.1 Gemmataceae bacterium | reverse complement strand
CCTGCCAAAGCCTCTGGACCTGCCCACGTCGGACGACTCAACGCTGGCCAGACGCGCCACGGCCGACATTCGCCCTCAGGCCAACTTGACCAGAAATCACCCAAATGCCCACGACCGGCTTTTGTCGGGGCCGTCGGCGCTAGAATCTTGCGTCGCGATTATTCGGCGCATCTTATTGCGACGTAATCAGTTCATGCGGTTTTCGCGGGCAGAGATTGCCAACCCCCTATATGTGTTTGGCAATCTCTCAATTCTGGCGTCGGCTAGCTCACCGGCGTCACGTCCACGGACACTTTCACTTCGTGCCGGCCGCCGCCGAGGATGGCCTCATTTGCTGGAATCTCGATGCGGTGCTGAGCCAGCTTTACGTGCCGATCCTCGATGTGGCGCGCTTCCTGTAGTCGCACTCCTGCTTCTCACGAAAACTCCAACAGGTCGCGGAATGGCTGGTCTTTGACCAGACCCAGGAGCCGGGCGAAATCCTCAGGCGTCAGCTTGCTGTCTCGCTTAATCGGCTGCGGCTTCTCCATCCCTCGGACGGGAGTGACTTCGATGTAGCCGAGCTTGGCCGCCCAGTTGAACGGACGGGTAACCGCGACAATGGCTCCGCGTTTCTGGTTTGGTCCCCACGTGGGTTTCTTATCCAGCCACTCGACGACGTGGAACGGCCTAGGAGCGGAAACGGGCATCCGAGCCGGGTCGATCAGCGAGTCGCAGAAGTTCTGGATGTACTTCTTCGACCACTCGTAGGTCCTGGTGGAGCGGTGTTGCTCGCACCAGTCCAGGAACTTTTCAAACACTTCGGCGACCGTCAGGCCAACGGTGGGAGCGGCAGAGATTGTCTGGCCGTTCGCGGCCATGAGCTTGTGGAATTCGGCCCACGCCTGCTTTTCAGTCTGCGGGGTTTTCGGGCCGTCGCACAGCCTCCGCTGCTTTTTGCCGAGCTGGACGTACCAGCCGCGATTGTTGCGATAGAAGGGCTTCGGTTGGTGGTAGAGCACGGCGGAGATTCCCGTGAGGCCGGGCCGATCTCTGACCAATCTCTGCCAAACGCTGGCTGAGAGAAAGTGAGGTGCGTGAAATTTGCCGTGTTTTTCCGAATGGGCAGTCCCGGGATTGAACCGGGGACCTAGCGATTTTCAGTCGCTCGCTCTACCAGCTGAGCTAACTGCCCGTTGGGTACTTCTTACCGCTCATTACCTCAAGCGTCAACCGTGTGCATTTGCGTTGACGAGCAGCGAGAAGCGCGCGAAGTGGTTCAGCACCTCGTCGCATGCGCGGGCCACGAGCGGTTCAGCTTCCGCAAGATTGGTCACACGTTGGCCATCTTGATCCACGTTGAGCCGACCTTCACGCACGCCGTCCATGAGTCGCGCAACGATGGTGCTTCGGTCATCGGTTCCATCGAGTTGTCGCAGCAATTCACGCTCGAAGTCGCCTGGGTTGTACGACTCGTGTCGCTGTGTCACGATCGGTTCGCCACGCGCGGCCTGATGGCGAACGAGCGAGGTCGTCGCCGGGCGAGGGCCCGCGTCGGACACATTCAAGGGTATGGTCGACAACTCGATCGCGCGCGTGCCGCCCGAGGTGAAGAATTGAAGGACCGCCATGCCCACCTGTTCGCCGTCCTCGGCCATCGGTTCGCCGCCGATCCGCGATCGGGCCTGGCGACAAAGATCCTCGAATCGAATCCGGCGGGGCCACGCTTGTGACAATTCGACCAATGCGGCCTTCACGATCGGCTCGGACGCCTGGAGCGTCAGTCCCGAGTCGGCCGGGAATTTCTCGAACCCATCGATGCGGACGTCCGCGTCTGGATTTTCTGGCCGCGCGCTGGTCGCGACATACAGGCCCGTAAGGGCCATAGCCTTCAAGTCGTAAACCGGCCGTTTATCCTCGTGCACCAGCAGGCTTTGTCGGAACATGCGATTGCGCAGGAAATCCATGTACTGCTCAAGGTAAATCAAATCGTTGCTGACGCGCCGCAACACGTCCTGTACTTCGGCTGGGAAATGCGCCGGCACCATCGTCTGCAATTCGGCCTCGGCCAGGAAGCGGAGACCATGTCGACTCGCCCGCGCCGCGAAATCCGAAAACAAGCACGGATGATTGTTCTCCTCCAGATGTTCGTGAAAGATGTAATGGTCGCTTGCTTCCTTCAGCGACTCCAGTTCGGATCGAAGAAAGGCACCGTAGGGAGTGTCACCGGGGGCGGACTTGGCGAGAAAGTCGAGGATGCCGCGGGCCTGGCGAATTTGTTCGATGGGGTCCTGAAACCGTCGGCTGTGGAACACCATCATCTGCCGGATCATGCCGCGCATCGACCAGCCGGGCAGCGTGTTATAGCTGACATACGCGATTCCATCTGGACTCAAGTTTTGCCGGCAGATCTTGAGGATGTGATCCTGAACGTGTTCTGGAACCCACGAGTAGACGCCGTGCGTAATGATGTAATCGAACGCGCCTAACGTTGAATCGACGCTCGTAATGTCCGCGTGACGGAGTTCGATGTTCTTCAATCCGAGATCCTGAATCGTCTCTTGTCCGTCGGCGATTTGCCGGGCTGACAAATCGATGCCGACGATCGTTGAGCGCGACAACTGTTCGGCCATTGCAATGAGGTTGCCGCCGGAGGCGCAGCCGAGTTCGAGGATGCGCGCCGTTTCAATCTCGGGCGGCTTGAGGCCCAGCAGCCGGGCTAGTGCCGCCGATCGATCCGGATGTGTCTGCGGGAACGGCAAACTTTGATACGGAAGCGCGTCGTATGTCGATTTGGGCATGGGATTGCCGAGCCTTTCCAGTGTGCTGGTTGGTGTACTCCTTCGCAACCGCTTCGGCGTCTGCCGAGCGAACCCGCTTACGTACAATGCCCGTCATGCGCACGCGCGATCTGCTGCTTGCCGGCCTGTTTTCGTTGCGGAGACAGAAACTCCGCACCACCTTGACCACGCTCGGCGTCACCATTGGGATCGCGACGCTGGTCGCGAGCGTGTCGGTCGGCGTCGGCGTGCGGCGGATCATCGAGGACGGCTTCAAGAAAGAACATCGTCTGCGCGAGATCATCGTTTATCCCGGCTTCGACCGCGGATCCGATGAATTCACAGGCATCCCGGAGCCGGTCCTGCGCGTCGACGGCGAGATGGCCGATGCTCGTCGCGACCGCATTCGCAAACGCCTGGCGCGCGAGTATCGCCGACAACACACGGCTCCGGCCCCGAAGCCGCTCACGCCCGCCCGCATCCGCGAGTTTGCGACGTGGGACCATGTGATTGGCGTCGAACCGGAGTTGCGTGAATCGGCCCGCCTCATGCTCGGTGGCCAGGTGCTACTCGGCGATGTGTCGGGTTTTGACGGCAATCCCGATCGATTGGAGGCAGTCATCGAGTTTGGCCGCGCGCCCGCGGCGGGCGCCGATGAGTTGATTGCACACGAATTCCTGCTGTATCAATGGGGCATCCATTCCGACGCGGATATTCGGGCCGCAATCGGAAAGATGGTCCGCGTTGAGTTCGCCGGCACGGATGCCCGCCGGCCAGAAGCCCTGCTTGCACTATTCGATGCCGATCCGACCCGGCTCTCCGAGGACGAGCTGCGCGCCATGATGCGCGCCCGCGACCTGCTGCCGAAGGCCGTAGAAAAGCTGGAACTGCCAGAAGCGGATCGCGAGGCGCTTTTGCGTGCGCTCGGCCGAAAGAAGGGGAAGGACCCTTCCGACAAGATCTACGCCCCGGTGGCCGCGGAGTTTCGACTGGTCGGCGTCTTCCGCGAGCCGGACCGCAAGGCCGAAACAGAATTGATCTCGTTATTCGACGAAGGGCTAACGGGCGACGTCGTGTTGCCGCGCGATCGCGCGGAACGCGTGCTCTCTGGCCTGCCGCGGCGGAATGATCGTGGATTCGATCGCATCACGATCACGATCGATTCGGACGAACAATTGAAGCCGACCTGCGACCGCATCAAGGCGGAGGGCTATCACTACTTCGCCGTGGGCTTGTTCCTTCAGCAAGCGCGCAAGAACACAATTCTGATCGGCTTCACGATGGACTTCGTGGCCCTGCTCGCGCTGGCCGTCGCATGTCTGGGCATCACGAACACGATGTTCACGGCCGTCCTGGAGCGCGTCAAAGAAATCGGCGTAATGAAGGCGGTCGGGGCAAAGGACCGGCACGTGCTGGCCCTGTTCCTGATCGAGGGCTCGCTCATCGGCCTCGTCGGTGGCTGGCTCGGAGTCCTGATCGCTTGGCTGATATCTTTCCCCGGCGACAACTACGCTCTGCGACTCATTCGCGAGCAGGAGCCAAACATGCCGCAACCGGAGACGGTGTTTCGCTATCCGCTATGGCTTGTGCTAGGTGCGCCCGCATTCGCGGTGTTGATGACGACGCTGGCAGGACTACTGCCCGCGCGACGAGCGGCACGAGTCGAACCGGTGATCGCGCTGCGGGCGGAGTGATTCAACCTTGTTCAAAGAGTTTTGCGACGGACGTCCGAAATTCCGGGAATTGCGGCTCGGCCGTAATCTCCTGCTTCGGATTGAACAACACTGGCACTTCATTCGGCCGATGCACAACCAGCACTCGTTGGTAGGGATCGATTACCCAAATATGCGGCACACCCGCCGTCCGATAAGCAGCGATCTTCTCGTTAATCTCTTCAACTGTGTCGCTCGGAGACAAGATCTCCACCACGAGCGATGGTATGCCATCAATTAGCGTGGTCGCGTCGGTTTGCACTGTCACTACTTCTGGCGGAACATACACCACGTCTACCCCCACGGTCACATCGGGATTGCGATGGAGGCGCACACCGGCCTCGCCACAATAGACCTTGCCGCGAGGGGCCGATTGCTGGTCTCGCCAGTTCTTCAGGACCGAGGACACGCATACCATCGCGTCACTATGAAAGCGATTGCGAATGGTCATGGGCTTTTCCCGTAGTTCGCCATTGATCAACCACCGATCCTTGCCGTCGTCCGGAAGCGCCAACATTTCTTCCGTCGTCATTCGACGAGGAGAAGCAATCGGAACAAACGACGAATTCATCGGTGGCGCAAGGCCCATACTCATTTGCGCGTCCTCTGGGGCTTTCCTTAGTTTACAGCAAACGATCACAACACGCCAAACGTCTCGAACGCCGTCATCGCCTTCATTCCTTTCTGTATCGCGTCGCGCACCTGATTCTCCGCGTGAACCTTGTCCCAGGCTCGACGTACGACACTGGCTTCGACGGCCTTCGGGACGACAACGACGCCATCCGCGTCCGCGATTACCAGATCGCCGGGTGCGAACGAGATATCGTCG
>DATANR010000399.1:0-3593 GCA_036266155.1 Gemmataceae bacterium | reverse complement strand
CTTCTCGTCGGGCTTACGCCTCGACGCTCGCCGACATATTCTGATTTCATCTATTCGATCACCATCTTCGGAGTCGCACCCGTGATCCGCTCCTTTCTGGCGGCGGCCGTGCTCGCCATCGCCGTCCTGCCCGCGTCCGCCCGCGAGCAAATCCGCTTGCCGAACCGCCCATCGCTTTCGCCCGATGGCAAGACGGTTGCCTTCGATTGGAATGGCGACATCTGGGTGGTGTCCATCGAGGGCGGGCTCGCGAAGCCGTTGACCAGCCATCCCGCGAAGGACAGTTCGCCGCGGTTCTCGCCGGACGGCAAGGAGATTGCATTCATCAGCGATCGCGAAGGGTCGCCGCAGATCTTTGTGATGTCTGCGACGGGCGGGACGCCGACGCAAATGACGTTTCATTCCACCTGGACCGGCGGCACGGATCGCGCGACCGGGTACACGCTCTACGAATGGACCCCCGACGGCAAGGGCTGGCTCGTGGGGACACAGTGGGATCACGGCTGGGGCCGACGGAACAACGATCGGCTCCAGATCGTGCGCCGCTGCGACGATGCCGACAAGCGGCCGGCCCCGGAGTTGTTGTTCGACGACTATGCACAGAATGGCACGCTGTCGCCGGACGGCAAGACGGTCCTCTTCAATCGTGAAGGCCCCGAGTGGTGGCGCAAAGGGTACGCCGGGTCGCAGAGCACGCAGATGTGGAGCTTTGATCGCGACGCCAAGACGTTCGCCCGCGTGGCCACAGGCGACTTCGATTCACGCTGGCCGATGTTTGGCCGTGACGACAAGGTCTATTTCACGAACGGGCAGGGCGGTTGCTTCAACATCTGGGAACACGATCGCAAGACCAAGCAGAATCGCCAAGTGACGAAATTCACCGACGATTCCACGGTCTTCCCGGCCATCGCGCGCGATGGCTCGACGATCGTCTTCCGCAACCTGTTCGACCTCTACCGCATCAAGCCGGGTTCCGATGAGAAGCCGGTCAAGATCGAGATCTTCCGCGACGACGATCGGCCGAGCGACCGCATTGATCGCAGGGTCATCGCGAGTGCGAACGATGCCGCCTTCACCGCGGACGGGCTGGAGATGGCCCTTGTCATTGGCGGCGACCTCTGGGTCATGGACACTGAGCTACGCGAGCCGAAGCGTGTCACGCACACGGCCGAGGAAGAACGGCATCCGGCGTTTTCACCGGACGGCAACTCACTTTACTTTGTCAGCGATGCCGAGGGCAAGCCGGAGATCTGGAAGGCGACGCGCGAGGCCAAGCGGCCGTGGTTCCTGAACGACAAGTTCAAGCTCGAACGCGTCACCGACGACGGCGAGGAGAAGTCGAGCCTGTCCTTCAGCCCGGACGGTTCGCGGATGGCATACATTCGCGGTCGCGGCAATCTGTACGTTGCCGATGCCGATGGCAAGAACGCGAAGCAGGTGATTCAATCGTGGAACGCTCCGGACTATGACTGGTCGCCGGACGGCAAATGGCTCGTCTATGCCCTCTACGACTCGGACTTCAATCGCGACATCTGGATCAAGCCGATCGACGGCAGCCATGAGCCATTCAACGTTTCTCGGCACCCGTACAACGAGTCGTCGCCCGTCTGGTCGCCGGACGGCAAGCTGATCGCGTTCGTCGGCGAGCGCGACAGTAAGGAGCAAACTGACATTCACTACGTCTGGCTGCGCGCTCAGGACGAGGAGAAGTCGGCCCGTGATCGGACGCTCGAAAAGGCGATGGACAAGTTGAAGGGTCGTCAGCCGGCCACGCCGAAGAAGGACCCCGGTCCAATGAGCAACGATGCGGACGAGCCGCCGCCCAAGGATACTCCGGTCCCGAATCCAAAGGAACCCGGCCCCGCGACGACGCCGAAGAAGGAGCCGGTGACGGTCGCGATCGACTTCGAGGGCCTGCACGAACGCGTCCACCGCCTATCGATCCCCAACTCGAACGAGAGTTCGCTGCTCTGGTCGCCGGACTCGAAGAAGCTGGCGTTTCAAGCGAATGTCGACGGCCAATCGGGTACGTACACGATCGAGATTCCCGACAATTTGAAGCCGTCGCTGATCACCACGTCGACCGGCACACATGCCCGTTGGTTGAAGAGCGGCAACATCATGTGGCTGTCGGCGGGTCGGCCGGCGTCCGTATCAACCACGGGCGGAGCAGCCGCGGCCGCGACGCCGACCACCCCAGGAACGGGGCGGACCGGCGGCGGGCCACGCGGGGGTGGTGGCGCAACTCCGGCCGCGCCCACACCGGCGGGCGCTCTTGCGTTCAGCGTCTTTCAGGACATCGATCTCGGCAAGAAGCATCAGGCCGCGTTCGACATGGCCTGGCGCACGATGCGCGACAACTGGTACGACGATCGGCTGAACAACCGCGAATGGGAGAAGGTGCGCGCGAAGTACCACGACGTCGCGGATACCGCGGATACCGAGGCCCTCGGAACGGTCGTGCAACTCATGCTCGGCGAACTGAACGGCTCGCACCTGGGTTTCACCGTCGGGTCGCTCAATGCTCCGGCTCGCCCAGGAACCGCGCCGGTCGAGGAACCGACGACCAATCGCAACTGGCGGCCAGTGACGCCGCACCTCGGCGTGCGCTTCGACAACGATTTCAAGGGCCCTGGCCTCAAGGTGAAGGACGTGCTGCCGGAGGGCCCCGCCGATCAGAAGCGGAGCAAACTGACCGCGGGCGATGTGATCACGAGCATCGACGGGAGTGCGGTCGATCCGACCTTGGACCTGACGAGCATCCTCAACGGGCCGCCAGGCCGCGAATTCCATTTGAAGGTCAAGGATGCCCGTGGCAAGGAACGCGAAGTCACGCTGCGGCCGATTACCTACACCGCGGCCCGGCAGCTTCTTTACAAGAAGTGGCTGAAGGACAATCGCACGGCCGTCGAGAAACTCTCGGACGGCAAGCTTGGCTATCTGCACATCAGCGCAATGGATATGCCGAGCTTCCGCAAATTCGAAGAAGAACTCTACGATGCCGGCGTCGGCAAGGAAGGGCTCGTCATCGACGTCCGCGAGAACGGCGGCGGCTCGACAGCGGACCACTTGCTCACCGCGCTCACTCAACCGCGGCACGCGATCGCCGTTCCGCGCGGCGGCGGCCCCGGCTATCCACAGGATAGGACCGTTTACGCGACGTGGGACAAGCCGATCGTCGTGCTCTGCAATCAAAACAGCTTCAGCAATGCCGAGATATTCAGCCACGCGATCAAGACGCTGAAGCGCGGCCACCTCGTCGGCGTGCCGACGGCCGGCGGTGTGATCAGCACGGGCGGCACCGCGATCATGGACGTTGGCTTCCTGCGCCTCCCGTTCCGCGGCTGGTACACGATCGGCGACGGCGAGGACATGGAACGCCACGGAGCCGTGCCAGACTTCATCGTCTGGCCGACGCCGGGCGAGGGGAAGGATGTGCAAATTGAGAAGGCGGTCGAAGTGCTGACAGCCGACGTGAAAACGTGGAAAGAGCGGCCGCAGCCGAAACTAAAGAAAGCGTCGGAAAGATAGCCTGGGCGAGCGGAGCGGCGTAAGCCGCCCGATTTTGACATCATCGGGCGGCTTACGCCGCT
>DATANR010000398.1:0-20438 GCA_036266155.1 Gemmataceae bacterium | reverse complement strand
CCGGCTTGTCTCCCGGCGAACGGCTTCGCAGCTCCAACGTGGCGCCAGCGCGAATACCGGTGGCGTGAATCTCACGGGCGATGCCGCGGTCGGCCGTCCACCGGACCATGTCCTCGAGATCGATTGGCCCGCTCGCGAATTGCAGCCGCCAGCGCATTCGTACGCCGTCGGACAGCCGATCATATCCGATCAGCGTGCGTTGCGTGGGCGGTTCCATCTTCCCGTCCACCGTCGTCCGAATCGACCATGCGACAAATAACTCGGTGCTGTCTCCGACCGCGAGGAACTGCCGAATCCGGCCCTGCACATTCCGCATAATCTGGCCACCCGTGAAGAGCGTGTACGGCGTGCCTTCGGCGAGATCGTAGACGAGCAGATCATGCTTCGACGACAGCAGGCACAGGCTTTCGACGATCTTGCCATCGGGCAAGTGAATCGGAATCTGCGCCACGAGAATGTCCTCACCCGCCGATGGCGCGGCCATGGGAACTGGCGGCGGCGGCTTCGGGCTCGGTGCGTCTTTGCCAAGCGCGAAGTAAGCCCACAATGCATCCTTCTGATTGACGGCGCCCCCATCGAGAATGGCGGTGAGCGTGGCCGGCTTGCCATGCGGAAAGATCGTCGGCATCGGCGTGCCGGGCGTATAACGCAGCGGATTCTCGAGATAGCGATCGAACCATTCACGACGAATGCGGCCGGCCGTGCGCGTCAGGTCCGGGCCGGTGGCCGCGGGATCGGCGGAGGCGAGTTGTCGGCCGTCCCAGACGTGGCAGGACGCGCAGGCGTAGCCCTGAAACCCGGCCAATCGTGAACCGTGCAGTGTGCCCAGTGTCGGATCGGTGGCGGCGCGAATTGGTGGCTCCGCGCCACCGAGAACCTCGCCGTCCGCTTCGGCGAGAGCCTGGGCGAGCACGTCGGCATCCGCGCCGAATGCCGGCATTCGATAAAAGAAACGCGGTCCACGGAGAGTTGGAGTGCCTTCGCGAATCGTCTTCGTGAGATATGTCGGCGTCAGCTTTTGGTGCAAGTTCGTGAGCCGCGGCGTACGCAGGAACGGCAGCTCGGCCAGATGCCCACCACCCAGCTTGCTGCCCGCTTCTTCGATCGGCGGCGGTCGATCTGTGTCCCGCTGATGACACTGGACGCACCCTGCGTGTGCGAGTCGTTCGTTACGCGCAAAGGCGGGCGATGCGTGCTTTTCCTGCGGCGCGACTGCGACATATGCAGCGAGTGCGGCACGATTTTCGTTCGACAACTGAAAGCGAACACCGCTCTTTCCGGTCAAGCAGCCTTCGGCGGACTTTATCGGGACGTCCTTCGGCCGCGAGTCGCCAAGGCCCGAATGACAGGCGATACAGCCCTTCGAATTGAGCAGCCCAATCGCGGCCGAGCGCGGGTCGCGTGCACCGAGCCGGCGAACCGTGTCCTGAATTTCCTTCGGCGTCGGCGCTTCCGGCGCGGCTCGCTCCGTTGGCTTCGACCACATCAACAAAAAGTTGGCAATGTCGCGGGCCTGATCCGGTGTCGTCGGCAATCGCGGCATGCGGCCATCGGGATAACGGCCGTGCGGGTTCACGAGAACAATTGACAAATCGCCGGCGGATAGGCGGTCTCCCAAGCCGGTCAAGGGCGTGCGGTTGAGATTGGCTTGTTCGGCCATCGGCACATCGGGCACGAAATGACACGCGGCACAACCGAGCCCGAGGAAAGCGATCCGGCCAGCACGATGGTCGCCGGGCACAGGTTCATTCGCATTGTTCTCGTGGCCGCCGCTGAGATGATCGGCGACCAGCCAGCGCTCGACGTAGCCAGCTCGATCCGGCGTGAACAACGCCGGCATGTGGGCACCGGCGCGAATGGAAGCCGGATCGTTCAACCAATCCATCAGCCAGGTGCGATTAAGGCGCTTGCCGGCATCCGCCAGCGTCGGACCGGGGGGCGGAGCGGTCACACTCGGAAACGTCGAGGCATGGCAGCGTGCACAGCCGAATTGCCCAACAAGATCACGGCCGCGCACGGTTTGCGCGTCTGCTTCGAGGGCCGGCAATCGTTGCGCGGCGAGATGCCCGAACTTCCACGCCGGGATTGTCTCGGCCGCGAATGACGGGGCTTCCCACCAGAGTTGAAACCGGGCCGGCACATCGGCGATCGACCGATAGTGAATCGTTAGTGGATACACGCCTGAAGCACGCGTAAGCGTAGCCTTACCCATCGCCTTGGCGAGATCCGTGAGTCCGCGGCCGTCGATGACAATAACGCCGTCGATCGCGACCACCACTTCGCCACCGACATAGGCGAAGAAGCTGATGGGACCAGGATCGCGGATCGAGATCGTGCCGGTCCAGGTCACTTCGAAGGACCCGGCCGGCAGACGCGGATGCGGGCTCGAACGACCGAGCGCGAACGCCGGCTTCGGATCGATGCGATGGAGAGTGGCTTTCGGGTCGGCGACTGAATGGTACTCGGCGATCAATCCGGGCCGAAGCTCATCGGGATCGATGGGGTCCGCTGACGGAGTGCTGGGCAGCACGAGGCCGACAAGGAGCGTCGCGAACATGGACATTTCCTGATGCGTGTCTGCGGTTAGCCGCGACGCACCAGCGGAGCGCGTCACGCGAGAGTCCCTGATACCTAATTTATGTTCTGCGAGGTCGAGGTGTCGCGCTCCGCTTTCGCGTCGAGGCTAACGGCAGACACGGTTCCACCAACGCAATCTGGGCGGCCGTCCCTTGCGAGACGACCGCCCAGTGGGGATTCCGGGTTCCGTTCGACCTTACTTCTTCAATCGCAGGGGGGTGCCGGGAACCCATTCGTTGGGAATGGGCCGGCGCAGGTCTTCGTCCTCGTAGCTCCAGAAGTTGACGCCGTCCTCACCCGGCTGCCAGGTGAACATGGCTGGGCGCCCGTTGATTCGCGTCGGGAAGGCGACCCGGCCGCTCGACACGTCGACCATCGCCAGACCCAACTCACGCAATTCCGAGACGGCTTGTTTATAGGCCCCCTCGGTCGCCACGATTTCTTCCTGTATATGATACCGGCGTTCCCGCTCGACCCAGGCCAGGTCGCGGCGGTGACGTTCCAGGCTTTCCTGCTCTGGGTGAAGCTTGTTCAGATGGCTCTTACGATCCACGATGTCCGCCACGATGCTCTTCACGAGCGGAAGCATCTGCCGCACTGTAGGGAGATCCAGGTTGACGTCCTTGCGCTTCGATTTGGCCGAAGCCCCGAATGCTCGCCTGGGCGTGTCGTTCATGTTTCTCTCCCCTGAGACGGGACCACTTGGGCCCCCTTCACTTGTTATCTTATCCCATTCACCAAACTACCAGCCTCCATGCCGTTACAGTTATGTCAGCAGAGGTCGTGCCACAGTTAAGCTGACCCGCCCCTGACGATTCGGCCGTCCCTGGCCGCCACTTCTTAGAGCGTAAACTCTCTACAAGTGATTCGCTCGAACCTCGCGAGTTTGCACACCATTCCGACGAATCTTACATCGGAATCGCTTGGCGGGAAGGCCAGCTTCAACTGGCCTTGCCCTAAACGTCCTTCCAGCGCACAAAAGCTTCGACCGCGTAGAACTCCGGCAGGCCAAGCGCGTCGTAAGCTGTTGCCGTGGAACGATTTCGTTCTTCGGCCCGCTGCCAGAACTCGCGCTTGTCGCGGCCGCCGGGGAACATCGCCTTGTCCTTTTGCGACTGGTGTCTGAAGATCGCCAGCTTCTTGCGCTCCACCGTTTCCGGGCTAATTGGCACTGCCATCTCAATTTGGTGCGGTTCCCACTCTTCCCACGCCCCGCGGTAAAGCCAGACCTCAAAATTCTGGCCCTTCTTACGAACCCGGCGGACAGCTTCGTAAATCGCCTCGGCACAGGTCCGGTGCGTGCCGTGCGGGTCGGACAATTCACCCGCGACGTAGATCTGTCCCGGCTGCAATCGTTCGAAAAGCCGCACGATATCGGTGATATCCTCTGGGTGGATCGGGGCCTTCGCGATCGTGCCGGTCCGGTAAAACCGCAGGTCCATGAATTCCAGCTGATCGGGCGTGATACCGCACGCCAAAGCGGCCGCCCGGGCTTCCGTTTCGCGGATCAGGCCCTTGATCTTGAGCACCTCGTCGGTGTCCGGTTGACCGGGTGTCTTCGAATCGAGGAACGCTTGCACCCGTTCCTTCACTTCGGCCGTCTCCTGGCCGGCAATGGCGAAAATCCGGTTGAACGCTTCGACAAAGTCGGCGAATCGGCGGGCGTCGTGGTCGAAAACGGCGATGTTGCCGCTCGTCATATACGCCACGTGGACCTTGTGTCCCTGCTCGACGAGGCGGATGATTGTTCCGCCCATCGAGATCACGTCGTCGTCCGGGTGCGGGCTGAACACGAGCACAGTCCGCGGTTCCTTGCCGGCCGGATGGTGCTGAATCGTCTCCGCGCGATCCTGATAAATTTGCCAGCCAAGCCGTTCGGCCGGCCCATGTTCACGGAGCAGGTCGTACAGGTGATGGTCGCGGAAATCCAAGTCGGACAGCTTGAGCAGCGCTTTCTCGACCGTAAGGCTCAGCCAGACGACGGCCTGCCGAATCCGCTCCGGTGTCCAGTCGACCGTCGTTACTTCCCACGGACGTCGGAAAACCGTTAACTCGCCGGCGGCAGCTTCATCAAGCAGGAATGTCGCGTCGGCGTGAGAGTGCAAGAAGGAGGCAGAAATTGCCTCGGATTGCGGCTGTTCGACGGCTTGCAGGACGATCGGCGCCTTGTGTTCGCCGAACGCCATCAGGACGACTTTGCGGGCCTCCATGATGGTGCCGACGCCCATCGTGATCGCCTGCTGCGGGACGTTCTCTTCGCCAAAGAAGTCGCCCGCGGCATCACGCCGCGTCACCGGATCGAGCGTCACCAGCCGCGTGCGGCTGTTGCGCGTCGACCCGGGTTCGTTGAAGCCGATGTGCCCCGTGCGGCCGATGCCAAGGATCTGAATGTCAATGCCGCCGGCCTTGCGAATCGCCAACTCATAACGCTGGCAATAATCCTCCGCGTCCTCCTTGCGGATCGTCCCATCCGGAATGTGGATGTTGTGCTTCTTGATGTTGACGTGATCGAAGAACGTCTCGTGCATCCACCGGCGATACGAATGCGGGTCGTCCCCCGGCATGGGGAAATATTCGTCCAAATTGAACGTGACCACGTGCGAGAGATCGAGTCCCTCGTCGCGGTGCAAGCGAATGAGTTCGCGGTAGAGTCCGACGGGCGTCGAACCGGTGGCAAGACCAAGCACGGTCGGCCGGCCGGCCGAATTGTTTTCGCGGACGAGTCGTTCGACGATCAACGCGGCATGGCGGGAGGCTTCACTCGAGGTCTTGAAAACAAGGGTCCGCAGACGAGCATTCGGAACGTATTGGGGAGACATCGCTGGGGTACGTCAAGTTGAGCCGCGGCTTCCGGAAGTGACTTTGTACGATTGCCAAGGTTCGATTCAACCGGTGCGAATTGGTGCGCGATCGAGGTGCCTGTGAACACCGGAAATCCTCTCAAGATTATTGTCCAATCGCCCTAACTGCTTATCCTTGTGGGCTCAGGGTATCGACTCGACCGGTTATGCCGGTACCCGGCACGAAAGCCCGTTTGGATTCCGTTCGCATCGACTTGACTTCACGTGATTCACCTTGGGCCGTGATTTATCGCATTTCGCCGAACATCAGAACCTGGTGACCGAGTTGTCCAAATGAACACGCGCGAATCCGCTCGCGCCCGCAAGCCTCAGACGAAGCGGCGCCTCAACCTGGACTCACTCGAAGATCGCACCGTACCGACGGGCACCTGGCAGACCGTCGCGGCGTCGGGCACGCCGCCGGCGGGGACCGAAGCCTTGATGCTCCTGTCCGATGGCTCGGTTGCGGCCCAGGTGGGGGTAAACAGCCCTACGACTACTTGGACCCGGCTGGTTCCAGACTCGACAGGCAGCTACGTCAATGGCACCTGGACGCCGATGGCGTCGATGAACCTCGGGCGGCTCTTCTTCCCGACCGCCATGTTGCCCGATGGCCGGGTCTTCGCCATCGGCGGCGAATATTCGACACCCAATTTCACCAACACCGCCGAGATCTACAACCCGGTCACGAACACCTGGACGAACGTCGCGAGCTTTCCGCAAGCGCAATTCGGCGACGACCCGATTGAACTGCTGCAGAACGGGCAGATTCTGGCCGGGTACGTCGTTGGGGCGCAGACCTACCGCTACAACCCGAGCACCAACACCTGGGCCGCGACCGCCGGGTCCAAGTTGCGTGGCGACCGCAGCGACGAGGAGAGCTGGGTCAAGCTCCCGGATGGCAGCATCCTGTCCTACGACATTTTTGCCAGCGACAGCACCGGCGTATTCCACGCGCAGCGGTATGTCCCGACGAGCGATACGTGGGTCGACGCGAGCAACGTCAACCCGGCCAACCCGCCGGCCATCATGTCCAGCAATGCCGTGGGTTTCGAGGCGGGCCCCGCGATCCTGCTGCCGGACCACAACCGCGTGGTCGAGTTCGGCGCGAACGGCAACACGGCGATCTACAACATCTCGACTGGCCTGTGGTCGGCCGGCCCCAAATTGCCAACCAAGATCATCGGCGGCGTGGCCACCCAACTCGGGGCCGACGACGACCCGGGTTCCATGCTGCCGAATGGGCACATCCTCGTTGCCATATCGCCCATCAACTCGCCGTTTACGTTTCCGGGCCCGTCGTACATCTACGAATTCGACCCCGACGCCGGGACGTACACCGAGATCACACCGGCGACCGGCATGGGCAACAATGCGTTCGTGTTGAACACGGTCAATCTGCCCACCGGCCAGATACTCCTCGGCAACGAGTTCGGCCTGCCGCAGATCTACACGCCGGACGGCGCCGCGCAGGACGCCTGGCGACCGGTCATCACCAAGATCTCGAACAACGGGGCCGGCACGTTCACGCTGACTGGCATGCAGCTCAACGGACTCGGCGAGGGGTCGAACTATGGCGACGACAACGAGTCGGCCTCGAATTACCCGATCGTTCAACTCCTGGATACGTCCGGCAACACCCGCTACGCGCGCACATTCAACTGGAGCAGCACCGGCGTGGCGACGAACAACACCATCGTCACGACCAACTTCACGCTGCCGGCCGGGCTGAACCTGAACCAAGTCGCGTCGTTCACGGTGGTCGCCAACGGCATCGCCTCGCTGCCGACCAGCACCGCCTTGACCCTGAATTTGACGGACCCAAACATCACGATCCGCATCGACCCGACCGATTCGATGAACATTCAGGTGCTGGCCGGTGCCCTGGTGCTGCGCAACTACCCAAATGGATCGGCCAACCCGATCACGATCATCGGCGACGCGAACGCGAACCGCGTGACCATCGACTCGAGCAACGGCTTGGTAGCGGCTTCGATTTACTTTGATGGCGGCGACGGCGTCAACACGGTGGCGTTCACCCAGACCGGCGGCGCGACGCAGACCAGCGACACCTTTACGCCCGGCCCCGGCTCTGGCGAAGGGACCAGCATCATCGTCGGCGGCAGCGGCACGCAGACCCTCGCCTTCGACAACGTCACATCCGTTTTCGACAACCTGCCGGCGACAAACGATTCGGTCAATGGCTCGACCGGCGACAACGGCATCAATTACACGGCAGGCCCCGGCGGCGGCATCTTCGTCGGCAACACAGGTCTGGTGACCGTCGATAACCTAGCGACCTACGAGTTCAACAACAAGTCGCTGCTCACGATCGGCGGACAAGCGGGCAACGACACGATCAATTTGAACAACGCGACCGCGCCCGCGGGCCTGAACTCGCCAATCACGGTGGACGGCGGCAACCCCACCGCCAATGGGGCCGACACGCTCATCATTAATGCGAATGGCATCGCCGAAACACTGGAGCCAAGCGGCACGGGGGCGGGACTGGTGACCGGTCTGCGCACCATCAGCTTCAGCGGGATCGAGAGCCTGCAGATGGTCAACTCGGGCAACCTGCGTCTGGGAGTCGACGGCACGACCGGCAACGACCAACTCGCCTACACGCCGGGCGCCACCGCGGACACGGCGACCGTTTCTGGTCTCATGAACGCTGGTGCCAGCCAGTTCGCGCTCATACCAGTGACACTTCGGAACATCAGCTCCGCCGGCGTCGCACTGAACGCCGGCCCGCAGATCGGCGGCTCGGACTCAACCGCGTTCGACGGAACTGCAGCCAACAACGCTGTCGCGGTCACGAACGGCGGCGTCTCCGGCGGGATCACTCTGACCGACACGGTCGCAGGGACAACGCTCGCCAATCTCAACCTGGTCAACATGTCCGGCGGCGTCTCGGTCCGCGGCCATGGTGGCTTGGACACCTTCACGCACGACGGCAGCGTCCCAGTCCCGGTGGCTTATGCCGGCAGTTCGACTGCCGACATTCTCAATTTCAATGGCAATGGCATCTTCACGACGCTCAACCTGGCGGCCCAGACCGTGACCAACGGCACCGGACTTGTCTCCTTCAGCAGCCTCGGCACGGTGAACACCAACGTCAACGGCAGCGGATTGCTGATGAACGGCACCGCGGCGCCGGACACTCTGACCTACACACCCACAGGCGCCTCGGCAGGCACCGTCGCCGCAGCAGGGATCAACACGACGTTTAACTTCTCAAATGTCCTCGGCGACTGCACGCTTGACCCGCTCGGCGGCAGCAACACGGTAGCGATCAATGGCACGAGTTCCGCCGACGCAATTACAGCGACGCCGACCGGCGTCACCACATCGATTCAAGTCGGGGCGTTGAAGACCGTCAGGCTTGTTAGCGCGGACACCCAGGCCGTCACGGTTGCCGGCGGCGGCGGCGATGACATGCTTATGGTCAACAGTGCGACCGGCCCGGTGACGATCCCGCTCACGTTCGACGGCGGCGCTGGCACCAACGCCGTGGCCCTGACTGGCGGGACCGCCACGGCCGACACGTATACGCCCGCGTCGAGCCTCAGCACGCTAACATACGTGGCCGGCACGGAGAGCGTTCAGTCAGTCAACACCGGCCCCCTGTTCGATGCCGTTGCCGGCCCGCTCACGGTGGTTGGAACCAGCGGCAACAACTCGATCGGCTACGCCGTCGGTTACAACAGCCTGGCCAATTACCGGGGTGGGACGACCGATTCGACCTGGGGCCAGCTTGGCGTCGACAGCTTCGGTCCGATCGATTTCACTGGCAAGACGACGCTAACGATCTCTGCCCTCGGCGGCAATGACATGATCGAACTGAACAACGCGAGTACGCCGACCAGCTTGACCAGCATCGGTGTCGACGGCGGGAACGGTACGGACACGCTCGTCGCCAATTCGGTGGGACATAACCTCGTCGTCGAGCCAACTGCCCTTGGGGCCGGGGTGGTTGTCGCGTTCGGCGGCGGCCTGCCAAACGCACCATTCACCGGGATCGAGGCGTTGCAGCTTGTCGGTTCCGGCGGCAACCCGTTCGGTATCGACGGCACCCTTGGCGGCGACCAGTTCAGCTACACGCCGGGCGCGACGCCGGACACCGGCGCCGTCGTCGGCACGATGAACTCAAACGGCACGGCCTTCCCACTCGTGCCGGTCGCCTTCACGAATATGAACCAGGTCGGCGGCGTCGTGTTCAATGTGTTCGGTCAACAAGGCGGCACGGACACGTTCGTCTTCAACAGCCCGGCCGCCAACAACGTGATTCAGGTGAACCCGGGCGGCATCTTTGGCGGACTGGTGCTCAGCGACATCGCGAACGGCGCCCTTTTCGCCAACCCGAATCTCGCCAACATGTCCGGCCTGACCGTGCAAGGGCACGGCGCCGTTGACACGTTCTTGCACATCGGGGCGACGCCGATCCCGGTTGCCTACACCGGCAGCACGGCAAGCACGTTTACGTTCATCGGCGACGGAACGGCGGCCGTCACGGTCGACCTGAGCGCGAACACCGTGGCGGAAGCCGGCTTCGGCACAGTGAGCGTCTCTGGCATCGGGACCGTGAATGCCAACGCCGCCGGCGCCGATCTGACGATCGCGGGAACGGCTAGCGACGATGAAATGACGGTCACGCCGACCGGGACAAGTGCGGCGACGGCTGTCCTCGCGGCCGGCGGACCGACCATCAACGTTTCCAACGTCAATACCTTCACTGGCGACTTGCTCGGTGGGACCAATCGCCTGATCGTGAACGGCACCAACTTGGGCGACAGCATCGACGTATCGGGTACGGGCGTGAGTGTCGGCACGTTCAAGCCGGTCAACTATGCCAACGTCGCGGATCTGCACGTGAATGGCCGGTCCGGCGACGACAAGTTCCTCGTGACCGCGTCGCCGACCACCGCAATCGCAATCGACGGCGGCGACTCCGGCGGCCTGATTCCAGGCGACCGGCTCAACTTGAACGTCACGCTGGCCGACAACGTGACCTTCTTCCCCGGCTCGGACAGCGATACGGGCGGGTTTGCCATCAACAACAACCTGCCGGTCAGCTTCACGAATATCGACTCGATGTCGTACCAGACACAGTCGGCCAAGCTCACGCCCGACCCGCTGCTCCCCGGCAAGCAGTCGCTGGTCCTCAACGGCAGCGACGCTCAGGACTTCATCACCATTCGCCCGGCCGCGACCAAGGGAAGCACGCTGCTGGTCACTCTCAATTCCGGCCCGAGCCTGTTGTTCGACAACGTGACCGGCCACATCCAGGTCGCCGGCAACAATGGCAACGATGTCATCTATATCGATCCGAAGCTCAAGAACCCCGCCATTGTCGACGGCGGCGCGGGCGACGATTCCATCACCTGCGGCGCCGGCAATGACTCCATCACCGGCGGCCTCGGCAACGACCGCATCGACGGCGGCAAGGGCTTTAACACGCTGGTCGAAACTGGCGACGTGAACATGACGCTCATCTCCGGTTCAACCAAAGCCAACGGCGGGCTGACCGGTCTGGGCACAGACGTGCTGGTCAAGACCACAATTCAGGCGGCCCGACTGACGGGCGGGCCGTCGGCCAACAACCTGGACGCATCACTCTTCAAGGGCTCGGTCACTCTGCTCGGCCTGGGCGGCGCCGACGCGCTGGTCGGCGGAGCCAAGAACGACGTGCTTGTCGGCGGCGATGGCGACGACTCGCTTGTCGGCGGCGGCGGCGCTGATGTTTTGATCGGCGGCACCGGAGCGGATCAGCTCGACGGCGGCAAAGGCGGCGACTTGCTCATCGCGGGCAACACGTCATTCGACGCGGACATCACGTCGCTGGCAGCAATCCAGTCCGAATGGACGCGAGCCGGCACCTCCTACAAGGTGAAGATGAACCATTTGACCGGCATCGCGGCGGGCGGTAAGAACGGGGCGGTGATCCTGAACGACACGACGGTGTTCGACGATTTGGTTGCGGACAACCTGATCGGCGGCAAAGGCGGCGGCGACTGGTTCTTCCAATCGACCGGCGACGTGGTGAATGACCTGGAGAAGGGCGAGACGGTGACGCCCATTCCATGATCGATTCGGCGAGTCGCCCTTGAACCAACACGCTGAGTTGGGAAGGGCAACCCAGTGAATTATGACTCGAGCAAATTGAGGCAGGTCCTCAAAACCCGTCTTACCTCTGATCAGAGTGTGTGCGTGTGCCGGGATGCAACGTAATCGCTCGAGCACGCTCGATGACGATCTCGGCCAGAAGTTGGTGTCGGCCAAGAGGTTCCGCCAAAACAAACTCGACGGCCGGATAGCGGGTTGCCAATTCGTTTCGTTTTTGGGTCAGGTCCTCGGTTACATGCATGCCTGCCGACAGGAAGTACGGCACCATGACTACATGTGTCGCGCCGGCGGCAACGCACCGGTCGCCGCCAGCCATGATTCCGGGTTCGCATAACTCCAGGTAGGATGGTTGGATATGCAGGTATTCGCCCCGTTCGCGCAGGACTCCCGCTAGATGTTCCAGATCGGCATTGGCCTCGGGTCGCCGGCTGCCGTGCGCGATCAGGAGAAGTGCGGTCGGCATTGACGCCTCGCGAGTCCTATTCTGATAGTCATGATCGGTGAGCGAATCGGCGACTGGGAGATCGACGCGGGACTCGGTTCCGATTCACGGGGCCAGTCGTATCGCGCCCATGCAGTTGATGCGCCGGCCAAACACGTGACTGTCCGCGTGCTGACTGGCAAACTGTCAGACGAGTTCCACGACCTTTTTCGCGGCCGGCTGCTCGTTCTCCGCAAACTCGCGCATCCGAACATTGTCGCCTACGTCGGCGGCGGGATTGTCGACGGCAATCCCTACTATGTTACCGAGCACGTTGCCGGCTCCGACTACCAGACGCTCTTGCGCGAAGGCAGGAAGCCGAATTGGCCGGACGTCCTGACGATCACGCTGCAAGCGATCTCCGCCTTGCGACACGCCCATCGTCGCGGCGTCCTGCATGGCGATCTGAAGCCCGCTAATTTGATCCAGGCGTCAGACGGGCAGATCAAGCTCGCGGATACGGGCATCGCACGGCTGTACGAGGGCGTCGTCGCGCCCGCGGGCGACAATCCGCTCGCGTCATCCGCGTTCACGTCGCCCGAACAGGCGGCCGGCAAGCCGGCGACGAAGCGCAGCGACTTCTATTCCCTCGGCTGCTTGCTGTACGCCCTGCTCACTGGCAAGCCGCCATTCTCGGCGACGAACCCGGTCGAGATGATCCACAAGCACTGCTTCGTGATGCCGGAACGGCCGGCCCATTTCGTTCCGGAGTTGCCCGATGAACTTGACGCTTTCGTAATGAAGCTGCTGGCGAAGGACCCGCAAGTCCGACCGGGAAGCGGAACGCTCCTGCTCGCGGAGGCCGAGCGCGTCTGGGCCGCGCTCGAAGCACGCGGCAAGCTCGGCAAACGGCCGGCGCTGCCAGTCGACGAACCACTGCCGCCGCCTGCCGCCGAAGAGAAGCCGGCCGCATCGGTCAAGAAGGTCGTCAAAGCTGAGAAGCCGCCGCGACCGTTGATGAGCCGGCCAGTCGTCGTCATCCCGCTCTTTCTGCTGTGCGTTGCGGCCCTGATCGTCGGCTTTCGCATGACGCATACCGATCCGGACGATCTCTTCGCCCGCGCTCAGCCGCTGATGCGCTCAGAAGACCCGGCGGACTGGGAAAAAGCGTGGACCGACTACCTGGAGCCACTGTCACGCGATCATCCGGATCGTTACACCGAGGAAATTCGCGCCTTTCGCTCGCGTACGCTGCCGCTTGCCGACTTGCGCAAGGCCCAGGCGCTCGGCAAGAACACGAAATACGGCTCGGAGGCCGAGCGCTTCTACAACGAAGGTGTGCGGCTCTGCCAGGCCGGTGACTTCGCGGCCGCCCGGCACACGTGGGAGCGCGTAGTCGCGGCCTACGCGGGGATCGAAGCGGCCAATCTGTGGGTGGAACTTTCGCGGCAGGCGGCCGCGCGTGTGACGCCGCAGGAAGGTACACTGCATCGACCGGCGTCGACCACGGCCCTGCACGATGCACTGGCTCGGGCCAAGGCTCTCAAAGCCGCCGACAACGTTCGCGAAGCCATTGCGATCTGGGACGCGCTCGACGCTCTCTATCGCGACGATCCCGACGCCGTGGAAATCCACGAGCTCATCAAGAAAGAACGCAGCCCTTAACAGCCTCCAAAATCAATGCCAACCGCGCCGGCCAATCCGAAAGAACTTTGTGCCTTGATCGTTCGCTCCAAGCTCATGGGCGCGGAGGAACTCAAGGGCGTGCTACGTCATCTCAAGCCGACCGGCTCCGACGCCGAGGACCTGGAGATCGTTCGCCGCACGCTCATCGGCGGCAAACACCTTACCGATTATCAGGCCGCCCTGCTCATGCGCGGCCACGCCGAGGGCTTTTTCCTCGGGCCGTATCGCATTCAGGAGTTGATTTCCAAGGGCCGCATGACCGGCGTCTACCGGGCCATGCACCTGTCGGGCCAGACCGTCGCGATCAAGGTGCTTCCCGCATCGAAGGCAAAAGACCCTGAAGTCTTGGCACGCTTCAAACGCGAAGCCCGCTTGCTCACGCGGCTCGATCATCCGAACGTGGTGCGTGCCTTTCACCTCGGCGACGCGGACGGCAAGAGTTATCTGGTGATGGAGTATCTCGAAGGCGATACGCTCGAAGAATTGCTGGCAAAGTGGAAACGCCTGCCGCCGATGGAAGCGGTGCGCATTGTTCATCAAGCGATGCTCGGGCTCGAACACATCCATCAGAAGGGGATGATTCATCGCGATCTGATGCCGTCGAACTTAATGCTCGTAAACACGGCGGGTCAAACTTCCGAAGGCTTCGATCGGCCGCTCAGAATCCTGGACATCGGTCTGGGCAAGTCGGTGTTCAACGAAGACGAGACATCGCCGGTCGATGATCCATCGCAGTTGACGAACGACGGCGTCCTCATCGGCACGCCGGACTACCTGGCGCCGGAGCAAGCGCGCAGTGCGAAGTCGGCTGACATACGAGCGGACATTTATTCGCTGGGATGCGTGCTGTATCACGCGCTCACGGGCCAGCCGCCGTTCCCCGACAAAAGCGTGCTCAATCAGGTGATGCGCCACGCCACAGAACCGCCGCGAGCGCTCGCGGAGTTTTTGTCCGAGGTGCCGGACGGGCTGCAAAACGTGATGAACTGGATGCTCGCCAAAGACCCTGCCCAACGCTATGCCACTCCGGAGAAGGCGGCGCAAGCGCTCAATTTGTTCTTGCGCAACTCGCCGCCGTCGCGCACCGCGCCGCAAGCGACGCCAGCATACATGAAGTGGCTTGAGGAGAGCACTGAAATCGACACGTCCAAACCGGCGCCGACGAACATTCCGGTCGGCCGACTCGAACCATCGACGCGGAAGCCCGGCACCGCGCCAGCGCCGGCGCTTGCTGTTCCCGTCCCTACTCGACCGGCGCGGCCCGCCCCCATCGTTGCGCCGTTGGACATGGACGTGGAATTGGTTTCGGTGCCGGCAATGCCCGTCAAGCCGGCGGAAGAGGAAGAGAAACGGGGCCTCTTCGAATTGGATCGCCGTGATGCCATCATGCTGTGCGCTGGCGGGGCGATGGTGCTGACGGCTATCATCGCCGGTTACGGCGTCTCACGCGCTCTGCGCAAGGAGACACCGCCGCCCGCTGAGCCGAACGAAACGGGGACGCCCAAGGAGGGTTAGGCCGTGCCTTCCGTCAGCGAATTCGATCCGACGCGGCCGCTCGAATCGGCGCGGACGGTTCCCAACACGTGGTACACGTCCAGCGAAATCGCCGCGGCTGAAGTGCGGTCCGTGTTCGGCGCGACGTGGCAGATGGTCGGCCGTGCCGCTCAGGTTGCCACACCCGGCGCGTTCCTCACGGCCAACATTGCGGGTGAACCGATCATCGTCATCCGCGGCGACGACAACATCTTGCGGGCGTTCTTCAACGTTTGTCGCCACCGCGCCGCCCCGATCCTGAATGAACCCTGCGGCACCGCGACCAAGCTCCGCTGCCGCTATCACGGCTGGACCTACGATCTCACCGGCAAGCTGCGCGGCACCCCGGAATTCGACGGTGTCGCCGACTTCCGCAAGGAGGACAACGGCCTGCCATCGATCGCGGTCGCAACGTGGGGCCCGTTCGTTTGGGTTCACCTCGATCCGCCGCGGCAGCCGATCGAGAGTTATCTGGCGCCGTTGCCACAGTGGTCGATTGGCAAGCTCGACGGCCTGCAATTCGCAAGGCGCGTCGAGTACGATTTGGCGTGCAACTGGAAGATCTACGTCGATAACTATCTCGATGGCGGCTACCACGTGAACTCGGTCCACCCGGCCCTGGCCGGCGTGCTCGATTACAGCGGTTACAAGACGACGCTCCACGCGAATAGCAGCGTGCAAACGAGTCCGATGAAACCGGGCGACCCGAACGATCCCGCCACGCGCACGCGAACCGGCACGGAGGCCGCCTACTGGTGGGTGTTCCCGAACTTCATGCTGAACCACTACGCCGGCGTCATGGACACGAACGTCGTGCTTCCGTTGGCCCCCGATCGTTGCCGCGTGATCTTCGACTATTACTTCGCCGCCGGCACACCGGATGACTTCATCGACCAGAGTGTGACTGTCGCTCATCAAGTGCAGATCGAGGACGTGGGCATCTGCGAGGAAGTACAGCGCGGCCTCAATAGCCGGTCATACACGGTGGGTCGGTTCAGCGTGAAGCGTGAAGCGGGCGGGTATCACTTCCATCGCCTGCTCGCGGAACGTTTGGCGTAAAGTGATTCCATGTGGCCGAGTCCCGACAACACGAAACGGCTTCTCGACGACGCCAAGAATGGCGAAGCGGCCGCCATCGATCGCCTGCTCGGTGAGTTCCGCGAGCCGTTGCGCAAAGTGATCGGTCTGCGACTCGATCCCGTGCTCGCACGGCGTGTCGACGCCAGCGACATCGTTCAGGACGTTCTGCTCGAAGCGAATCAACGGCTCATCGAGTATCTGAAGAATCCAACGATGCCGTTCCACCTCTGGCTACGGCACCTGGCTCAGGATCGCATCATCGACACCCACCGCCGCCACCGCGGCGCCCAGCGCCGGAGCATCGACAAGGAACAGGCGATCCAGCGACCTGCGTGGGCCGATCAATCGTCGGTCCAACTCGTCGCTCAACTTATCGATACCGAACAGACCCCCGCCTCCGCGGCGATCCAACAGGAACTTCAGCGCCGGCTCAATGATGCTCTGGAACTTCTCGGCGAAGACGACCGCGAAGTGATCCTGATGCGGCACCACGAGCAATTGTCGAATCAGGAAGTCGCGGCCGCGCTGGACTTGACCGAGGCAGCGGCGTCGATGCGCTATCTCCGCGCCTTACGGAAACTACGAGCCATCCTCCTTCCTACGGAAATGACCAATGACCAATGACCAACCCTGGTCATTGGTCATTGGTCATTGGTCATTGGTCATTCCTATGTCCACTCTCACCCTTGCCGCCAAGGACTTCCGCCTGCTGCGGCGTGACTACCGGTCAGCCGTCATTCTGCTGGCGACGCCGCTCGTCTTCGTCGCGGTTCTGAGTGTTGTCGTCGGCGAGGGCTTCGGCCAGAAGCCCGACGATCGGCTGCGCATTTCCGTGGTCAATGAAGACGATGGACTGCCGCCGGAAGCGGGGCCGTTCCCGACGAAGCCGTGGAGCCAGGTCGTTCTCGATGATCTGGCCGGCAGCACGGACATTCGCATCGAATTAATCGAATCGCGAGCCGAGGCCGAGCGGCTCGTGCGCGACGGCAAGCGCTCGGCTGTCCTCGTCTTCGAGCCGGACTTCAGCGCCCGCATGCACCGCTGCTCGTTCCTTACCCACGCCACGCCGGAGCCGCTTAATCCGCTGTTCCGTGACGGCATCAATCCGGCCGAGGTCGGGCTGTCGATCAAGCGCGATCCCACACAACAAGCCGGCTCATCGATCATCGAGCAGGTCGCCCAGGTGAGTCTGTTCCGTGTCGTCATCCCTTGGATGATCGGCAAGGCCTTCGAGCGCGTCGGCGACGAGCAGTTCATGCAGATCGTGGCCGCGAAGCTTGAGGAGAAGAAGGAAATCCCGGCGCCGGTGCTCAAGGAACTCGACCCGGTGTTGCAGCGATTGTTGAAGCAGACATTCGCAGATCCGAAATTCGACGAACTATCGAAGAAGAAGTTCAAGGCACTCGCCGGCCTGATCAAGCCGCAGATTCCGACGTTTCAGGAATTGTTCAAGGAACTTTTCCAGGACGACGAATTCCTCGCCCGCGTCGGACAGGGCATCCCGTTTGGGCAAGTCTTGCAGCCAAGCGTACAGCGTGAAGTCGGGCCACGCGTGCAGGACACCGTGGCTGAAACGTTCAGCAATTACAACTTTAAGGCCAAGACTTGGGCCGGCTTGACCAAGAGCGATCCCAAAATGGAGCGCTTGGATGCGATGTCGAAATACGAATCCGAAGGCGGCTTGCCGAAGCGCGGGTCGCTGCGCTTCCAGATCCTGGTCCCGTCATACGCGGTGACGTTCGCGTTCTTCCTGGTGCTCACCGTCGGCTGGATGTTCGTCGGCGAACGGCGGCAGGGCACGCTTGTGCGGCTCCGCGCTGCGCCGTTGACGCGCGGCCAGCTTCTGCTCGGCAAGTTCCTTCCCGCGATGGGTGTGTCGCTCTTCCAAGGCGTGTTCTTGATGGCAGCCGGCAAGCTCGTGTTCGGCCTGTCATGGGGCACGTCGCCGCTCGTGCTGCTGATCGTCGTCGCAGCGACGGCATTCGCGGCCACCGGCCTGGCAATGTTGGTGGCGAGCGTGGCGAAGACGGAAACGCAGGTGGCCGTCTATGGCACGCTGCTCGTGCTCGTGCTGGCCGGCATCGGCGGCTCGATGATGCCGCGTGATTTGATGCCGGAGACGATGCGGCAGATCAGCCACATCACCCCGCACGCCTGGGCGCTCGACGCCTATCAGCAACTCCTGCTGAACCCGGACCCGAACCTGGGCATCGTCGCCGGGGCGTGTGCGGCGCTTGTCGGCTTTGGTGCCGGCTTCCTGGGGCTGGCGTGGAAGCTGATGCGCGTTGACTGAAACCAGCACGATCGCCCCTTGCACCAGCAAGTGGATTATTCCTTTTTCTTTTCAGTTCGCTTAAACGTGAGGAGCAACACTCGCGTTCCGGTCGCCGATTCAAACTTCTTGGGTCGTTCTCCACCGCCCTCCGCGAAGCAAAGAACGAGCATGTCTTTGTCGGCTTTGAAGATGCCGTGGTTCATCTTGCCGTCGACGCCTTGCTCCACCTCCGCCGGGTCTTTTTTCAAGTCCGTCGTGTACTTGGCATCCACCTTTTCCGGCCCGAAGTCGCCGCGCAGCTTGCCGTCGGCCGTGTATTCCATGCGAATCGTCTTGGCGACGTCGACGGGGAACATTTGACCGCCCCCAATGAACTGCACGCATTCCCATTCGCCGACGATGGCCGGCGGCTCCGCCTTCTTCGGCGCTTCCTTTGGCATCGGGGCGGCGAGGCTCAGAGCAAGACCCAGCACGGCGACAGCATTCATCGTGGCGACTCCGGATTTTGATGACCCTTCAACGCCGCCATCCTATCGTTTTGGACCCTCGGCGCGCCAATGAAAACTGGCAGTTGCCTCTAAGCGTCCGTTTGCTTACTTTCACTTCACCCCTGCCCACTCCCCCTCGAGGCAACACCCATGACCCGGCCCCGTCACCTGGCTCGCTTGAACTGTCATCTGCTCGAAGATCGAGCAACACCATCCGCCACTGCCGCATTGGCCGTTGGCAGCCTGATCATCACCGGCGACAACACCGCCAACGACGTTCTCATCACCGTCAACGCCGGGAACATGGTGGACGTCACGGTGAACGGCGCGCCTGCCGGAACGTTCCACCCGACGGCGTCGCTGTTCGCCACGATGGGCACCGGCAACGATAAGGTGCACATCAATTTGAACAGCAACACCCTCGCCCTGACCAACGTGGTCCTTCGCGGCGGCGACGGCAACGACGAACTGTCGATCGATGGCGGCGGCGCGCTTCAGAGTTCCGTCTGGTCGATCGGCGGCAACGGAGATGACCGCCTGTCAATCGGCGGGACGGCTGTGACCGGCGGCAACATCGTGTTCGACGGCGGGGCCGGCAACGACAGCGGCCTGCTTGGCGGCGCGGCCATCACCGCCAACACCTTTGTCAGCGGCGTGCAGAACGTCACCCTCGGCGGGACGAAGTTCACGGGCAATCTCACGATCGCACCGGGCGAAGCCACTGCCGCGGCCACCATCTTCAGTGGCACCGTCGTGACTGGCAACGCCTCCTACTTCGGCACCTCCGCGAACGACCAGTTGACGCTGGGCGGCGGCACTAGCGTGGGCGGCAACTTCTTCGCCTCGCTCGGCAACGGCGACAACACAGCCACGCTGCAACCCGGCGCCATTCTGGCGCGCACGTCGATTTGGGCCGGGACGGGCAACGACAATGTCTCCGTCGGCTCCGGAGCGGCGACCAAGAGCTTCGACATCGTGCTGGGCAACGGGACCAACACCGTCGGCTTCAGCGGGGCCGCGGTGACCGGCGACCTGCGCATCTGGGGCGGCAGCGGCAGCGACACGGTGACAACAAATGCACACGACTCGATCACCGGCAACATGCTGCTCGTGCTGGGCGATGGCCCCAACTCGTTCACGGGTGCGCAAAACGTAGGCGGCACGTTCACCTACTTCGGCGGCAGCGGCGTCGACACCGTCAACCTGTCGAGCGCCCGCGGCACGAGCTTCGCGGTGACGTTGGTGCTCGGTGACGGCGACGACGTATTCACCTACACGCACACGACCGGCGACATGGACCCGTCGAGTTTCAACCTCTTCTTCGGCGGCGGCAATGACACGTTTAACCACAACGTGCCGATCACCTGGCCGAACACGGTGACCGGGCTGTAAGTCGGCTTCGTGGGATAAAA
>DATANR010000397.1:0-16903 GCA_036266155.1 Gemmataceae bacterium | reverse complement strand
GATGCCGATAACGACAACCTGAACGGCGGCGCGGGCAATGACTCGATCACGGGCGATCTCGGCGACGACACGCTCGACGGCAACGATGGCGTCGACAGGATCGTCGAGCGCGCCGACGTTAATTTCACGTTGAGCAAGAACAAACTCGTCGGCGTGGGTAGTGACAAATTCGTCGGCATCGAACTGGCCCAGCTCGAGGGCGGCTCGGGGCCGAACAAGATCGCCGTCACCAATTTCGTGGGTACGACGACTCTGCTGGGAGGCAACGGCGCCGACACGCTCATCGGTGGTAAAGGCACGGATTTCTTGAGCGGGCAAGGCGGCAAGGACTCGCTCGATGGCGGCGGCGGCAACGATTCGGTTGTCGAGACTACTTTCACCACACTTGACTTTGTCCTGACGAATACGCATCTCACCGGCGGGACGGTCTTTGACGAAACCATCAAGAACATCGAAACCGCACGATTGACTGCAACCACCACGGCGAACACGCTCGACGCTTCCGCGTTCACGAAGGGCGGCGTGTTCCTCGATGGCGGCAGCGGCGACGACATCCTCATCGGCACGAGCAAGAACGACACCCTCGTCGGCAATCAGGGCAACGACTCGATCGACGGCAAAGGCGGCATCGACACTGTGCAGGAAACGGGCGACGCCAACTTCACGCTCTCCACGGGCGGCGCCACCTCGACCTTGACCGGCACCAACAACTTTGGCACCGACACGCTGACGTCGATCGAACAAGCCGTTCTCACCGGCGGCGACAGCGGCAACACGATCAACGCTTCCGGCTTCACAGCCGGGCCCGTCACGCTGATCGGCGGCGCCGGCGACGACACGCTGACGGGCGGCACCCAAAACGACGTCCTCACCGGAGGTCTCGACAACGACAGCCTTGTTGGCAATACCGGGATCGACACCGTGGAAGAGTCCAGTAACGACAGTGGCGCAACTTTGACCGACACCTCATTGGCCGGGAGCAGCAATGGCCTGGGGACGAGCAATGTGTTGAACGGAATCGAACAGGCCCACCTGATCGGCGGCACCGGTAACAACAACTTCACGGTGTCCGGCTGGACCGGCACGGCCGTCCTCAATGGCGGCGGGGCCGACGACACGGTGATCTCGACGAACAATCTTAACTTCGTCCTGGTGGACGGCAAGCTCACGCGTTCCGACAACGCGGTGTTTACGCTGGTCAGTATCGAACGGGCTTCGCTAACCGGCGGCGCCGCGGACAACGAGTTCGACATTGGCGGCTTCTCGGGCACTATCTCGCTGAACGGCGGCGGCGGCACCGGCGACGTTGTCGTCGCCAAGCGCAATACCAACATGACGCTGAGCAACACGGCACTGCTGTTCGGCGACGCCGCCGGCGCTTCGCTCAGCGGCATCAGCAAGGCCCGGCTGACCGGCGGCGGAGGAAGCAACAGGATCGACGCGTCCGCTTTCACGCTTGGCTCGGTCTTCCTCAAGGGCCTCGGGGGCAACGATACTCTCGTCGGCGGCTCGGGCGACGACACCCTCGACGGCGGGGCGGGCACGGACAACCTGGACGGCGGCCTCGGCAACGACACGGCCATCGGCGGGGAGATCAAGAAGAACTTCCCCTAATCGGAGCGAAGGGAGTCGACGGCAGTTCGCCAAAAAGCGACCCGACTGGTTAAGGCTAGCAGTCATTTCCGCGCCGAATTCACCCGGCCCGGAGAAAGTACGCGCAACGTCGGCTGAGTGATCCGAGGTGAACGAGGTTTGAGCGACATCGGGTCGCTTTCTGCAGAGCACTGATTCAACGCGGAGACCGTCCATGAAACGCCATCGCAAACTCACGTTCGAAGCGCTCGAAACCCGCCTGACGCCGGCAACGTTTTTCGTCAATCCCGTGAACCTCACGGTGACGGATGCGGGCGGCGCTGATGCCGCGGTATCCGCCGCGGAGACCAACGCCGCGAACGCCACCGGCTCCGACGTCGCGCTATTCCTCGCCACCGGTGACAAGGTCGTCCTCGACAACAATTTCAATCGCAAGGCCGATGGCGGCGACGTCACGCTGGCGGTCGTCGCCAAGGGCCAGGCGATGGCCTTCTTCGAGGACGACGACAACGACGGGGGCTTCAGCTTCGATGAATTCGACGGTTTGGCAGTGACGGACGGTTTCAGCGGCACCCTGCGCGCGGTCGACGCGGATGTCGTCACGGCCTTGTTGCCCAGTGGCGCGCTGTCCGTGGGCGGCGGCCAGATCCTGATTCTGGACGCGTCGATCGACGGGCTCAGCGTCGTGGGTGATTTGCAAAACCTCGGCGCCGGCAATGCCATCGCGAACGTGAATATCACAGCAGCCGCTGGGGTGATCGCGAACGCCAGCAGCGCGATTCAGGTGGCCACGGGCACCGCGGCGGGCGGTGTGAAGTACTTCAACACCCTGTCTGCCGCGTTCTTTCCCAATCCGGGCGCGGCGGGCGGCTCCATCAGCAACATCAACGCGGCCCGCGGTGTCGAGTCCATTCTCGCCGGCGCCGGCGGCAGTGGGCCGACCGGCGGGGCGGGCGGCTCGATCAAGGGCATCACGTTTGGGGCCATGCCTCTTGGGGCGGAACTGGTGGCCGGCGCCGGCGCGAATGGCACCGGCGGCCTGGGCGGCAATGGCGGCGCGATCGATGGCGTCAAAATCAATGCCACGCTGAGCAGAGGCACACTCGACGTTGTGGCGGGCAAAGCTGGCAATGGGAGCACGGGCCACAAAGGCGGAGCGGGCGGCCCCCTATCGAACATCGCGTTCACACTCGGACTGATCGCGCAGGACATCAGCCTGACGGCCGGCAACGGCGGCAACACCACGGGCCTCGCGGGTGGCGGAGACGGCGGCGCCGTGACGGGGGTGACGGCCAACGTGAAGACCGTCAACGGCAACGTGACGATTCATGCTGGCGCGGGTGGCAACAGTGGGAACCTCGTCGTTGCCGGCGGCGACGGCGGCAACTTGAGCGGTATCAACATCAAGTCGACCAACCTGGTCGCCGGTGATTTCGAATGTCTGGCGGGCACGGGCGGCATCGGCAATGCCGCCGGCGCGTCCGGCATCGGCGGGAAACTGGTCGATTCGAATTTCACGCTCGCCACCGTGACTGGCAACTGCAATTTGTTAGCGGGCGCTGGCGGACCGGCGGCGAACAATGGCGCCGGCGGCGCCGGCGGCGAACTGGCGCGCGTCACCGCGAAGATCACCCGGCAAATCGCCGGTACGCTGGACATTGAAGGCGGCCGCGGGGGTCCGGCATCGTCCAACGGTGACGGCGGTGTGGGCGGTGCGCTTTCAGGCGTGAAGCTGAATGCGGCCGGGCTCGAGTCGCTCATCGTCGCGGGCGGAGCGGGCGGCAGCGCGACCAGTTCCGGTTTTGGCGGTGACGGCGGCGACGTCACCCAGGTCACCGCGACGGTCGCGCAGGCCACTGGCGGCAATGACAACTTCACGATCGTCGCGGGCGATGCCGGCAATGGCACGTCGAATGGAATCGGCGGGGTTGGCGGCGACCTGAGCGGTGTCGCCTTGACCATTGCGGCGGGCATCACGGGCGACGTGTTCATCTCGTCGGGAGCCGGCGGCGACGCCGAATCCGGTTCGGGCGGGGCGGCCGGCAACGTGGCCGACGCGAAACTCATTCTCGGGACCAGCCTCATCGCCCAGGGTGTCGCGATCTTCGGCAACGACGGCGGCGACTCGAATGCGGCCGGCGGCGGCGCAGGCGGCAGTCTCGATCGGGCCACCCTTGTTGGTTCCGGCCAAACAGGCTTTTATTTCGTATTCTCGGGCAAGGGCGGCACTGTCGCTTCCGGAACCAGCGACGCGGGCTCGGGCGGTTCGGTTCGCCATGTCGCCGTCACCAACAACGGTCAAACCGGCGGGTTTTTCGTCACCACCGGCAGCGGCGGCGATGCCGCGAGCGGGGGCCATTCCGGCCGGGGCGGCGATATCGAGTCCGTCACGGTCAGTAACGCGGGCACGGTCACATTTGGCGGCGCCCTGGACGTCTTCGCCGGCAGCGGCGGCAATGGCAACACTGGTGTGACCTGCGGCGACGGCGGGGCTCTCCATCAAGTCAGCGTCAGCGACCCGCAAGGCGCGGCGCCGATCTTCATCGGAACGGGCGGCGGCGGCAAGTCGGGCAACACCGGCGGCAGTGGCGGGAGCATGGACGGCATCACCTTGGCCGCGCCGCGCAGCGATGTCGGGGTGTTCAGCGGTTCAGGCGGCAATGGCGTCTCCACCGGCGGCGTCGGCGGCGCAATTCACAATCTGCGCGGCGCCGTCGGCATCCTGTTTCTCGAGGCCGGCGACGGCGGCAATGCCAACGTCTTTGGCGGCGGGGCCGGCGGCGCTGGCGGGGCGATCGAGAACGTCAATGTCGCAGTCCGCACCTTCGCCCAAAGCATCATCAGCGGCAGCGGCGGCAACGGCGCCGGCGGCCTCGCGAGCAAGGGCGGCGACGGCGGTCTTATCCAGAACGTCAAGATCACCGGACGCGGCGACATCGGCAACTTCGACAACGCTTTCGGCGGCAATACCGACGAAATGGGCGGCCTGATCGTCGGCCTCGCCGGCAGCGGCGTCACCCCCGGCACCGCCGGCAGCATTGATGGCGTTCAAGCCAAACGCATCGCCGCGATCTTTGCCGGCGATGCCAACACGAGTGACTTCCAACTCACTTCAGCTAACGCCGTGACGTCGATCAAACACATCACCGCCAACGTCATCGGCGCGGACAAGGACAAGGACGGCAATTTCGACTTCATCGATTCGACGGCGAACGGCTTTGGGCTCAATCAAAGTGACACCGCGATCGACGGCCTCGTGATCGTCCGTAGCGGCGGCTTCGACGACGCGACCGTCAATGCAACGCCTTTGTTGATCATCGAGGTCTAACGGCACGAACAGGGCTATGCCCAGAGAGAGAACCATGAACCAGCGACATCGCTTCCGACCAGCGCTCGAAGTACTCGAGGCCCGTGAAACACCGGCCACCCTCGTCAACCCGACGACGGTTGCCTACCAGGATTTCGACGGCGACATCGTGACCGTCAAGCTCACGCTCAAGAAGCCCGGACTGACCGCGGCGACCGCGGCGACGATTTTCACGTTCGACACCCAATTTGGCTCGGGTGGCCCGCAGCAGTTGCAAACGATCAATCTGACGAGTCTCGGCGTCGGCGCGAACGGCCTCAGCATCAAGACCTCGGCAGTCCGCGGCAAACTGGGCGGCGATGGGATTGCCGCCCTTGGCCAGATCGACGCAACCGGCATCGATTTGCGCTCGGTGGTCATCGACGGCGATCTCGGCCGCATCATCGCCGGCGACGCCACGACGACGACCCCCGGCCTGAAGACCCTCACGGCACGCTCGCTGGGCCGCTTCGGCACCAGCACCGGGGCGCCCAACCTGAACACGGTGATCCAGGGCAAGCTCGGCGTGCTCAACGTCAAGACAGACATCGTGGGCGCTTTCATCGACGTGCAGGGCGGCAACGACGGCGACATCGGCCGCATCGCGCTTGGCGGTTCCTTGATCGGCGGGACCGCAGGGCAACTGGGCAGCATCCGGGCCAACAGCGACATCGGCAATGTCACGATCAAGGGCAGCGTGATCGGCGGGGGCCAGTTTGAATCGGGGCGAATCGCCACAGTCGTCGGCAACATCGGCAAGGTCGCGATCGGCGGCGACCTGATGGGCGGCACCGGCAACTCCAGCGGACAGATTTTCGCGAAGGGTACACTGGCCGCGCTCAAGATCACCGGTAACGTGGTCGGCGGCAGCGTGGGCGGTGACAACGACTTGCATAATTCGGGCTACGTCGAAGCGAAGCGCATCGGCTCGCTGACCATCCGCGGGTCGTTGCTCGCCGGTTTTGATTTCACCATCGGCACCTTCGGCGACAACGGCGCCATTCGCGTGGTCGACGACATTGGCAGCGCGAACATCGGCAACATCATCGGCAATTTCACGAACCCCGTGTACATCTCCGCCCGCGGCAAGGCCGTGCAAACCAAGACGGACCTGGCCCTTGGCAAACTCAACGTCAGGGGCCGTGTCGAGTACGCCCAGATCCTGGCGGGCTACGATCCCACGGGCGGTGGCGTCAACGCCGATGCCCAGGTCGGCTCGGTCTCGGTCGGCGGCGACTGGGTCGCGTCGAGTTTGGTAGCGGGCGCCCTCGCGACCAACGCCGACTTCGGCGATGCCGACGATGCCGCGATCGTCGGCGGCAATTCGGCCATCGTGTCGAAGATTGGGAAAGTCACCATTCGCGGCCAGGCCATCGGCACCGTCGGCGGCACGGATCAATTCGGCATCGTGGCCCAGGTCATCGGCGTGTTGCGGGTCAGCGGGACCAAACTGCCGACCACGTCCGGCAGCGACGACTTCTTCATCGGGACATCCGGCGACTTCAAGGCCAATGAGATTTGATGCGGCGACGCGTCGGCTCGTTGCCAATTCAGACCTTTTCCGTGGCGGGTCGCCGGCTCGATTCCCGTTTATCTCATGCCATATTCTCGGATTTGGACTGCAAAGTTGAGTGCCGACGACTCACCGATCAAATGCACCAGCTTCCGCTGCCTGCGCTGTGGAAGCGAATTCTCAATCACCAAAGATGAGATGAAGTGGTTTGTTAGGCTCGAATGGCCGATCTGCTGCGACCATCCCGTGGTGCCGCAACTGCCGACAAGTCCGACGCCTCCTCCCGATGAGTAGAAGGGAATTGAGAAGTTGAGCGACTGAGCGACTGAACGGGCGAGGCATGTCTTCGCTTGACGATTCGACTGTCGCCGCGTTACCATGCCGCTCGTTTCATCCAGGAGAAGCTGCCATGGGAACTCGGCGCATTCTGAAAGTCAGTCTCGCTTTCTTGACGTGCATGCTCGTCGTCGTTGGCGGCGAAATGGCCGTTCATCGCTACGTCGGGCGCTTTTCGTCAAGCGAAGGTGACAAACCTGCTCCGGCGGCGACGGTTGACGAACTGTTCGCCAAGGTGGAAGAGAATCGCGCCAAGCGCAAGGACCTGGAGCGACAAGAGCGGGAACTGCGCGACCAACGGCGCGACCTGGAAAACCAGGAACGACAACTGCTCGACGAAGCCAATCAACGCCTGGCGGAACAGGCGCGGAAAGCCAAGGAGCTCGCTCCTAAAGCCCGCGTAGCATCAGCGGACTTCAAAGTGACGCGGTGACGGGCATGGGAGGCAGCGTGCCCTTGCCTCCCGCCCTAGCTCACCGCGTTCTTCGGCTCATTCGATTTGACGTCCAGCACGTCCAGACCGTCGGCGCTCCAGAACCAATCGGTCCCGGTCCCGCCGGTCAGGCTGTCCGCGTTCGCCGTATCTGACGTGACCGCCAGCCGCGACGAGATGTTCTTCAGAACCGTTGGGCTTTTTGACTTGTAGGCTGTCAGAATGGCCCGCATAGTGTCGGTGCCGGGGTTCGCGAGGGCCACGTTACCGTCGAACAGCAAGTCGTTGCCGCTGCCGCCAAATACCTGATCGGCGCCAAGGCCGCCGACGAGCAAGTCGTTGCCCTTGCCTCCATCCAACAGGTCATTGCCGCTCCCGCCAACGATGACGTCGTTGCCGGCCCCGCCCAGGATCCAGTTCGCGCCGCCGGCCACGGTCACCGAGTCATTGCCAGCGCCCGCGTCGATGTAGCTGCCGCCGGTGCCGGCCACGACGACGTCGTCGCCATTGCCGCCGAAGATTTGGTTCTGGCCGTTGCCGGCGGTGACGGAGTCCTTGCCAGCTCCGACGTCGATAAAGTCATCGCCGGTGCCGCTTCCGTCAGTCTGGTCGCCGAAGATCACGTCATTGCCGGCACCCGTTCGGATCACGTCGCTGCCAGCCCCGCCGACGACGGTGATCGGAATCGTCAGGGGACTTGTATCGAGTCGATCATCGCCGGCGCCAAGGGCAAGGTAGACTCCGGCGAAGTGCTTCTGACCGGCCGGCGTGGGCACGAGCTGATGCGTGACTCCTTGCGGCGTCATGGTGTCGATCGCAATGCCGGTTTTGGTGGCGGTCAAGCGGACGGAGTCTCGACCCGCGCTGCCGACGATGTTCAGATTCGTGCCGGCCACGAAGACGCGGTTCTCGCGCGTCAGGGTGACCGTCGCCAAGTTGCCCGAATCAATCCCGTCGTTCGCCCGATAGGTAAACGAGACGGACCCCGCGAGATCGGGCGGCGCGGTGTACGAGAATGATCCGTCCGTGTTGAACGAGAAAGCGCCGACGGCCGGCGGAGTCACCAGGACAGCCGTGAGCGGTTGGCCGTCAGCATCCGAATCGTTGGCCAACACTCCGTTAGCAGGGACGGTAAAGATCCCACTGTCGGGTAAGGTATACGCCTCGTCTTGTGCAACCGGTGCGGTGTTCGGCGACCGCGTCAAAGTGACCGTCGCCGGTTGACTTGCTAAGGTACCATCGGTCGCCTTGTAGGTGAACGACAAGGCCTGATTCAGCCCGTCGGGGTAGCTGAATGTGAACGACCCGTCGTCGTTCAGGGTCAGATTGCCCGCGGCTGGCGGCGTCACCAGAACGGCATGCAGGGTGTCGCCGTCACTATCGGTATCGTTGCTCAGAACTCCTTGGGCGAATGCAACCAACAGCGGCGACAGGTACTGGTACTGGAATGAATCATCCTTGGCCATCGGCGCATGGTTCACGTAATTGACGGTCAACGACACGGTAACCGCGTTGCTCGACGTAACGGTGTTCGCGATCTTGTAGGTGAACGAGTCGCTGCCGTGATAGAGAGGGGCGGGGACGTAATCGAATGAGCCGTCCGCGTTCAACGAGAAGCTATTGGCATGGGCCGGGCCTTGCACGAGGACGGCCTGGGGATTAATGCCAACAACAGTGTCGTTCCCCAGGACCCCGGGAGCGTCCACAACGAGTTCGACGTCCTGATCGGTAACGTAACTGTCGGGGAACGCCGTCGGCTCGTAGTTCAGGTATCGGGCCACACCGATACTTCTGATGGACCCGCCACCCGCGGTCCCGGTCGCCACAATTCGGCCATTGGACTGCTCCGCGACAGCGGCGAAGCCATCGTTGTCGCTTGGTGCCATGTCGGTGAGAACGATGCCGGGAGAGTAAGTCGTCGTTCCCGCCCCAAACGTCGTGTCGAGCGAACCGTCCGTGTTGTACCGCATGAGGATCGACTTACTACCGCCCGGGATGCCGACGACGCCGCCGGCGACGACCCGTCCGTCCGCTTCCAGAGCAATGCCTCCAATGCTCGCATCGTTGTTCATGGCGGTGTAGAGGTAGCCGACACCGCCGAAGTTGGTGTCGAGGCTGCCGTCGGTGTTGTACCGCAGCAACGTTGGAGTCACCCTGTTCGACAGGTAGACATTGCCAGCGGCCATAAGCTGACCGTTTGGCAGTTGGACGATCTGGCTGATGCCCTCGAACTGTGTACCAGGGGGCGCGGTTCGCGCGATCCCGTCGCCGTCAAACCCGGTGTCCAAAGTGCCATTGGTGTTGCAACGCACGACCGCGAACGAGAAGTTGCCGCCGCTCGAGGACGAATAGCCGGCGCCCACGACCTTGCCGTCGGTCTGAACAATCACGCTGACGGCGGTAGCATCCGTCGGCCCGAGGTCGACTTTTTGCTCACCGGTACCGTTGAAGCCCGTGTCTAGAGTGCCATCGGGGTTGAATCGGGCGATCAGGAACTTGGAAGCGGAGCCGCCGGTAGACGCAGTCCCGCCGATGATGATGTCGTTGTTCGCGTCCAAAGTGATCGCGCGGCCGAACTCGCCATTAGTCGTCCCCAAATAGACGCCACTGGCCGCGAACGATGAGTCGAGCGTGCCATCCGTGTTCAGCCGTGCGATCAGCAGCCTGTTGCTGCCGGACACGTCCGCGTAACCGACGGCGACTAGTTTTCCATCCGGCTGCTGAATGACCTGACTGAATCCGCCCTTCGTTCCGGGTAGCGTATAGTACCCGTCGCCCGAGAACGTGTTGTCGAGCGACCCGTCAGCTTTCAACCGCGACAGGAGCGGGGCTGGGTTGCTGGAGAACCCATTGGACGTTCCTGCCAGGACAATTTTGCTGTCCGTTTGGATGGTCAGGCCGCCCGACGTGTCGATTGCGCCCGGATCGAAGCTGACAAACGCCAGCCCGTCGCCGCTGAACGACGTGTCGAGACTGCCGGACGACGGCACGTCGCGGGCTTCCAGCGCATGGAGGATGAGGGCGGTCTTGCGTGAAGGACGGCACATTGCGAGTAGAATGTAGTGGTTACGGTTGCGAGCCGAATATCCCACTATGATACCCGGGCCTCCGGTCCGAGCAAGCCGCTTTTTGCAATGAAAAAGGCTTAATAAAGGCGAAAATTAGGGACTCGCCGGGGCCTGATTGCAGGCGGCGAGGTTCCACGTGTCAACCAAGTTGCGCCTTGGTTCGCCCTTCAAAGCGAACCGCGCGAGGAATTATGATGTTGCGTTTTCTCAGCCGGAGTCTTTGTTTCATTCTGCCATTGGTTGTCTGTGTGAGCGTGGCACTGGCTCAGCCAGCGCAGGTTGTCTGGCAACCCACTTACGCGATGGCGGAGCAGCAAGCCAAGAAAAGCGGACTGCCGATGTTCGCACTGGTGTTGGCCAAGAACGAAAAACCGCCAGCGGTCGTCGCCGACCCAAAGGTTGGTGGGCGATTGCAATCGTTCATCTGCGTCATCGTGACGCCGGACAGCGCCACGGCCAAGAAGTTCGACGGCATTGCCGGATGCGCCTTCTTTCTCGATGCCAAGGGCGAATCGCTGGCGAAGCTCGATGCGGGCTTCGATGCCGCCAAGTTGCTGGACAAGATCAAAGAGACCGCGGAACTCTGCCAGACGCAATTCATGGAGCGACTGAAGAATCCGAAGGCCGACGCCGCGAGCCAAAAGGCGGCCATCGACGGCTACATCCGGCTCGGCGGACCAGTCGCGAATCTGGTCCCGATGCTGGGCCACAAGAACGGCGAGGTTCGATTGTCGATTCGCAAGCTTGTTGTCGCGCGTATCAACGAAGGATTGGACTGGTCCCTTTTCAACGCCTTGGCGTCGCCGGAGGCGGAGATTCGAGAAGCGAGTTTCCCGGTGCTTGTTGAGGCGACGCATGCGACGAAAGTTCGACCGGTGAAGTTCTGGAAGGACGGCTCGGAAGAGGAGCGCACCACAGAACTCGACAAGTGGCGTGAGACCGTCTTTGGCAAAACGCCAGGGGCGAACAAAGCGGTCCTCGACTTTATCAATGCGAACTATGGAACGCAGGTGAAGAGCGGTGAATGCGCCGACCTGGCCGGCGAGGCCATCGCCGCGGCCAAGGCTCAGCCCATGAAGATCGACGGCAAGACCTATATCTGGGGTCAGCCATTGACCAAGAACGACAACGGCCTGGCTGGTGATATCGTTCAGATGGAAGACGCGAAGTTCAGCAACGGTAATATTGCGCCGCATCACACACAAGTGATTCGCAAGGTTCTCGGACCGGGCCAGTATGAGGTGCTGGAGCAAAACGTCTCGGGGCGTCGGACGGTCGGACTCGGCAAGCTCAACGTGAAGTTGCTTACTCAGGGCACGGTGGTCATCTATCGGCCGATTCCAATGGATGGTGCAAACAAGTGACTTGGCTGGATTTGATGGACGAATTGAAATGGCGATCGCGTCCTTCACTTCAATCGAAACGCCTCCGCGGTGTGATCGTAAATCGGGCAAATCCTCGCGGAGAAAACCAAGATTGATGTAGATAGAATCATTGTGAAGGATCGTCCGTTTGGAGATTGGACATGGCAATAACCGATATCCGCACCGCGAATGAACAGGTTGCTCGCAACCTCATGGATGAGGCGCGCCGAAACCCGCAATCGCCCTACGTTGGTAAATTCGTGGGCATTGCCAATGGTCAGATCGTTGTCGTGGCAAACGACTGGGACGAACTCGCCGAGCGCATGGAGCAAACGGTTACCGATCCAAGCACCACGCTATCGCTTGAGGTGGGCCGCGACTACGATCGGGTTCAAACCATTTGGAGACTTGCAGATGCCGCGCGTCCAGTGGCCGTTGGTCGCCGATAGTCCAAGCATTCAGGTGAACTTGGTACGGCCACGGGGCGGAGTGTTTGTTGGACGCGATCTCCTGGCCGACACGGGCGCCGGAACCAGCCAAGCCGCATTTGAACTCTTGCTAAACGAACCAGACTGCGTGGCAAGCGGCGGTTGGCCTGTGAAGCATATCGTCCTCGGCGGCGCCTACGCGGGTGCTTTCCCTGTCTATCTCATTCGCGTGCAAATTCCCGCTCTCGGTTTTGACCGGCGCATTCCGGCCGTCGGGGTTCAACAGACGCCGGCCGGATTCGGTGGAATCGCTTGTTTTCGTTTTTTGAACCGGTTCACGTACGGCAATTTCGGCGATCCAATTGCGTTTGGACTTGAGATGTAGGCAGAATGAAAGGTGGGACGACCAAACGAGAAACGTCCCAGGGAATGTGCCTTTCATTCGGCGTGCAGCCAATCGGGTCGGCGCGACGACACAATTCTGCCAATCTGCGTCCGGATCTAGCGTCGACGAACGCTATCTACGGATAGGGGCGGGCGTTGCAATCCGATCTGGACATCAGGCTGTCTCTCCGGTTCCGCGTGCGTAGCTTCGGATAAATTCGCGCGTCCAGTTGCTCGCGCGCCAGGTCCGGGTAAGATCGGCTTGGTTCGGCGGGATGATACATGGCAGGAGCGTCACATCATCGGCAAGGAAGAGAAGTCGCCGGAGTTGCGTTTTTGGTTGTCGGCCGCATCAAGCGGTGTCGTCGGATCGCCGAGTAGCCCGTCGCCGCGCAAAAAGACTTCGGGCATTTCCGCAAAGAAGGGGAGCCGCAAGAAAACGGCCGCCAAGAAAAAGCCTGCGGCAAAGAAATCTGCCAGGAAGAAGCCGCCCGAGAAGAGTTGATCGCCAGTCTGATCTTGGCCCCTAACCCCAACGTTTACCATGAGCAAGCATCACAAACACAAACCGCCCCCGCCGCCGCCGACGGACCACGGGCATGGCCACAATCCGCCGCCGACCGGGACCGCGAAGCTGACCTACGGCTTCGTGAAGTGCAAGATCGCTGGGCGAGTTCGGCCGCAAGGCTCCCAACATCCGAACGAAGTGCAGTATCACCTGCACGCCGACCTGACCGTGGCCGGTGCGCACGGCGTTTGGGACACGGCCGTCAACGTCGGCACCACCGACGCGGACGACTTGCTGAACTATCGCCTCGTCGCTGACTTTCATCATCCGATCATCACGACGTTGAAGGCCGCCGCCGCGGGGTTTCACGACCTCACGAGCAAGCACGTGCTCCCGGCCCTCGATTTCCTCCGTAGCGACGTCCTCAAGGAGACGGGTCACTGGCGGAAGAGCGACGTGATGCTCGACGTCGAAACCGCCCGGCCATATTCCGACCTGAAGAAGCTCTTCGAACGCGCGCTGACGGCGAAGTCCGACGTGTACATTTTCGGTCGCCGGTACACCACGGGCGGCGACGGCATCCACGACATTCACATGAACCAGGGCTCGCGCAAGCCCCATCTCCACGCCGACAAAGACGGCAACGACGTCTGGCAAGACGGCGCCGTGCTGTTCGACTTCGGTACGCCGCAGTGGATTGCTTACTTCACGACGTTCACGCAACAAAATGTGCCAACCAACCAAGTCGGCGACCCCAACGCGAACAGTCACCCGATCGGCGACAATGACCCGGGGAGCATGGCGGGGCATTAAGCAAGCCGGAGGAAACAACCAAGAAGTCGGAAGTCATTGACGTGGCTCCGAACCCCCTTGTTTGGTTAGCCGGCCGGAGTTACCCGTCCGTCACTTCCCACACCGTGACGGTCCCGTCCTCGCTGCCCACCGCAACCAGACTGCCGTCGGGGCTGACGTTCACCCGTTGAATGTGACCGGGGTGGTCTTCGAGAGTGGCCAGTTGTCGGCCGTCGGGGAGGCGCCAGAGAATGACGTCCTGGTCGTCGGCGCCGCTCGCCAGGAATCGGCCGTCCGGACTCATGGCCAGGCAATTCACTTCGCCGCGATGGCCCTTCAACTCACGCTGTTTGCTGCCGCCCGGCAGGTCCCACAAGCGGATCAGGCCGGTGTAAGAGCTGCCGCTCGCCGCCAGGATGCGCGAGTCCGGGCTGATGGCTAGGCCATAAATCCAAAAATCCTGCTCCACCTTGCCGAGCAGTTTGCCATCCGGAATGCTCCAAATGCGCGCCCAGGTGTGCGTGCCGTCCACCGCATATTTGCCGTCCGCCGACACGGCTAGCGACACCACCCCATTGCCCTCGTCCGTTCGGCACCGGACCAACATCTCGCCGGCCGGCAGGCTCCACATGCGGACCACGCCCTGGTCGTCGCCGCTGACGATGAATTTGCCGTCCGGAGTCACCGCCAGGAATTTGACGTCGCTGGCATGCCCCTTGAGGGTCTTCACCAACGTACCGTCGGGCATGGTCCACAAGTTAAGGGAGTGGTCGCTGTATGTCGCGGTGACCAGCAGCGACCCGTCGGGCGTGAACGCGGCACAGCTACTGAAATTGCCCGGCCCTTCCCACGACCGCAACTGTTGGCCGGCTTCAAGATCGTACAAATACAAACCGTTGGCCCGATTGTCGTCGTTCGAAGTCGTGAGCAGGAGCTTCGAATCCGGGCTGATCGCCAGGGCATGCACCTCGTAGTAGGTCTTCTTTTCCAACAGACCGACCGGCTCCCCGCCGGGCATCCGCCAAACCCCAACGGAGGTCGCCAGGAAGCGGCCATCCGGAGAGAAGGCCGCTTGCTTGGTGGCGCGGCCATGCCCTTCGAACGTGAACTTGCGCCGACCGCGGAGGCGATCCGGCGCCTTCTTTGGCGACGACGCTGGAGTCGCGGGTGCTTTCGCCGCAGGCGCCGGCCCAGGGACGGTCACGGCACTCTGGCAGCGCGGGCATTTGAAGGTGCCGGCCGGCGTGCCGGGCTTGATGCGGATCTTGGCCTGGCATTTTGGGCACGTGATCCGTGCCGGCTCGACCTCGGCCGTCGGAGCCGATACAGGGACAGACTTCAACTCCGCCACCGTTCGTGCCAGGGCTGGCTTGAGAATCTCGTAAAACTGACTTGCGGTGCATTCGGCAACGGCCAACGCGGACAACCGCGGGAGGGCGGCAGTCGCCCGAGCCCGACACAAAGCCTCGAGAGCGGCACGCTTCTTGAGCCACTCGTTCCAGGCGGTGTCACCGCCAAAATGGACGCGGAGTTGCGTGCCGTTTAGCGTCATGTCCCGGAACACTCGATCCAGAAGCGTGCGAATTCCCTCGTCGCCGCTCTGCGCGATCCGGTCGAGCGCGGCATTCACGCGTTGTTCCAGTTCCTCGTCGTGACGGACCAGGTAGGCGTCGTCAAGCACAGCCATGGCTTTGCCGATGTCTACACCCGCAGCAGGAGCGACTGCCGGTTTGTTGGCAACGGGCGCGGCCGGTCGCACCGGCGCCGGCGTACCTGCCCCTTCAGGCGTACAGTCCCAGATCGTCACCGACCCATCCTTGCTGCCGACGACCACCGTGCGGCTATCGGGTGTGATCGCGAGGGAAGAGATGTGGCCGGGGTGATCCTCCAGGGTCGCCAGTTTCGCCCCATCCGGCAGCGACCAGAGGATGACGTCCTGATCTTCCGCCCCGCTCGCCAGGAACCGGCCGTCCGCGCTGATGGCCATGCGGTCGATATCGCTCGACCGGTGCCCCTTTAACTCGCCGCGCTTCTTTCCATCCGGCACGCTCCACAAGTTGACCGCAGCCGAGGTCGAACTGCCGCTCGACGCGATGAGCCGGCTATCCGGACTCACGGCCAGACCGTGGACCCACAAGCTGTGCTCGAGCGACTTGATGAGCCGCCCGTCCGGGATGCTCCAAAGGCGGACCCAAGAGTGTTCACCGGTGGCAACGAACGTCCCATCCGGGCTGACGACCATGCACTGGACACTGCTCCCTTCGTCGGGCCGGCAACGAACGAGCATCTCCCCCTCCGGCACGCTCCAGATGCGGACCACCGCCTGGTCGTCGCCGCTGATCAGGTAGCGACCATCCGGGGAGAACCCGACGTCCTTGACCTTCGCGGCGTGCCCCTTGAGGACTTTGACCTCGCTCCCGTCATCCAAATTCCACAGGCGGATCGTGTTGTCGCCGCCCCCGCCACCGGCCAGCAGCTTTCCGTCTGGGGTAATCGCCAGGGCATGGTTGTCGAATGAGCAACCCTTCAAGTCGTAGAGCATGGCCCCATCCGGCAGGCTCCAGACCCGGACCTTGCCGTCGTTGTTGTCCCCGGTGCTGGCCAGCTTGCGCGAGTCGGAACTGATCACGAGGGCCGTGATGCCGTAGTAGGTATGGGCCTCGAGCGTGGCGAGTAGCTCGTTGGTGGCGAGGTCGAAGACGCAGATATCGCCCCCCTGGGAACCGCCGGCCGAGGCCAGCCACCGGCCGTCGGGAGAGATGGCGACCTGGACGGTCCCCTCGTAACTCTTGGAATGGCAATCGAAGCGCTTGCGGCGTTGGGCCCGCATGGTCCACGTCGCCTTCGCCGGCGGCGTTTTGACGTCTGAATCGTCGTCGTCTGACTCGTCATCGTCTGACTTGTCTTCAACTTCGTCGTCGTCGTTCGCGAGTTGAGACGTGGGCTCGCGTGCGGTGGTCGATCGCTTGGGCTTGGCAAGAACGCCGATGTTCTTGATCAGAAACACGGCTCCACAGAGTGCGGCAAGGCCGCCGATAATCGACAGGGCAATGATCCATCCGATGCTCTCGAACCAGAAAATGATGGCCGCCGCGCAGCCCAGGGCCATGACCAGAAAGATGGCGATCAGCGACCACT
>DATANR010000396.1:0-18130 GCA_036266155.1 Gemmataceae bacterium | reverse complement strand
GCCGCTCCGCTCGCCAGCGTGGTTGAAACTCATATTGCCTCCCCATCGCTCACGTGATGTCTACTGTCCGGATCGAACGGATCTAGTGAATTGGATGCCCGACCGGCGCCACCCATCAAGAGTGCGAATACTGCGGGAAGAAGGATCAGGGTCGCGGCCGTCGCCGCCAGCAGGCCGCCGATCACCGCCAGCGCGAGCGGCGCCGATTGACCGCCGCTGACCGCCATCGGCACCATGCCCGCAATCATCGCGGCACTCGTCATCAGAATCGGTCGAACGCGGGAGCGAACGCCGCCCAGAGCCGCGTCGGCCGCCGATTGTCCTGCGGTTCGCGCTCGTTCGGCAAAAGTCACCAGCAGAATGGCATTCGCCACTGCGACACCGACGGCCATGATCGATCCCATGAACGATTGCAAATTGAGCGTCGTGCCCGCCAACAACAACGCCGCCGCCACGCCGCACAAGACGGCCGGCACTCCGGCGACCGCGACGACCGCCAGTCGAAGCGATTGGAAGTACGCCGTCAAGAGCAGGAAGATGACGGCAACCGAAGCGAGCAAACCGTAGGCGAGACTATCGAGCAGGTTCTCCAGCGGCGCCACTTGACCGCGGACATCGACGTTGACGCCCGCGGGTGCCGGCCCGGCATCTTCGATCGCCTTCGCCACGCGGATGGCCACGCTGCCCAGGTCGCTGCCTTGAATGTTCCCCGTCAGGCTGACGACGCGCCGCTGGTTATAGCGGTCGACTTGTCCCGGCATCGTGCTTTCCTTGACGTCGGCCAGATCACGCACGAGTGCGTTGGTTGCGCCGGCGTGGACGGGCACCATCCCAACGTCCGCCGACGATTTCATCAGCGCCTGGGGCACCTCGACCTGAACCTGATAGGCGATGCCGCTGGCCGGCTCACGCCAGTAACTGGGCACCGTGAATCGGCTCGATGACGTCGCGGGAGCCAGTGCCGACCCAATGTCCCCGGCCTGCACGCCGGCGCCGGCCGCCCGTTCGCGGTTCACGCTGACGGCAACAGTCGGGTAATTTTGCGCCTGTACGTATTGCAGGTCCTTGATTGCCGGCACCTTCGCCAACTCAAGCCGGACCTTCTCGGCGTAGGCCAGGTTGTCCGCCACCTTGCTGCCGCTGACCTGGATTTCCACGGGCGTCGGCGAGCCGAAGCTCATGACTTCATTGACGATGTCCGCCGGTTCGTACGAAAGGCGCACTTGCTTGGCAGTCGCGGCCCGTGCAGGCGGCACGTCTTCGCGCAACCACTTCTGTTCGAGCCATTCCGGCAGATGTGCATTCAGGCGATCGCGCAAACGCGCCTTTAACTTCTCAAGTCGAACACGCCCCGGCTTGAGAGCAACGCGGACGACCGCCTCGTCCGGACCGCCGGTCCACAGGTAGACGCTGTTAATGGGATAGGCAGGCGGCACCACGCCGACGTAACCGATCGAAATGTCGACGTTCTCCGGACCCGCCTCGTCTTTGATGATCGCGAGGGCCTCTTGCACGATTTCTTCGGTCTGCTCGATCCGCGTGCCCGGTGGCGCCTTGAGTCGGAACTGAAACTGGCCCGAATCGACTTGCGGAAAGATGTCGGTCCCCAGGGTGAGCCACGCAACGGTCAACGCCAGTCCCGCGGCCACGAGGTATGCGGGCACGAGCAGCCAGCGCGTCTTGGTCGTTAACCAGATTGCGGGTCGCAAGAGACGGGCGAAGAAATTGGCGCCAGGGTCGTGTTGTTCGCCGACGTGCCGCAACAGCCAAACGCTCAGCACGGGGACAAACGTGCTGGAGAGCAAATACGAGCCGATCATTGCGAAGCCGATAGCCAGGGAGAGCGGTACGAACAGTGCACGCGCCGGCTCCTGCATAATGAACGACGGAATGAACACGGCGAGGATGCACAACATTGCCAGGAGACGCGGTACGGCCGTGTCCGCGTTGCCGCGTCGCACTGCCAAAGCCACCGACTTTGTCCGGCCCATGTGCGTGTGAATGTTCTCGACTTCGACCGTCGACTCATCTACCAGAATGCCGACGGCGAGTGCGAGGCCACCGAGAGTCATCAGATTGATGGTTTGGCCGCACAGAGATAGGGCGACGAGCGACGCGATCAGTGCGAGCGGAATGTTGAGGACGACCACGATCACGCTGCGCCAGTCGCGCAAAAAGAGGAGCACCATCAGTCCGGTCAAGATCGCGCCGAGCCCGGCCTCAATGCTAAGGTTCCACAGCGATCCGCGAACGACCGGCGACTGGTCCAGCTCGAACGACACTTTGATGTCGTCCGGCAACGCGGCCTGCATCTTGGGAAGGTCGGCCTTGATGTTTTCAACGACTTCGAGCGTGCCCGTCTCAGGCTTCTTCGTGGCGAGCATGTAGACGGCACGTTTGCCGTTCACGAGGGCGTAGCCAGTCGGGATATCGAAGGCATCTTCAATCCGTGGCTCGCCGGTCGACGGATGACGCACGACCACATCGCGGATGAACACGCCCGGCTTGATGGGGATGTCGCCAAAGTCCTTCGGCGTCACGGCCATCGTGTTCACGGGCACGAACGGCATCCGCTCTTTCTCGCGAATGGCGCCGGATGGGCTGATCGAATTGCCGCGCGTCAGTGCCTGGACCACGTCGTCGGCCGAGAGGTCGCGGGCCTTCAGCGAACCCGGATCGGCACGGATCACAATGGTCCGCGCGTTGCCGCCGAACGGCGGCGGAGCCGATACACCTTTGATCGCCGAGAACATCGGCCGCACTTTGAACAGCGCCTGGTCCTGAATCTGGCCGATCGTCTTCGTCTCGCTCGACAACACTAGGTAGCCGACAGGTACGCTGCCGGTGTCGAAGCGCATGATGAACGGCGGCACGGTGCCCGGCGGCATGAACGCACGCGAGCGATTCACATACCCCACCGTCTCGGCCATGGCCTGGGCCATGTCGGTGCCGGGGTGGAAGTAGAGCTTCATCAGAGAGACGCCCTGAACATTGCGGCTCTCGACGTGATGAATGCCGCCGATGTAGAGGAAGTGGTATTCGTAATAGTTGGCGATCAGCCCTTCCATCTGCTGCGGGTCCATCCCGCCGTAGGGCTGGCAGACGTAGACGACGGGCAGGTCAAGAGCCGGGAAGACGTCCTTCTTCATCCGCACGAACGCCAGCACGCCGGCCGCGACGAGGCCGACGAGGAGCACCATCACGGTGACCGGCCGGCGGAGTGCGAGTGCGATGGGGTTCATGGCCGCTGATCTTCCGAGGCATCATTAACCAAGCTGCGTTTCGTTCACCAACACACACCCCAGAAACGCAATTTCGCGCCGCATCATAATAGATGCAAGTAATTGTTTTATGGATACTTACAGTTGAACCCCGGCCGCTGCTGTAAACCCGGATCTTCGTTCTTGAACCTATCCTGGAAACGAAACCGCATTACGAAGCGCAATTATCGATCGCGATCGGTCGCGAAACCGCTCAAGGAAGCGTCGGCGGAGGCGGGTTTGGACAACTGAGCCGCTGGGACGACACGACCGTGCTCCAGTACGCACTTGGCGGGTTGTCCGAGGGCGCGATAAAGGCGAAATTGTGCCCGATTCGCGTCCGCGACAGCCCCAAAATGGTCGCGATAAGCCTGATCGAGCGCCTGCACCGCGGCCACCGCTTCTTGGGGGCGAAAGACCAACACGAGCGTTTCGCCGACGCGCCGAGTTTGGTTCAGGCCCTCCAAATGCGTCTTCACCGTTTGCAATGCTTCCGTCAGTCCGTCGGCCGCGAGCTTGGCGCGCGCGATCGATCGCGTAGCCTGACTATGGGCCTGCACGACGTCGGCCGCGACGCGATCTTGTGTGCGCAACAACTCCAGGATGGCAATCCGATTGTCCGCCTCGCGCTCGCGCAAGGCCGCACGACTGCCGAAGCCAAGGCCTTGCAATTCCCAAAGCACCTGCACGTCGATGCTGTTGCGCGTGCCGACGTGGTCAACTCTGTTGTCGACGCCGCCGCCAAAGGCGCCCGTGGACAGCGTGCCGGCCGGATTGGTCGCGTTGCCGCGGACGATGACGCTCGGCACCAACGGTCGCAGCTTCTCTTCCCGCAACTTGGCCAGCGTCGCCTCGACCAGTGCTTGCTGTGCCGCCAGCTCGGGTCGATTGCGGAGGCCGATCGGGATCAATTCATCGACCGATGTCAAAGCATCGAACAGTTCGATGCGCACGTCTGGCGCCTCGACTGGCTCGATCAGGGCGTTCGGCGGCAAACGAATCAGCCGATTGAGATCAGCGCTCGCGGTTTCCGATCGTTCGCGCGCCGCCTCGAGCGCCTGCCGGCGGCGTGCCAATTCGGTTTTCGCACGATTGAATTCGACCGGCTGTGCCAACCCAGCCGCTAGTTTCTCGGCGAGATCGGCCAGTTTGGCGGCGAGTCGCTCGGCCTCGACAGCGCCAGCCACTTCGCCGCGGGCACGTTGCACGTTGAAATAGGCCTCGGCGACGGCGAGCGTTGTATCGTTTTCGGCCGCCCGGCGATCGGCCTCGCGCGCGGCAACGACCTGGCGCGCCGCCAGGGGGCCGTAGATCAACTCCGACGGCGTGAACACGGCCGTCGGTCCTGCGCCGATCATCACCGAGCGCTTCGACGTGTTGAACACGTTGCCGACGACGTCTTGAATCCGGCCGTCCTGCTGGGCGAAGTCGCCGCCGAGAACGACGGTCGGCAACCAGCGTGATCGCGCTCGGTCGAGCTGGGCGGCGGCCACCGCAACACGCTCCGCGGCGACCTGCACGTCAAGATTGCGAACGTGGGCAAGTTGAAGAGCCGTGGGCAAATTGATGGGCGACGGCGCTGGCGGCGGATCGGCAACCTGGGCGCACGCCGAAGCGACGGCCACCAGCGTGGCAAGCAGCGTCAGTGCGCGCACTTTGCCCATCCGACCCCCCGAATGCGGCGGACTCTCCGGTTAGTATCGGGTGCGTGAACGACGGGACTAAAACCGGAAGGCAGTCGCTTTCGTAGCTGGATTCGTAAGAATTCAGGGCGCTTGCACGGACCAAAAACTGAATTCTCACGAATCCAGCTACGAAGCGCCTTTTGCAGTCCGCGGCGGCGCCGACACTCTTAGCATGTGGCTATCGAGGTCCTGCACGCGCATTTCATACATGCCCCACGGGCGGATGGACGGCGGCTCAATGATGTTCGCGGTGTTCCGCGTCCATTCCTCGTACAGCGAGTCGAGCTGTTCCGGCGTGTGGACATCGAGATGCAGCCAGATGCCGGGCGGCCCCTGGCTTTTCTGCGAAAGCATGAATTGCACCTGGCCCCGCCCGATGATGGCGAAATCCGGCTCCGTTGCTTCGTGCGGGTGGAGGAACCGTTGTTCGCGACCCGACCAGGTCAAGCCGAGCCGAAAGCCAAGACATTGGACGTAGTACGCAATGCTGCGTGCGACGCTCTCGACACAGAGAACTGGCCTGCATCCGAAAAGACCGCTGCCGTCGTCCATGTTCATGACCTCTGCTCGCGGTCACGTCTTGGGTTGCAAGCGCCCGGCGACGCTCAGTTGATGTTTTCCGGGAGTGAGTTCCACGGGGACAGTCACCTCATTGCCATCCAGCAAAACTTTGACGGGCACTGGACAATCGATGCCGAACATGGCCCGGATGCTGCCCTCAGATTCGGCGGTCACCGTGAATGTGCCGCGCTTGTCCGCGGGGACTTTCGCGTCGTTGCTGAAGTGAGCATGAGTACCGCGCAGGAGGAACTTCTGCTCCCCGTCGGGTGTCGCACTACTGACTTCGAATTTCGCCTTGTTCTCGAAGCCCTCCGTGTTCCCGCCGGAACTCTTCGTCATCGCGTTCGGCATCGACACGCTCACGACCGCTTCCCGAATGGTAAGCTTGACGACGGGGAGGTTGGCCTTGGACTCAGACTCATTCGCCGACTGCCCCGATTGTTTTGAACAAGCTGAAAGGGCTGCAATGGCAGCAATCATGATCGACAGATTTGCGATGCGGTGTTTCATTTGGATTACTCGATCGCTTTGGCGTTAGGCATCCATTGGACATGTTTTCAATGAAACAGTTCGGCGCGCGACGAATTCGTTTCATCCAGAATTGAGAGATGGCCAACACACACACTGGGGTTGACCATCTCTGCCTGAGTTTCTGCGCCCATCCCCATGCCCGCAAAGGAGATGGGTTGAAAACTCAGGATTTCAATTCTAGTGCCAGAACCCTCTGAAAGCTCCGCCAACTGGGAACGTTGTTACTATGGAACGCACGTCGCTGCCGTGCAGCAGCATCCTTGCAAAGCGCATTGGACAATTACTTTGCATTGTCACTGACGCAAGTTACTTGTCTCGCAGCCGCTTTTGGGCGATCTCCAATCGCTTCTGATCGACCTGGCTAATCGCCGGGCCCAACACACGCGCAAATGCGATCACGTCGTTCCATCGCTCCTCCTTGAACGCCTCCGAGATTTCAAGTTCCAGTTCGGCAACTTGATCGCCAAGCTCTTCTCTGTGTCGCCACTCGGCCACACGCCCCCACGCACTGCTGTTTTCGATGAGTGGTGTGGCGACAGGTCGGAGTTGCTCGGCCAGCGTCGACACAAAGATCTGCAGAATGTGCGGATCGGCGGCCGTGTCGAAAATGCTGTACTTCTGCCTGGGTCCTCTTTGATCCGGAAAAACCTGTTCGAGTTCACGCAGGCTGACCGAATCATTTTCTCGGTGAGTTAGTTCGACATCGCATTCAGACCGCTGCGGACAGGCGGCAATCATGATCGTGTCGCCAGCCCAATTCTGATAGGTAACTCGGGCGTACCAATCGCCATCGCGCTTGAACTTTGGTTTGTAGCCAAGCGGCTCTAGATACGCAAACGAGTCGCGAACAGTCATTTGAAACTCGTAGGGCCAATCCAATCTCGTTCTCCTGTTCCCTGGCCACTCAGTGGATTGGAATCAATCAGCCGGTCGCGCCCAACGTCGCTCGAATCGGTGGCAATGCTTATTAGACCGTCTATCCGACACGGCTGCGTCGGGCAAGCCGGAGCCGACACAGCTAATAGTCGCCACTGGTCATCCGGCGTCCCTCGCGTCAGAATACGTACATCACCGTGAAACACGCGATCGTCCAGCATGAGCCCCATCATCGGCATCGATCTTGGCACAACCAACAGCGCCGCCGCCCACATGACGGCCGACGGGCCGCGCCTAATTCCCAATGCACTCGGCACAACGCTGACACCGTCGGTCGTCGGCATTGACGAGGATGGCAAGTTGCTGGTCGGGGCCGCGGCCAAGGAACTTCGTGTCAGTCATCCGGAGCGGACGGCGTCGCTCTTCAAGCGGCACATGGGCACCGACTGGACGGCCAAGATCGGCAGCCGAGAGTTCGGCCCGGAGGAGTTGTCGAGCCTGGTGCTGCGCTCGCTCAAGGCCGACGCGGAAGCCCACTTCAAGACCGAGGTCACGCGGGCGGTGGTCACGGTGCCGGCGTACTACAACGATCGGCAACGCAAAGCGACGCTCGCTGCCGGCAAGATCGCGGGGCTCGAGGTCGAGCGGATTCTCAACGAGCCGACAGCCGCGGCGATAGCCTATGGCTTCCACGAAACGTCCGACGACAAGACGTTGATGATCTTTGACCTCGGCGGCGGCACGTTCGACGTTTCCCTCGTTGATCTGTTCGAAGGCGCACTGGAAGTAAAGGCATCGTCCGGTGAGAGTGCGCTCGGCGGAGAGGACTTTACTCGGGCATTGGCCGCCCGCGTGCTCGATCGGGCCGGCCAGGCCTTCGAACGTGCGGAAGTCGACGCGCCATTGCAGGTGAGCCGGTTGATTCAACTGTGCGAAACCGCCAAGATTCGACTCAGCCGCGAGGCAACCGCGACGATCCGCGTCCCGGATCGCAAGGGCGAATTGACTGACAAGTCGCCGGAGATCACCGTCGAGCGGAGCCAACTCGAGCAATGGGTGTCGCACATCCTGAACCGCGTGGAGTTACCGATCCGTCGCGTATTGGGCGATGCACGCCTTCGCCGTGAGGACGTCGGCGAGGTGCTGCTGGTCGGCGGGGCGACGCGCATGCCGTTCGTCGTAGAACGCGTGACGCAGTTGCTCGGCAAGGCGCCGAAACAACGCATCAATCCCGACGAGGTCGTGGCTCTCGGCGCCGCGGTTCAGGCCGGTTTGTTCGCGCGTGATGCGGCACTCGAAGACATGGTCGTCACGGACGTCTGCCCGTTCACGCTCGGCGTCGAGATTTCCAAGAAGCTCGGCCACGATCGGCGTGGCGGCTATTTTTCGCCGATCATCGAACGCAACACCGTCATCCCCGTCAGTCGAGCCGAGACTTACTCGACTCTGGATGCGAATCAGACCAGCATTTTGCTCCAGGTCTATCAGGGCGAGAGTCGCCGGGTTGAGGACAATCTGCTGCTGGGCAAGCTGGAGGTCACGGGCATCCCCGTCGGTCCGGCGGGTCAGGATATCGAGGTTCGCTTTACCTACGACCTGAACGGCGTTCTCGAAGTGGAAGCAACCGTGATGGCCACCAAGCGCAAGGTGTCCACGGTCATCACGCGACACGCGCGTGGTGGGCTGACGGCGGCGCAGATTCGTGATGCCGTCCGCGACATGGCCAAGCTCAAGACGCATCCGCGCGAGGAGGCGGTCAATCGTTATCTGCTGCGCCGAGCTGAACGTCTCTATCAGGAACTCGGCAACGATCAGCGTGAATGGCTGGCCAGCCTGCTCGACGCCTTCGAAGCGGCGCTGGGCATGCAAGACGCGGAGGCGATCACTTCCAATCGCGAGGCGCTCGAACAGTTTTTGAGCCGCTTCGACGCGGATGAGTCGGCTGAAGGAGATGCCGAATGATGGACGCCGCGGCCATCCAGCGAAGTCGAGCCGTTGCGGGACGCGCCCTTGGGCTCGAGCCCGACGCAAGCGTCGAACAGGCACGGGCGGCGTTCCTCAATCGCGTCAACGCGTCCGGCCTGATCCCTTCACCCGCCGAGCGTGCGGCGGCGGCCGAGATGGGATTGATCATGCGCGGCCCCGTCGTGGAAGCCGCCCTCGCACCGGCCATCGAGGCGGAACTCTCTGGCGAAATCGAACGTTTTGCCGAAACGTATTGGGATCTGTCGCCGAATGACCGAACAACGAAATGGACGGAACTGCGGAACGAAGTCGATCGGCATCCGCGTCTGGCCGCGCGTTTGCAATCATTGAGCGGCGGGCTCAATTTCACGGCTCCCACGCAGTTTGACAACGACGACGAGCGCCAACTGACCGAGGCGGTGGTCGAACTTTATCCGCTCAAACCCATTGATCGCGCCCGCCGGCGGATGCAACTGGTCCCTATGTTTGCCTGGGCCGGCGCCGCGCGGTCGCTGCTGCGTAAGCACCCGGAACTTGAGAAAATCGAACACGGCCTCCTGGACTCGTTGGCGATTGGCCGTCCGGTGGTGGTGCCCCTGCGTGAAATCCCAAGGCCGCGGCCGCGTCGAGAATCGGAAGCCTCGTCGTCCGGCGGCAACAATTGGCGGTGGGGATGGGCAGTTATTCCGGTGTGCCTGATGATTTGCAGCGGGCTCACGAAGTTGGGCCGGCACACGACCGATTCACCTTCGTCTAGTTACTCACCAAGTCGCTACAGCAAGATCACGGACATAGAAGCTCCAAGTTCCTTGAAGTCACGCGACGATCGAAATCGTACATCGCAATCCGACAAATCAGCGACGTCGGAAGCCCGAATCACTGTAGCCCAAGCAAGGTTCTTGAGTGAACTCAGTCGCCGGGCTGAGTTGACCGACGCGGATGCGATGAACCGAGCAATAATATTCAAGGCGCTCCGATCTAGTGGACCTTCCTTTAAGGATTTGGACGTCTCTGCCACTGGCCCTGCCAATGCTTCCCTGAACGCGAAGCAACTCGCCATCCAAGCACAACTCGGACAAGCCAGCTTGACCGTCGCTGAGATTCGGGATTTGTTGATTGAATTCGTCAAGGCCGGCAACGCCCAACCCACCGGTCAGACACGACCGTGAACAGCAGCCACCTGCCCGACGATCTGGCCCAGTGGCCAAAGGAAGCGCACGAAATCCTCGGCGTTGACCGCGGCGTTGACCCACGCGACTTGCGCCGGGCGTACACCAAGCTCATTCGCGTCTTCAAGCCGGAACACCATCCGGAGCATTTCCGCCGAATTCGTGAGGCATTCGAGTTCCTCCAACGCTACTCCATGTTCTTTCGGACGATTGAGCCGGATGAATCGGATCCCCTTCCGCTTGAAGAAAGTCCAGCGCTCGAGCGTGCTGCGCCCGTCTCTGAGCCGTCCCCGGAATCGGTCGCCGATCCGGTGTTCAAGTCGACGCCCATTGTCACCGTGGACGAATTGTGGAGGCGCGCTCTTCGGAACAATGACGGCGAGGCGTATCGTTCGCTTGTCGCGGAACTCGATCGAGGCGTGCCGCGGCCCGAGTTGTTTGCCCGGCTGTATTGGCTCTTGATCACATGCCCGACCCTCGACCCCGACCGGACCGCCGCCGATTGGTTGTGCCGCGGTATGGAAGTGACCGGCCTGTCGGGCGTGCTGCTCGAGCTCTACGGAATGGAGTTTCTCAATTGCCCCGGCGAGGCCCGTTCGGAGCGTGCAACACGCCTCGTGAACGGAAACCATCCCCCTCGCGACCTGGAGGCATTCGCCCGAAAACGCTGGCAGACATTGTGCCGTATCAACTCTTGGGACGCGATTCTCAAAGACTTCGACCACGTGCAGTCCGTCGTGCGCAGGCACGATGAAGTGCTTTGGCTCGGATTGCTAGTCGACCTCGACGCCTGGATTGCCTGGGGCCGGAAGGACCCGGTTGCCGGCGACCTGGCACGCACAGTGCGTGCGGACATCCGCTCGCTGGAACCCCTGGCCCTGCGCAACCCGGCCTTCTTCGATCGAGTTGATTGGTTCGATGCGGTGAAGCAAAGCTGCCGGACGATCGCCGAACTCCCGCTTTCTTTGCAGGAATTCGTGTCCGTCGTCCGCGATGGCTGGCTCTTGCCCGCCGACTTAATTCGAAGCCGACTTGAGCAGGTGCTGACAGCCATCAGCGCCAACCCGGAGCGATGGGTCGAATCTCTCGAAGGGACGTTGCCGCAAGGGGCGGCGGCGCTAATGCAGTTCAGCAACCTGCTGGATCAGTACGAACCCTATCCCGGCTTCCAGTTCGAAGTCCCGCTCAAACCGGAACAGATCCAGCAGTTGGCCGACCGATTTCTTCGAAGCGAAGGAACGAGCGATAACATGTTTCGCGCTCAGGTCCTTCAGTTTTGTCTGGACAACGCAATCGATCCGACCGTCATTCGCTGGGCTTATCACGCGGGCTACACCGTCGAGAGCGGCATCCCCGTATGGGTCGAATCCCTACCTGCGGACATGTCTCTTCATCTGGTGTGCAGAGTCTGTCGGCTGTTTCGGGCGTGATTTACCACCGCGCCAGCGCCGCATCCGCCGCTTTCACGATGGCCGCGTCGTCGTTGAGCGCGAGCGTCTCGAAGCGTTCGGTTATCCGCCGATCAGCCATCGTCAAAAAAAGCTTGCCGGCTTCCACTTCACCGGCGAAGTCGAGGGCGCGCGTCTCGCCCGGCCCCTTGCTGATCATGTGATCGAGTTTGCTCAGCACGCAGCTCGAAACGTAAAGGTCAATCGCGATGTCCGCGAGGCGTTCGTGGACGAGTTGGGCCGTGATAAATTTCGCCTCGCTGCCGGCCCGCAGGAAGACGCCGGGCAGCGACGTGCCGAGCCGACGAATCTGACCCGCAAGCCGACCAGCGGCGAAATGCAGGTCCGCGCTCTGAACCGGGATGTGCGGCGAGCCCGTCAGCCCGGCCCGCTTGAAGACGTGGCTGATGCCGTAGCCCGCGAGCTTGTGGAGATTGCCGACCGGCTTCTTGCGCATCGCGTCGAGCTTCATGCCTGGACCACGGCAACCGACGACGGCGATGAAGGCCTTGAGCACTTCGTTGGCGCCTTCGCCGATCGTGTTAATGCGCGCGTCGCGCATCCAGCGTTCTTGCGGCCGATCGGTGAAGTAGGAGGCGCCGCCCATTACCTGCATGCACTCGTACACGGCCGTCCAGAGGTGTTCGGTCGCGAATACCTTCAGGATCGCCGTCTCGAGCATGTAGTCGTCTTCGCCACTGTCGATGAGGGCGGCACAGACGTTGGTGGCCGCCTCCATTGCAAACGCATGGGCGGCGATGAACGCGATCTTCTTCTTCACTAGCTCGAAGTCGGCAAGCGGCTGTTGGAACTGAATGCGCGATTTGGCGTGGCGAACCGCGGCTTCGAGACACGCCTTCGCGGCGCCGGTGCAGCTCGCTCCGAACGTCGTGCGGCCGAAGTCGAGAACCGTGAGCGCGACTTTGAGCCCCTTGCCGACGGGGCCGAGGATGTTCTCCTTGGGCACGCGCATATTGGTGAAGCGCATCTTGCCGGTGGCGGTGCCGCGTATGCCGCACTTGTCGGCCCGGCCCTCGGTGATCTCGAAGCCCGGCATGTCCGGCGTCACGATGAAGGCGGTGACCTTGGTGTCGTCCGGCTTGCCGGGGCTCGGCGCCGGCGTGCACGCCATCACCGTCAGTACGTCCGCGATCGCGGCGTTCGTGATGTAACGCTTGTCGCCGTTTAGGATGTAGGCGCTGCCGTCTTCTGTGGGTGTCGCACGTGTTTGCACATTCGAAGCGTCGGAGCCGGCTTGCGGCTCCGTGAGTGCGAAGGCTCCGAGTTTGCGACCGCTGACGAGATCGGGCAGCCATTTCGCCTTTTGCTCGGCAGTTCCGAAGAGCAAGAGCGCCCGGATGCCGATGCTGTGGTGCGCATTCACGAAGACCGCGACCGACGAGTCCTGGCCGCCGAGTACTTCCATCACTTGGCAGTAACCCTGCTGCGTGAACCCCTGTCCGCCGACTTCTGGCGGAGCCGCCATGCCGAGAACGCCCATCTCGGCGAGGCCGTCAATCACGGTTCTTGGGATGTCTTTGTCGCGATCGATGGCATTGGAGTCGATGCGCTCGTCGCAAAACTTGCGCATCTTGGCGACGGCTTGATCGACGGTCGACTGTGTGGCCGCGGGAAGCTGCGGATACGGAAATGCATACTTGGCGCTGAAATGGCCGAAGAACAAGGCCTTGGCGAGCCCGAGGGTTTCAGGGCCGGAGAACAGCAGTTCCTCGGCCTGCTTCTTCTGTTGTTCAAGCTGCGCGGCGGACAGGGCCATATGTCGGGACTCCGGCGAAACGAGATGATGGCCGAAATTGTGTTGCTCTATTCTAGATGGTCTTTGTCCGGTCGGTGCTTGCCGTAACGAATCGTCGGAAGAATGATGGTCTCCGTCCAGCCGCACTGATTGCAATGGAACTTGAACATGCGGGGAATGCGATAGGCCATTGCACCCAAGACGAGCGCCGGCACAAGCGAAACTACCAAGATGACTGCCCACGCGAGCATGCCCACGGCGCCGCGGTCGCCACGCGTCATCTCCCGGTTCGGGTCCACATCCGTCCAGAGTTCCGCGACGAGGAACGGTCCCGCCAGCAGAATCGGCCCGGAGATCAACGCGCCAATCAGCATCAATAGCTTCGCACGCGGTTGCCAGCGCGGCGCGGGCCGGTTGAGGTAACCGAAATACAGAGGCCGGTCGCAACCGGGGCAGATTTCCGGGATAGGCATGGCTTCTCTCCCTTGCCCAGGCCGCACGCGCGGTATGGACGAAAGACTTTGCCGATGCAGAGTTTGTACGCTTTCTCTCAAGTTGTAGGAGTTGCAGACGTCTGCAAAAAATCCCGATCGGTGGCCCGCAACAAAGCGCAAATCCAACTGCCGCGAGCGACGTCACTTGCGAACAATCCAAATGAAAGTCGCGCTCGATGGCACGGTCTCTGCGTTAAGCACATCGTTCCCCAAACCCTGGAGCCGACGATGATCGCCGCCACCCGCCGCCTGAACCCGCGCCCGAAGATGTTGAGTTTTCGCCGACCGGTCGGCGACCGGGCGGTGCAGCAGGCTCTCCGCGATATGGCCTTCGTGTTGAAGATGACCCAGCGCGTGAAGCACTCAATCCTTACTGGCGAGCCGCTCGTCGGCTCCACCGGGCAGTGATGATCCACAACCCTCTCACCAGCGAGTTCCCATGACCCATACGATCTGTTTGCCGATCCCCGAGCGTAAGCCCGTGGTCGCCCGCTTCGAGCGCTGGCTGCAACGCCGCGGCTACGAGCCGATGTTCGACCCGTTCGCCCCGGAGCCGGACGGCTGCAACGAGGCGGCCGCCCTGGTCCTCGAGTACCTGATTGACCGCCCCGAGGATGCGAAGAACCAGGCGCTGCTCCTCCGCCACGCCCGCGAAGTCGGCGGCGTGGCCCTGGCGATGTGAAGTCAACTCTCTCGGCGCCCCGGACCAGCTCTGGGGCGCCGCACACATTCATTGCTTTCACTACTCACGTGTCTCAACGCCATTCACGAAAAAACGTGCAACGAAACGCAACGCTTTTCCGGCACTGTCGCATCGTGCTGGTCCGGCATTCCGTTCCGGTTGTTTTATCCCACCAAGTTGGCGACCTTCCTTTTTGAAAAAGCGCGTTTTCTGCGGGGATTTGAGTAAGGTCGCCAAGATCGCCAACCTTTTGCCGCACCCCCCCCCCCCTTTCGGAAAATTGCGTTTCGTTTCATGCGACAGTCCCGCCTTTCCGTGGATGAATTGCAGCCGATTTCAATGGGAATTGGCTGCTTGCATTCCGTCTACCGATGTTCGACAATCTTTTTCATTAACGTACCTGCGATGGGCCTGTTCCCCATGTCGAATACTCTGCGCTTGTCCGTGTTCGCGCTGCTAGCCATTTCTAGCCCCGTGATCGCCGACTCGCCGGCTGGGTTGAGTAAGGAAGGACGAGCCCAGATCGATCGCGACGTAAAGGACTTGGGTGAACGCATTGAAGCGCTGCGCAAGGCGGCCAAGGAACAACGTCAATTCACGACCAAGAGCCTCTATCCCGACGCGGAAATTTTTCGCAAGGCGGTGATGTGGGCGCTTCGCTTTGAGCCCAAATTAGAACCAGCCGATGTCGCATTGGTCCAAAAAGCGCTGAAGCGGTGCCGTGAGCGCGTTGAGTCGCTGGAAGCCGGCAAGTCGCCGTGGTCGCCGGATCGGATTGGCAAGACGGTCCGTGGGTTTGTTTCAGACATCGACGGATCGGTCCAGCTCTACGGTCTTGTCGTTCCCAAACAGTACGCCCCGCGAACGATCGGCATGAAAGACGATGCCAGCCGCATGAGGCTCGACATCGTTCTCCATGGCAGCACACGGCCGACCGGCATGGCCGAGCTGCGGTTCCTGTTGCGCTTCGATGAGGGGGATGGAGCATCCACGTCGGCCCCGGACCAGCACTTTGTCGAACTACATCCGCTCGGGCGCGTCGAAAACTGTTACCGCTGGGCAGGCGAAACCGACGTGTTCGAAGCACGAAGCCACATCATCGATGAATATCACGTGAACTGGCGAATGCCAGTCCTTCGCGGCATGTCGATGGGCGCCTCGGGGACCTGGCATCTTGGCCTCAAGCACCCGACAAGTTTTGCCGCGCTGGGGCCTTATTGCGGCTACGTCGACACCCATGAATTCTCCAAAACGGCGATGCCGAACTTCGTCAAAGTCGGCCCTCTGCCCCCGCATCAGGAGGCCGGCCTGCACATGCTCGATTCGATCGACTACGCGGCGAATGCGGGGATGATCCCGACCATCGCCGGCATGGGCGAGAAGGACCCGTTCTTTCAAGCACACGCCCTGATGGGCAAAGCGATGGAGAAAGAGGGGCTGACGATGGTCAATCTGATCTCGCCCGGCACCGGCCACGTCATCGATCCGGTCACGCACAAGGAGCAGATGCGACGCATTGCCGAGATCGTCGCGAAGGGGTCGCCGGCGGTGCCGAAGCATGTGCGTTTCGTGACGTGGACCCTGAAGTACAACCGCTGCGAATGGCTAAGCATCAATGCATTGGAAGAGCACTACAAGCGGGCCGAGCTGGACGCAACACTTCGCGTCGACGGGATCGTGGAGATCAAGGAGCCGACCAACATCGAACTGTTCACGATCGGATCCGACGCCCTTGAGGGCATGTCGAAGGTTCGGATTGGAAAGGCCGAGTTCCCGTTGGCCGAGCGACCCGCCGAACCAGCCGCGTACCGGTTTCTCAAACGGAATGGCCAATGGCTGGCACAAAGAGTTCCGCCGCTGAATCATAATCTGAACGTCATCGCGGCGGATTTTCTGGAACAACACACGGGCAAGGAGCCCGGCCTCCAAGGCCCAATAGACGACGCGTTTACACACCGGTTCTTGTGCGTCCGCGGGACGGGCACGGCCTGGAACCCGGCTGTGCAGGCGTGGGCCGACGCGAGCTTGAAGCGCTTCGCCGAGGAATGGGCCAAGTATTTTCGCGGCGACTTGCCGGTCAAGGGTGACAAGGATGTCACACCCCAGGACATCGAATACTCGAATCTCATCCTCTTCGGCGATCCTGGCAGCAATTCACTGATTGCACGCGTTTTGCCGAACCTGCCGATCTCCTGGACCAAAGACGAGCTGACGGTCTGGGACAAGAAATATCCCGCCACCAATCATGCGCCGGTCCTGATTCAGCCGAATCGGCTGCCTGGGGTCTTGAACAAGTACGTGGTCATCAACAGCGGCCATACGTTCCACGAGAGGGAACTGTCGACGCTCAATTACCTGCTTTTTCCGCGGCTTGGCGACTGGTCGGTCATGAAGATTGGCGATCCGCCAGCCGACGTCTGGAAGGAGGATCCGGTACGGGCCGGGTACTTCGACGAACGCTGGCTGTTCCCCGGTCAGAAACCCGACTTCGATTTGAAGGATGGCGACACGGTCGCATTTCTCGGCGACAGCATTACGGCCGCGCGCACCTATGGCAAGATCGTCGAGAATTACACACTGCTGCGCTTCCCAACGCGCAAGGTCCGATTCATCAATGTCGGCAAGGGCGGCGACACCGCGGCAGGCGGACTGGCTCGGCTCGACGATGTACTCGCCCAGAAGCCGACCGTGTTGATCGTGGCCTATGGGACCAACGACATCGGCTGGGGCGTAAAGGCCGACGACGAGCACAAGAAGGCCTACCTCGACGGCATTCGCGGCATCGTCGAAAAGGCCCGCGCGCAGAAGGTGCGCGTCTACGTCTGTTCCGCCGCGGTGACGGCGGCCGACCCGACGAAGAGCGAGGACAGTTATCTTCAGAAGATGTGCGACGAAGGAATGGCGTTGGCCCGCTCGCTTAGTGAACACTCGATCGATGTGCAGCGGTCGATGCGTGAGGTGCAGAAGCGCATCGCGGCCTTCAATGAAAAGGTGAAGGGCGAGAAGTCGACAATGCATGCGGCCGACGGTGTGCACCTGAATGAACTGGGCCAGCTTGCGATGGCCTATGCGATTCTGAAAGGGCTAAACGCACCCGCCGAAGTGTCGAGTATGGAAATCATCGTCGACCGCATACCGCGTGTCTGGTGCGAAGGATGTTGGGAGGAGCTAGCGAATTGGGAGGATGGCCAGCTCTCGTTCACGCGACTCGATCGCGGGTTGCCCTTCAATTACGGCCTGTTCTTCGGCCTCAACTACCGCTTCGTACCGGTGCATGACGAACTGAATCGCTACATGCTGAAGGTCGAAAAGCTCCCCGAGGGAAAGTACGAGATCACCGCCGACGGTCGTGGGCTCGGCACATTCACATCCCAGCAGCTTGCCCGCGGTGTAAACCTGGCGTCGGCCACATCGAACGGCTGGGAGCCCGGCGGTCCGTGGGACGCCCAGGCGTGGGCGCTCAAGTCGCTGACGGACGCACGCCACGAGTTGGCTCTCGGCGGCATGATGGCGAAGGCCTACTTGCCGGATCGTTTGCCGAGGGAGTTGGCGCCCGGCATGGTGAAGACGGACGAGGAGTTGGTGGCGTTGCAACGGCTGACGGCAAAACCTCACCCGTACAAGTTCGTAGTGAAACCGGTCAAGTAGGGTGGGTCAAGCGGCGCTTCGCCGCGCCGACCCACCATTAAAGGGCGGGCCGCGG
>DATANR010000395.1:0-13314 GCA_036266155.1 Gemmataceae bacterium | reverse complement strand
AGGTCTCGTCGATCTGCTCCGGAGCCGGGCGCGGCCGATGTCCGTGTCGGCCATGCGCAGCGCCCGACTTGCGTCCAGGTTTCTTGGGATTGGCTTTAGGTTTGCCCTTGGCAAAGGGAGCGGCTTGGCGCTTGCTGGCTTCTGCTCGTAAGATGGACCCGGCACGCACTCCCTCGCGACGAATAAACCGTGTCAGCTGCCGCTGATTTACGCATATTCTACCGCTGGCCGTCCAGGGGCGCTAAACAAGTACCAGGAACTTAACCAGCAAGTGGTTGCCCAAGGACTGGGTGGCCAGCCCCCCGCTGTCGTACTCACCGATGGACGTCTGACCTACCAGAACCCGTTTGCCCGTTGCGGCTTGGCACTCGCGTCCGCCAATTTCGCACAGACTGCTGATGCGCAGCCCAGCGGACTGCTCACCGGTTTACAAATCGCGGCTCTCAATTGGACGAGCACCAAGTTGGTCTTGCTTCTAGCGTGCGACACGTCGAGCGGGCAACATCGACTTGGTCAGGGAGTGGCTTGTGTCCGTCAAGCTTTTCACTTAAATAAGCCGGCGCTCACACAGTGATCGGGACATTGTGGCAGGCTCATGAGATCTGGTCCGCTGAACTCACGAAGGCATTTTTTCACTACCTCAAAGACGGTCAGTCAGTGACACAGGCGCTCCGACATGCACAGTTGGAATTCCTTCGACGCCCTGGACTCGAAAGTCATCCTTGGTACTGGGCTACATTTGTTTGCACCGGCGTTCCAGGCGAGGTTGACGTACAAACCGCTCCGCCGACAGTGAGCGGCGCGTCAGCAACAATCGCGCCGACGGCGGTCGAAGCTCCTGCAGAATCAGGCGATCGGAGCGTGTTGGTAGGTGGAGCAGTTCTGGCCGGTTCGGTTGGCATCTCGGTCTTTCTCTGGCACCGCGCCCGCACGCGACGCAACTTCGCGTGACTGAACGATTGCCCGACGCGTCGGCATTATTCAAGGGTTTGATTAGCCGCCGTTAAGCTCGACTGATGCCGATTTGTTGATCATTATACGGCTTGGGCGAGCGATCCGAGTAGTAGGTCGCGGATGTCGGGCGGAAGTTTTTGGACGGCCGCGGTCACGGCCGCCTGTGGGAAAACCGCGTTGGCCCGCGGCCACCGGCGGTCCGCCGGCCGGGCGTCAGGAGAGCAGCCGCGGCCAGGGTGGTCAGGCGGCCGGGATCGCGGCTGCCATCGGTTTCAATCTGGCTGCAGGGCAATCGACCGTCGTGAATGCACGGTGGACGAAGAACCTCGTTCCACCGGCAGGAACGCATTCGTGCCTGCTCGCGGCGGTTCTGACGCCAGGCGACTTTCCCACCAGCGGCGCCCATGCATGGGAACACAACAACTTGGCTCAGAAAAACCTCACCATTGTCGACCTCCAACCAGACAACTTCATCGTGATCCCATTCGTGGTCGCCAACATCTACCCGCGGGTTATCGGCGAATTCGCGCTTCAGCTAATTCCTCACCAGGCGTTTGTTCCCGACACCGTCAACCTCGTACGCAATGACGTCAAGCGCATGAGCACGGGCGCTCGCGATCTGACAAGACTCCCGCCGGATGCACCCATCGCCGATTGCGGGCGCCGATTGGATGGACAAGTGAAAGACCCTGGACCAATTCGGACCGCTGACAGCGCCCGCTACGCCGCGATTTTTCCGGCGCGAGTCGAACTGCCGTTCACGAAGAAGCAAGCGCTGAAAATTCCCATCGATATCTGGCCGACGGAACAGCATGTTTATGGCCTTAAACTCACGGTTCCCGCCAATGCCGTGAAAGGACAGATCTTGAAATACGATTTGGCTCAGATAGATCGACGTTCCGGCAAGGTGCTGGGTGGAATTGCTGTCGAACTGCATGTTGTCTAGGCCGTGCGGAAGGTCCTCATCATAACCAAATAAGCGATTTGTTATGCGCGGCTCTTCAGAGTCGCCGCCGCGCACCCGCACCTACTTTGGCTGCCGGTACGTGAACTTGGCCTTTTTCTGGTTGATCGGCGGCTGGTCATTCATCCACAACATGACGATGGGTGCGTCCGCCGCCAGCTTTTGGGGCTCGAAGGCCCAGAAGCGCATTTTTTTGCCCTCCTTGTCGGCGACCTCCGATTCGGTTAGTTTTTGGTCGCCAACCCATAGCACGGGGGACAGCGCCCGGATGGGGATCGGCGCCGCCAGCGATATGACGATCTCCATGGCATCCGGGACAGTGTCGAGCGGATGATCGAAATTCTTCAGTGCAGGCGGCTTGAATGGCGCCGAGCGGATTTGAACGTCCTTGATTTCGGGGAGTTCCCAGTGGGGCTTTTGTTGGGCCTCGATCTTTGGAGACTGATCAGCAGGCATGTGAGGTTCTCCTCTAGAGTTAGTATATCTGGATGTCATCAAACGCGATAGGCTGCGGGTTGGGGCGATCGCATTTGATCAGCACGGCGACAACTTTCTTGAGCTGGAATTCCTTGGCCTGGAAACACGGCCCGCGGAAGCGCAGGGTGGAGAGCATAGTTTTGATCATGCCGGGATTGCGCGGGTAAGGCCGAGGCAAACTGCCGACATCATCGCAATCGACCCAGGCGCGGACGCCGCCGGCATCTTCGAGACCGAGCAGGAACCCGGTTGGGGCCGGAGCGACGGTGTTGCCGTCGGTGACCTCGGCGCAGCGGATCCAGACTTCGCGTTTGGTCATGTCCAGGGGCGTCTTGAGCTGGGAGCGGAAGATGCCGCCACTTTTGGTTGGATTGGCCACCATGCCGGTGGTGAGGCCGTAGAAGGACGAGTTGAACGTGCCGCCGGCGGGCGGGCGGTCGAACTTGAATTCATCGGCGTTGATGCCGCCCGTCTGCGTGTTCGGCTGACCGAGCGAGTTCTTGGCGATGGTGTTGCCGTCGTCGAAGTTGTCGACGGTGAGAGGCTTGTCCCGTTCGAAGGCGCGAAACACGTTCTGCGTCATAACACCCGAAGGCAATACATCGCCGGAGAGATAGCCCGTGGTGCCGTGTCCGAGCAAGGTTGCGCGGTAAAGAGCGCAGCCGTAGGTGGTCAGCACGCGCTCGTGCTCGGCACGAGTGGACACGGCCGGCTGCGGAGACGCCCACAGACTGTCATCCTGCAGCCACTGGCGATTGAAGAAATTGTGGTTTTTGTAGTGGACGTAGAGCTGGCTCTTGAACGGGCCGGGGGTCGCCTGATCGTAGAACTGGGCGCCGTTGTTGTCGACCACGTCGCCGTCACCGGCGGGCAGAATGGTCATGAATGCGTGCCCCTTGGGCTGGATGGTGGGCATGCCGAACCAGTAGCGGAAATTCGTGGGCGCCAGTGCGAGCACAGACTTCAGCGTGACGCCGGGCAGCGCGATCACTGTGGGCACGATCGTGACGGCATCGCCGCCGCGCGAGTGGCCCATCAGTCCGGTGCGCTGGAAGTCAACTTTTTTGAAAAAGACAGACGCAGCGTCCGCATCGAGGGTCTGGAAAAAGGCGATGTTGGTGATAATCAGGTCGGAGCGGTCGACGATGTTCTGCACACCGCCGCCGGCGCCGTTGAGCGCATTACAGTCGATGGACACGGCGATGATGCCCATCTTGGCGAGGTCCTGCTGAAAGTAGTCGTAGCCGAGGTAGCTGGGATCGGCGGGCGAGTGATTGCCGTGCGCCATGAAGACGATCGGCACTCGGCCGAGCTTGGCCAGACGCTTGTTGAACGGCTGGTCCTTGCCGTCGGCATCGGCGGGATAGTAGGCCCTGCCCTTGGTCTTGCCCTTGCTGTAATCGGTAAAGCCGATCGGGAAGAGGTCGAGCTCAGATGGATTGCCACTGACCGGCGGGTCCATGCAAAGCACGATGACCTTGAGAGCGTTCTGTCCTTTGCAGCCGTGCAGATCCTGCACGACGATGATGGTATCGCCCTTCTTGAGCGTGGTGTTGAGGTTGACGATGGCCGGCCCGCTCGACCCGGCGTGCACGCCATTGACGAAAACCTTGATAATGGCATCGGGCTGGCAGCCGGTCACCAGGATCGACGTGTCGCCCCCCTGCACGGGCCCAATCTGCGGGGCGGGCAGGCTCGCGCAGGACTGCACGACCCCTGTGCCCGGAGGGCTGCCGGGATCGCCAGGGCACATCTGTTGCGTGGCGGTAAACACTTCGCCGGAGGCGAAAGCCGCGAGCCCGTTAACGATGAGGGAGCCGCCCCAGCATGGCCACGTGCCCTGATTGGCGCCCGCTCGGAAAAGCGTGACTTTGGCTCCATTGACGATGTTTCTCACCGTGACAGATTGCCCGCCCGCGTAGCTCGGATCCACTGTGGGAGCCGGCGTCGGGGTAGGCGGATTCTGCGTGGTGAGTTCCACCGACGGCGGACTCGGATCCTTGCACAACTCCGACCAAGCCTGCACTTTCTGGCCCAGACTGTAGGCTGGGCTGACGTTGACCCCCTGCTGGGCCGCGCAACCGTTCACGTCGCCGACCTTGACGGCGGTGGCCGTGATCCAGACGTGAGCGCCGGGAAGCAGATTGCCCACACCGGTGCGCACGCCGCATTTGTAAACCGGCGCGGGGTTGATTTGAGGGCGGGGCGGGCCCGCGGGGAAGTCCTTGGTATGATCGCCGACAATGATCACGGCGGTCCAGGGACTAGTGGCTCCTCCACTCTTCTGCCGCGCGCGCACCTTCTGTCCCGCCACCAGCTTTGCGGGAAGCTGGATGGTCACGCCATCGGGAACGGGGAAGCCCCCCGGCGCGGAAGTGACCATGCCATCCACGTCAACATCGATGGTGGCGTTGGGTTCGAAAGCGAGAACGGTCACCGAGACCGCGCATTGATAAAGCGGTTTCTCGATGACGGGCGCCGAGAGAATCTTGGGATCCTCGTGCAGATTATCGGGCCGTTTGATGACGGTTGAATTCATCGAGCCACCTCGGTTGGCAAAGTCGCTGATTGGCGACACCAGCGACGAAGGAATTGCGACAGATTGCTGATCGGATTGCCCTGCTATGAGCTATTGAAGTTCGTATTATGCCCGCAGCTTGTGGATGTAATCATATACCAGACGAATCCACCGGCTATTCCGACTCCCGTTGAGGTTCTTCGATCAGTCAATGCTTCCGTGATCTGGAAATACGGGGAAGGAAGTGCTAAGCGCCTTTCGTGCAACTGTGTCGAAACTGTCGGCTTACTGTGCCGCTGAGCTTGGGTTGACGGCTCGTCGGCATAGGCAACATCAGACGGCATGCCCATGCGTACGTGGAACTTTTTCCGCAAGATTGATCCGGTTACGCTTACCGTTTCAGGGAAATGCGCTTCCACGTCATACGGAATTGGGGAGGTCACGCAGCGCGAGCACTTGACCACGGCCCGTCTGAATCGGCGAGCTGATCGAGGAACAGTAGCTTCGCATCAACGAAGGAACGATGGCTGATGGAACGTTAGCAAGGCCGCTACGATACTCGCCTGCGTCTGTGTTCAATCGTTTTCGAAGAGGGTTCTAAAAGCGCTTGCTCGCTGGTTGAACCGATGTCGGAACAGTTTGCGCTCCAGCGGAACGGACCTCACATCGTACCGACCGGGGCGCAGCCCCAACCGGCGCGCTACTGCGACGGTGGCCCGCACGGCAGCGGCGGCCTCCGGTTGCCGTAGGTGGCCAGAGGACGCCCACGCCCGGCTCGCGATGAAGGACGCCAGCCAGAGATCTCCGCAACCAGCGACTGTCGCCACGGCCGCCCCCCGGTCCTCGTCCATGATCTCTAGAATAATCCGACAGATCAGGCCGCGGCGCCAGTCAGCGATCACCGAACACCCCGGCCCATCGTGTAGGCGGCTGCCTCCTTGCCAGCCAGGCCCAGGCGATGCAGCCCGCAGAGCACGGCCCCAATGTGCTCCGCGGCACCCATGGACTCCTCGGTGAAGTGCCCCGGCATCTGCAGTCCGATTTCCATTGGTGAGCTACAGGCGTGCTTTACTAAACTAAACGACCTTCACTTCGAAGTCCGTTCCGGTCAAGTCCTGCGTGCCGCCGGTCTTGGCGTTGTACTTGAACTTCAAGCCCGTGATGGCGAGGGCCTTGACGGCGTTGTCGGCTGTGACGCCGAACTTCGTACCACCGTTAGCCGGATCGATGCTGCCGATCGACACGTTTTTGAAGTTCGAGGCGATCACGAAGCTGTGGGCAAAGGCGTTGATCTTGCCCGTCACCTTGAACGTGCCGACGTCGCCGCCCGCCGTGAACACGCCCGACCCGTCGTCGGCGCCCGCGTAGTTCCCGTACAAGCGGCTGTTGATGAAGGAGCCGACCGTGATCGAGGTGATGGCCCCATGTACGTCGATGTTGGCATTGGTCACTGCGCCCTTGACCGTCATGGTCTTCAGCGTCGGCTTGCCCGCCAGGACGCCCACGCCGGAAAGCGTGAGGTTCGACGCGAAGTCGCCGGGGATCGCAGCGGCCGTCTTGGTCTTCGCCTTCCCGGCGACGGTGAGCGTTCCGATGCTCGGTGCGGTGATCGTGCCCACGCCGACATTGGCGGCTGACACGCTGGCGACCGGGGCCTTCACGTCGATGTCGGTGCCATCGTCGATGACGCCGACCTTGATTTTCACGGCCGATTTCGCTGTCGGCGCGGCGCCTTCGAGCATGATGTCGGCGCCGTTCTTGACGTCCTTCATGGTTACGGCGCCGACGTAGCCGGTCATGTTGATGCCGTCGCCGTCCAGATCGGACTTCTTCGCCGTGATCGACTTCAACGTCGAGCCCGTGATCGCGCCCACGTTGACGAAGCCGTCGCCGGCGCCGCCTTTCGGCTTGGCCGTCGTGATCGTGAGCATGGACGAGACCGCCTCGCCGACCGCGGGGTCCGTCCCGGCGACGTCGATCAACTCGATCGGGCCCTTGCCGTCGCCGTCCGTGTCGGTGCGGTAGTAGGTCGCGGTCCCGACCTTGCCGGTCAACTTCATCGTGATCAGGTCGCCGTCGGTGTCGGTTGACACGCCTTGCGGCTTCTTGTCGGTCCCGTTGATGACGATGCCGTCGCTCGGCTTGATGTACAACACGGCCGTCGCCAGCGCACCCAGGCGTCCGTTGCCGGTAGCATTCGACAGAATCAGATGGATGGATTCCTTGCCTTCGTTGAGCGAATCGTCGCTGATCGGAATGTCGATCGTTTGCGGGGTGAAGTCGCCATCGGCCCACGAAAGGGTCTGCGTCGTCGTCGTGTAGTCCTTCGGATTGGCGCCAACCGCCGAACTGATGGCCGTCCCATCGGACGTGGTGAAGTCAACAGTCACGGGACCGTTGCCCGATACATTTGGCAAACGAGTCACTGTGACGTGCGCCACGCCCGCACCGTCTTCAGCCGTCGTGAACGTCGCCGACTGGAATTGCAGATTGGTCTGTTGCACCACGTTGATCGAGACTGTCGCCGACACCGTGCCCGGATCGGCGTCGTTGACGGTGAAGTTGAATGTGCTGCGGGCCGCGCCATAGCCGCCCAGGGCCGGCGTATAGGTGATCGATGGGATCTGAACGGCCATGATGATCATGCCGTTCGTCACTGCCAACGCACCCGCGCCCTGATTGACCGTCAGCGTGTCGCCGCTCGCCAGCGCCAGGCCGCTGACGGTGATCGACGTCAGCGCGTTGCCTTCCACATCTGTGAACGGGAAGTCCGCGACGGTGAAGGTCTTCACCACGTCCTCCTTGGTGGATACGCCGCTCGGCTGGGCCACCGGCGCATCGTTCACCGCAATGACGTTGATCGTCATCGTCGCCGCGGTAGTGCCGGGATTCGCGTCATTGACCTTGACGCCGAACGTGCTGCGGGCGACCCCGTTGGCGTTGAGGGCCGGCGTATAGGTCAGCGTCGGAATATGCGCGGCCGTGATCGTCATGCCCACCGTCACCGCCACCGGGCCGGCGCCTTGATCGACCGTCAGCGTGTCGCTGCCGGTCAGTGTCACGCTGCTGATGGTAATCGACGCTAGGCTGTTGCTTTCCACATCCGTGTACAAGAAGTCCGTAATCGCGAAGGTCTTCGGCGTGTCCTCATTCGTAAATACGCTGCTGGCGATCGCGACCGGCACGTCGTTGACCGGCGTGACGTTCATCGTCATCGTGCCTGAAACCGTGCCCTGGTCAGCGTCGTCGACCGTGAAGTCGAACGAGCTGAGGGCGGCGCCGTTGGCGTTGGCCGCGGGCATGTAGGTCAGCGTCGGGATCTGTGCCGCCGTGATCGTCATTCCAGTCGTGACCGTGACCATTCCCGCGCCTCGGTCGACCTTGAGCGTATCGCCGCCAGTCAGGTTCAACGCGACGATCTCAATCGCGACCAGGCCGTTGCCCTCGACGTCGGTGAAGTTGAAGTCCGACACGGCGAACGTCTTGGCCGTGTCCTCATTCGTGGCCACACTGCTCGCCTGAGCCACCGGTACATCGTTGACTGCATCGACGTCGATCGTCATCGTCGCAGTGACTGAGCCCGGGTCGGCATCATTGACTTTGAAGTCGAACGAGCTAGGGGCAGCCCCGTTGGTATTGAGGATCGGCATATAGGTCAATGTCGGAATCTGCGCCGCCGTAATTATCATCCCAGTTGTCACCGGGATGGCCCCGGCGCCTTGATCGACCGTCAATGAATCGCTCGTGGCCAGGGACAAACTGCCAATTGTAATTGATGCCAGGCCGTTGCCTTCAACGTCCGTGAAGGTGAAGTCGCCGACGGCAAACGTCTTAGCTGTATCCTCGTTGGTCATTACGCTGCTCGGCTGCGCGACTGGCACGTCGTTGACGGCCGTCACATTGATGGTCATCGTCGCCGACACCGTCCCCGAATCGACATCGTTCGCCCCAAAGTCAAACTTGCTCCGGGCATTGCCGTTCGCATTCAGCGGCGACGCGTACACCATTGTCGAAATCTGCGCTGCCGTGATCGTCATGCCGTTCGTGACGTCGACCAAGCCCGAGCCCTGATCCACTTTCAGCGTGTCGCCACTCGCCAGCGTCAGGGTGCTCACCTTGATCGACGCCAGAGCGTCACTTTCCGCATCCGCATAGTTGAAATCGCTGACGGCGAACGTCTTGCCCGTATCTTCGTTCGTCGTGACGCTGCTCGGCTGCGCCACTGGCACATCGTTGACTGCCGTGACGTTGATCGTCATCATCGCCTCGACCATGCCCGGATCGGCGTCGTTGACCTTGAAGTCAAAGGTACTTCGGGCGGCGCCGTTGCCGTTGAGCGCCGGCGTGTACTTCAACGTCGGGATCTGGGCGGCCGTGATCGTCATGCCGTTCATGACATTGACCAAGCCCGAGCCTTGATCCACTTTCAACGTATCGCCGGTCGCCAGTGCCGGTCCACTCACCGTGATCGACGCCAAGCTGTTGCCCTCCACGTCCGTGAATGAGAAATTCGCGATCGTGAACGTCTTGGCCGTGTCTTCATTCGTGGTCACGCTTGCGGCCATCGCCACCGGCGCGTCGTTGACAGCCACGACCGTGACCGTGGCGGCGATCGCATTGCTCGAGGAAATGCCATCGCTGACCGTCATCGTCAGAGTGCGCTGCGTGGTGGTCGGGTTCTCACTCGTGTTGGCGTACGTCACTGCCCGCAGGGCTGTCTGCCACTGTGCTGGCGTGGCCGTCGGCCCAGCCGAGGTCAGCTTCAACACGCCGCCGATGTTGCTCTGTACGGCGATGTTGCCCATCGCAGCGCCGGTGTTGGTGAACGCCAACACATCCTCCCCGCCGACCAAGTTGATCAGCGTGATGGTGGCCGTCACCAACGGTTGGCTGTCCACATTGGAAACGATCAAGGCCGGCGTGATGGGCGTGGGGGTGCCGTTCTCGGTGAACGTCGTCGCGCTTGGACCGGCCAGAGATGGCAGCAGCGCCCGCAACAGGAAGCCGTAGTCGGCGATCGTGAGCGGCGTCGCCGGGCTGGGATGGGTGTTCTGCAGCGCCCACGGCAGGATCGATTGTACGGACGCCGCCGCCTTGACGGTGTCGCCGGCTTGCAATGCTGCCCACGCCAGAAAACCGGCGTCGGTGCGTGCAGTCCACGAGATATTTGCGGAGCCGTTCCACGTCGCATACACGGCGTTGAGAAGTGCCCGCGCTTTCGCCGAGTTGGCTGCGATTTGCCCTGTGATGATCGGCCACACCTGGTCGTACACCATCGGATACCAGACGTTCAGGTTCGGAGTGGCCGCCCCCTTATATTGCCGGTACAGTTGCGTCGCCGGGTCGAACAGGTTCGTCTCGATGGCCGCCGCGACGGTCGCCGCCCGGCCGGCATATGCCGCCGCTGCCGATGGGTCGTGGTAGAAATCGCGCAGCAACCCGGCGAATTGGTCGAGCGCCTGGCGGACTTCGGTGCAGTCAAGGGTCTGCTTGAACTTGTAGGGGTTCGCGATGTCCACAAACGGGCGCGGCAGGCCATCGGCTTCAACAAGTGCTGACAGCGTGGCGCCAACAGCTACCAGGTCGTCGTACCGGGTCGTCAAGACCGCCGTCGGACCGCCGCTCGCCTGGAGGTCGGCGGCCAAGGACAAGATGAGAGCCAGCGCGGAGTCGTCCGCGTCGGCGCCCAGAGCGTTCGGGTCGTATACCGTGTCGTCGGTTGCCGTGCGCGGCGTCATTTGCACGACGCCTGCCGCGTTCACGATCACACGTGGTATTGTGCCGTCTCCTCGGCGCTGGTCTAGCCAAAAATTCAATTGGTCGACGGCAACGGCGTATTTGTCGGCTGTCCCCACGTTGGGCGCGGCCAGCAGCGATCGCACGGCGATGGTCGAGAAGTATGGGTCCAGGATGTAATACGGGTCGTTCGTGCCCTTTTCGTAGAACGATGGGCCATACGATGTCCTTAGTACGCCGTTCGGCAGTCGGTGATCGAGGATCGCGTTTACGATGACACCGAGCCCAGCCGACGGGTTGACGAGGACGGCGTAATCTTCCACTTCGCCATCCGCGGCCAGTCCGTTCGGCGCCGCCAAGCCAGCCGTGCTGAGGCGGATGCGGGCAAAAGACTGGCCCGCCTGGGCGTTGGCCGGCACCGCGAACGTGAGCGAATTGATCCCAGCGTTGACGTTGACCGCGTTGAAGATGCGCTCGCCGGCGTCGTTGAAGTCGCCATCGCGGTTGAAGTCGATCCAACCATCCGCTTTAGCGCCGGAAGGGGCATTTTGTACGTCAACGGCGGCCGTCGCGGTTTGTCCTGCTTGCAGGAAAGACGAGAATGCGACGCCAGCCTCGTCTTCGCCAAACACATTGTCGCCGAACCCGTAGCCGCCGTTCGGTTGGTCGGGCATGTACAGGAGTGGAGCGTCCTCAAAGTCGACCGATGATCCGAGCCGCGGGCCGCCGACGATGTGCCGTGCGCCATCATCGGCGAGCGTGGACCCGTAGCTGTCGGGAGCGTCGCCGTAGTCAATGACGTTGAAGCCGCCCTTGAACACCGACGCGTCCACGGCCAGTCGGCCCGTGTTCGTGTTCCGAGTCAGCAACGGCAATGTGCCGTCAACCGGGCCGGTCAGGGTGGCGCCGAGGTTGGTGTTGGGACGCGTGCGGTATGGCGCGCTGCCCGACGAGGCCGAGAAGTACTGCTCGCCCCAGCCGAAGCCGACGTGGTCGTCAAGCGCCGCCGACCAATAGGCATAGTCGAACTTGGCCTGGTCGAACGTGCCGTCCGTGGTGGTCGTCACCGAAAGCACCTGGATCGGCTGCGTGGTGCGCGCTGCAGCCAGAGCGTCGGCCTTGGCCCGCCACGCGGGCCCGGTAACGTAGCTCCCCTGCGTGACCTGAAAGCTCTCGTACAGATAGTAGTCCGAGGCGAGCAGGGACGTGGCGACGCCCGAGGGGTTGTATGTCGCGTTCACTTGCGCGCCGAGCACGTCGGCGATGACCCAGCCGTTGGCAACGACCGGCAAGTTCGCCGTGTGGGCGTAATTTACGGCGTCGTTCTGGCGGGCGCGGGATACTCCGAAGTCGTACCCAAAATCGTCCAGAAAGATACCATCGGCTCCGCTGGTCTTCCAAGCGTCGATGCGGCTGTGAATCTCGGCCGTCGGGTAATTGTTCGTGGACACGCCGAGGTCGATATAGCCGAAGAACTTGGTTCCCGACGCGGCCGCATTATTCATGATGGCCACGGTGTTCGCGTGGTCGGGGTGGCCCGCCAACTCGAGGTTAGCCCCGAGCACGGCGTATGAGTACTGACCGAACACCGCCGACGACGCGCCGGTAGTGTTTGTCCCGTTGATAATCGACGGGTAGCCGTAGTAGATGAGCAGCCCGCCAGGCGCGACAACCGGGGTAACGCGGGCTTCCAGTTCCCCAAAGTTCAGGCCAAAGCGACGCCGGGATTTCATGCGCAGATCCATGGAGTGGTATGAGTCGGCCGAATCGCCATTCTACCGAGTCAATGCACGTACAAAATGGAATCGTCGCGGCCACTCGCCGGGCGCGACGCCGAACTCGAATTAGTTTCCCCAGTTCACGTGTCGCACATGCAGACGATTCAGCTCGTTGCGATGATGCCGACATCCGGGCATGAAGCGGCCCATCGATGCCACAAACCTGTAACGGAACCTCGGCTCGGGAGTCCCCTCCGGGCCATGGCGCGGGCTACCGACTCGGCTCCATGGCTGGTCTCGACTAGCTCAAGAAAAACCAAAAGCCGAACGGGTCTTGTCCGGCGTTATCGTTTAACCATGTAAGGCCGACAGGTCCTTCGTATCTCTAAGCGTTAGACGCCGCCACGGCTTGGCGTCTGCCGCACTTTTGGAGGCGAAATAGTAGTCCGTGACTTGCGGGGCACGCTTGGGCACGCTAATCCGTGTGAATCACGCAATTGGTGTCGAACCTCCGCTCGAAATCGTGTAGAGTGCGAGAGAGGTGGAATCGATAATCGCCGCGGAGACTGCTCCTTCCGCGTTTCTGCCGAAGGCGTCATTGCTTGGGGTGCAGGAGGGCGTGGGTTCAAATCCCGCCAGCCCGATTTCAAAATACACGGGAAATTGAGGGTTTTTGACGCAACGCCCCTGACGAGTCGCCTGCCGCGTGCAGGGTATCGTGCAGGGAATAAAAACGGCCCCCGCCTGTTGCCACAGGACGGGGGCCTTCGGGCAAGCCTTCCGGCTCACCATGCTCCCGGAGGCTTAGAGCCTGTTGGGCAATTTATCGTCTGTTCGTTTTGGCAAGCCGTCGGGTCATGAGTCCAATGAGGGCGACTTGGACGACGGCTCGACTGCTGGCCAAGGTGTGTTCGTAATTGCGATTGAGTCGCCGCCACCGTGTGAGC
>DATANR010000394.1:0-15036 GCA_036266155.1 Gemmataceae bacterium | reverse complement strand
CCCCTCGCCGGTGGTTTCCGCGAACCGACACGCATTCCGCCAAACGACGAGACCCACCGAAACTCGGTGGGCCTCGCAAGTTTACATCCTAGCCACCTGCCGATCACGCCGGAGTCGCCACCAGCGTTTCGTCCGGTGTCTCGACGGCTTCGCCCTCGCCCTCTGGTGCGTTGATCCGCACTTCCGAGTTCTGGTGCACGTTGAACCCGGTTCCCGCAGGCACGAGGTGGCCCAGGATCACGTTCTCCTTCAGCCCGACAAGGTAGTCGGCCTTGCCGGCCAGGGCGGCCTCCGTCAGCACCTTGGTCGTTTCCTGGAACGACGCGGCACTGATGAAGCTCTCCGACTGCACAGCCGCCTTCGTGATGCCGAGGAGCACGACCTCGCTGGTCGCCGGCGTCGGCGCTTCCCACGTCGGCTTCTTGCCGCCTTCGACTTCGATGCGAGCGCACTCTTCATCGTAGGCGTCGCGAATGACGATCTTGCCGACTTCAAAGGAGGATTCGCCCTTGCCCTTGATCTTTACGCATTCGTTCATGAGCCGATCGTTGACGGCCATGAATGCGAACTTGTCCATGACGGAGCCGGGCAGCAGATTCGTATCGCCCATGTCCTTGATCTTCACCTTGCGGAGCATCTGGGACACGATGATTTCGATGTGCTTGTCGTCGATCTCCACACGCTGGCTGCGGTAGACCGACTGCACCTCGCGAACCAGATACTCCTGCAACATCTCGGCGCCGGTGATGTCGAGGATGTCGTGCGGCTTGAGCGGCCCGACGATCAAGGCGTCGCCGGCCTTGATGTAGTCGCCGGCCGACACGCGGAGTTGCTTGCCGTGCGGCACCTCGTGCAGCACCTCATCGCCGATCGATCGACCCTTGTCGTCTTCCGGCTGGATGAAGATCTGCCGTTTGCCGCGCTTACGCTCGCCGACGCGAATTTTGCCGTTGACCTTGGCCATCACGGCCGAGTCGCGCGGTGTGCGGGCCTCGAAAATCTCGGTCACGCGTGGCAGACCACCGACGATGTCTTGGTTACCGCTCGCTTCCTTCGGCGTCTTGGCGAGAATGTGCCCGGCCGACACCTCTTCGCCGTTGCGCACTTCGAGGTACGCCCGCTCCGGAATGAAGTAGGCCTTGAGGATGTTGCCGCGTGCGTCTTCGATCACGATGCTTGGGTGCAAGTCGCCCTTGTGCTCCATGATGATGTAGCGTTCGGCGCCGCCGGCATCCTTTTCTTTGCGGTAGGTCTCGTTCTCCTTGAGGTCCTCGAAGCGGACCTTGCCGCCTTCCTCAGCGATGATCGGCGTCATGTGCGGGTCCCACTGGCAGAGCCGCTCGCCTGGCTTCACTTCCTGGCCGTCCTTCACGAACATCTCCGCCCCGTTCGGGACTGAAAAGCGCTCGATCGGCGGCTGGTGACGATCCTTGTAGATCAGGATTTCGCCGGTCCGGGTCAGGGCCAGTGTTCGCCGAGTTTTGTGCCCAGCGGCGTCAGTTTGTTCGTGGACAACCGGTGTGATCCGCTCCAGGGCCACGATACCACCCTTGCGCGTCTTGCGATCGCTGTCGGCCGTATTCCCCTTGGCCACGCCGCCGATGTGGAATGTCCGCATCGTGAGCTGCGTGCCTGGTTCGCCGATCGATTGGGCGGCGATGATGCCGACCGCCATGCCTTCTTCGACGAGCGCTCCAGTTGCCAGGTCCATGCCATAGCACAACCGGCACACTCCCAGCGGCGCCTGACAGGTCATCGGGCTGCGCACGCTGATCTTGTCCAGCCCGAGTCGTTCCATCGTCTTGCCGCTGGCCGGCGTGATCATCTCGTTCTCTTCGACGATCGGCTCGCGGGCCTTCGGGTCGCGGATTTCGTTACGGCTCACTCGCCCACGGACGCCCTCGGCCAGGGAGCGATCCACCTCGTCGCCCTTGTAGATGACGCCCTTCGTGATGCCCTGGGTGGTGCCGCAGTCGTGCATCGTAATGACAACGTTCTGGGCCACGTCCGCGAGCTTGCGCGTCAAATAGCCCGAGTCCGCCGTCTTGAGAGCGGTGTCCGCGAGGCCCTTACGCGCGCCGTGCGTGCTGGAGAAATACTCCAACACCGTCAACCCTTCGCGGAAATTCGACTTGATAGGCGTCTCGATAATTTCGCCGGAGGGCTTGGCCATCAGGCCGCGCAACCCCGCGAGCTGTCGAATCTGCTCAACGCCACCGCGGGCGCCGGAATTAGCCATCAAGAAGATCGGATTCAGATACGGCACTTCCTTACCGGTCTGCAGGTCCTTGCGGCGATCGTGCTTGAGGGCCTCCATCAACATGCCGGTGATCTTCTCGCGGGCTTCGCCCCACTGTTCGAGCACCTTGTTGTAGCGCTCGGCCTCGGTGATGAAGCCACGCTCGAATTGCTTGCGGAGCTTTTCGACTTCCTTGTCCTTGTCCTTCAGGATGGCGTCCTTGTTCGCTGGCGTGCGCAAATCGGACGCGGCAAACGACAGCCCACTCCGGGTCGATTCCCGGAAACCCGTTTCCTTCATGCGGTCGAGCAGGTCGATCGTTTCCTTGCGACCGAGAATCTGATAACAGTCGGCGATGATGCGCGACAAATGCTTGCTGGAGAGCGACAGATCGTAAAACGCCATCTTGGGGTGCAGGATGTCGTTGAACACAACGCGTCCGACGGTCGTCAGCACAAGCCCATTGGCCTTGCGCGGCAACTCTTCGACGACGGCGCCCTTGTCCGTCTTGATCTCCGTGATGAACTTCTTTTCGATCGGCAACCGCACGCGGACCTTGGCATGCACGCCGAGCTTGCCGAGTTGGAAGGCGGAGAACAGCTCTTGCGGGCTATGGAATGTCATGCCGTCGCCGGCCTCGATGCGTTCGCCTTCCTCGCCGCGGGCCGCGGTCAGGTAATAGCAACCCATCACGATGTCCTGCGACGGCGTGATGATCGGGTTGCCGTTGGCCGGGCTGAAGATGTTGTTGGTCGACATCATCAAGACGTGCGCTTCGACCTGCGCCTCGATCGAGAGCGGCAGGTGGACCGCCATCTGGTCGCCGTCGAAGTCGGCGTTGAAGCCCTTGCAGACGAGCGGATGGATGCGGATCGCGTTGCCTTCGATGAGCACCGGCTCGAACGCCTGAATACCCATCCGGTGCAATGTGGGGGCGCGATTGAGAAGCACCGGGTGCGACTTGGTCACTTCTTCCAGAATGTCCCAAACGTGGTCGTCCTTACGTTCCAGCATCTTCTTGGCCGACTTGATCGTGTCGGCAAGGCCCAATTCCTTGAGCCGGCGAATGATGAACGGCTGGAAGAGTTCGAGCGCGATCTTCTTCGGCAACCCGCACTGGTGCAGCTTGAGTTCCGGGCCGACGACGATGACCGAGCGAGCCGAGTAGTCGACACGCTTGCCGAGCAGGTTCTCGCGGAACCGGCCCTGCTTGCCCTTGATCATGTCGGTTAGCGATTTCAACGGCCGATTGCTCGATCCGAGCACAGGCCGCTTGCACCGGTTGTTGTCAAAGAGCGCGTCGACGGACTGTTGGAGCATCCGCTTCTCGTTGCGGATGATGACTTCAGGCGCGTTCAGGTCCACCAGCTTCTTGAGCCGGTTGTTGCGGTTGATGATGCGGCGGTAGAGATCGTTCAAGTCGCTCGTTGCGAAATTGCCCGAATCCAAAAGCACCAAGGGCCGAAGGTCCGGCGGGATGACCGGAATGCACTCGAGAACCATCCACTCCGGTTTGTTGCTGGAATCACGCAAGCTCTCAATGATCTTGAGGCGCTTGACGTAGTCCTTCTGGCGGGCCTTAGACGCTTTGTCGCCTTTCTCGTTTTCCTTTTGTAGCTTGTCGCGCAAGTCGGCCGACACGTCAACCAGGTTCAGTTTTTCGAGCAGTTTCTTGATCGCCTCGGCGCCCATGTCGGCTTCGAAAGCGTCCGGCCCATATTCCTCGACCGCCCGACGGTATTCGTCTTCGGTCAGAAGTTGACGTTCCTTCAGCTTGGTCTGACCCGCGTCGACGACCACGTAATCCTGGAAGTAAACGATCTTCTCGAGGCTGGTCGTCTTCATGTCCAACAAGGTGCCGAGCCGGCTTGGCATGGCCTTGAAGAACCAGATGTGCACGACCGGGGCGGCCAGTTCAATATGGCCCATGCGCTTGCGACGGACACGGCTATGCGTGACCTTCACGCCGCAACGGTCGCAGATCATGCCCTTGTACTTCATCCCGCGGTACTTGCCGCAGGTGCATTCCCAGTCCTTCTCGGGCCCGAAGATCTTCTCGCAGAACAGGCCATCCTTTTCCGGACGGTAGGTGCGGTAGTTGATCGTCTCCGGCTTCTTGACCTCACCGAACGACCAGGAGCGGATGTCGTGCGGGCTGGCCAACGAAATGCGGACGGCGCCGTAATCGTTGATCCGATCGTAGCTCGTGGTCTCGCCGGCAATGGCATTGCCGACGGGAGGCGGGGTCACGGTCGCGGTGCTCATATGGAATCCTCTCGGTCAGAGGTCGGTCGTATAGGACTTATGGTTCCTCTAGGTCCCGTGGGACCTAGAGGTTCTCGGTCAGATGACCCGCTTCTTTTCCAACTGCATATTCAATCCAAGCCCGCGAATCTCATGGGTCAACACGTCGAAGCTGGCGGGTGTGCCGGCCTCCAGCGTGTTCTCGCCCTTGACCATCGACTCGTAGATCTTGGTCCGGCCCTCAACATCGTCTGACTTCACCGTCAGCAGCTCCTGCAGGATGTACGCAGCCCCATACGCTTCGAGAGCCCACACTTCCATCTCGCCGAAGCGCTGGCCACCGAAGCGAGCCTTCCCACCCAACGGTTGCTGGGTAATCAGCGAGTACGGCCCCGTGGCCCGCGCGTGCACCTTGTCGTCGACCAAGTGGTGCAGTTTGAGCATGTAGATGTAGCCGACCGTCACTTCCTGATCGAAGCGTTCGCCGGTTCGACCGTCGTACAAGACGCTCTTACCGGACTCCGCGTAGCCGGCTTCCTTCAGAGCGCCGCGGATTTCCTCCTCGGTGGCTCCGTCGAACACCGGCGTCACCGCCTTGAAGCCAAGCTTGGCCGCGGCGTAGCCCAGGTGTGTCTCCAGAATCTGACCGACGTTCATACGGCTCGGCACACCCAGCGGATTGAGTAGGATGTCGACCGGCGTACCGTCCGCCAGGTAGGGCATATCCTCTTCGGGCAGCACCTTGGAAATAACGCCCTTGTTGCCGTGCCGGCCGGCCATCTTGTCGCCGACGGAGATGACACGCTTGGTGGCCACGTAGACCTTCACCATCTGCTGGACGCCGCTCGGCAACTCGTCGCCGCGGTTGAGCGAGTTGATGCGCCGCTCGCGTTCCTCGACGAAGATGTTGATGCGATCGCCAAACTTCTTCCACAAATCGCGGGCCTTCTTCTCCTTCTCGGGACTGCGAATGTCCAGGTATTCGACCTTGAAAGCAGCCGCCTGCGCCGCGACCGCGACGTCCTTGTCGTCGCCCAGGGCCTTGCCCGTGGCCGGGTCCTTCAGGTCCTTTTCCTTGCGATCGAGAGCGTGTGCCAGGTCCTTGACAAAGGTCTTGAACTGGTCGGCGATCAGCTTGCCGTACTTGGCCTCAATTTGATCGCGCTGCTTGTCGAGGTTCTTGCGCTCTTCGTCAGTCATCGACGTCTTGCGGCTGAACCGCTGAGTGTCGATGACAATTCCTTCCACGCCCGACGGCACTTCGAGCGAGTCGTTCTTGACGTCTTCGCCGGACCGGCCGAAGATTGCGTGCAACAGCTTTTCTTCGGGCGTCAGTTCACTTCGACTCTTCGGGCTCACCTTGCCGACGAGGATGTCTCCCGGCTTGACGAACGTACCGATCTGGACGACGCCATGCTCGTCCAGGTTGGACAGGGCCTTGGGCGACACGTTGGGAATGTCGCGCGTGAACTCTTCCTTGCCGAGTTTCGTTTCTCGGATTTCAATATCGAACTCTTCGATGTGCAACGACGTGTAGGTGTCGTTCTTCACCAGCCGTTCGCTGATGATGATCGCATCTTCGAAGTTGTAACCTTCCCATGACATGAACGCGACCAACACGTTGCGGCCGAGGGACAATTCACCCTTGTGCGTGGCCGCGCCGTCGGCAATGATCTGTCCCGCTTTGACCTTGTCGCCAGGCCGAATGAGCGGCTTGTGGTTTTGACAGGTCCGCTCGTTCAGGCCGACGAACTTGCGCAGAACATAATCATCTTCGTCGATGCGGATGCGCGTCGAGTCGACATACGTCACGGTTCCCGCACGCTTGGCTCGGATCACCATGCCGGAGTGCTTGGCGACTTCCGCCTCCATACCGGTGCAAACCAGCGCCGGCTCGGTGACGAGCAGCGGAACTGCTTGCCGCTGCATATTAGAACCCATCAGGGCCCGGTTCGCGTCGTCGTGCTCGAGGAACGGGATCAACCCCGCGGAGACACCGACCATCTGCTTCGGTGACACGTCGACGAACTCAACTTTCTCCGACAAGAGCTGCTTCAGGTCGCCGCCGTAACGGCCGTTGACGCGCTCCTCGGAGATCTTGTCGCTCTCGGTCGGCGTGTCGGCCGGCGCAATATTGAGCGTGGCTTCCTCGTCGGCCCGCAACCAGGTCACGTCTTCGGTCAGCTTCTTGTTCTTCACCTTCCGGTACGGGGTGATGAGGAAGCCGTACTCGTCGATCTTGCTGAAGATCGAGAGGCTTGAGATGAGCCCGATATTCGTGCCTTCCGGCGTCTCGATCGGACAAATGCGCCCGTAGTGCGAGATATGCACGTCGCGCACTTCGAAGCCGGCGCGCTTGCGGTTCAAGCCACCAGGCCCGAGGGCCGAGAGCCTGCGCTCGTGTGTCAATTGCGACAGCGGGTTGGTCTGGTCGACGACCTGCGACAACTCACTGCGACCAAAGAAGTACTCAATCGCGGCCGATACGCTCTTCGGATTGATGAGTGAGCGCGGCGACATTTCTTCTTCGGCACGCGACGCCATGCGCTCCTGAACCGTGCGGCGGAGCTTCAAAAAGCCCTTGCGCATTTCGTCGGCAGCCAACTCGTCAATCGTCCGCAGACGTCGATTGCCCAGATGATCGATATCGTCGACGGCGTAGCGAGCCTCGTCTTCTTTAGCTTTGTTGGGCTCGCGGAGTTTGAGCAAGTACTTGAGCGCGTTGACGAAGTCGACGGCCCGAAGCGTCATCTCCGTTTCCGGCACGTTTTGATTGAACTTACGATTGACGCGGAACCGGCCGACGCGGCCGAGCCGGTAGCGATTCGGGTCGAGGAATTTTTCCTTGAACAGCTCCTTGGCCTTTTCGAGTTGCGGCGGATTGCCCGGCCGGAGCTTCTGGTAGATCTTGAGCAGTGCCGCCTCGTGCGACTCGGTGCCGTCGTCCTTGAAGGACTCGAGAATGATCGGGTCCTTCGGCGGAGCGAGGGCGCTCACCTCTTTCAGCATGGAGGTGGCGATGCGGTCGACGGCGTCGCGCGTGAAGGGCTGCCCGGCATCGACGTAGACCTCGCCAGTGTCCGGGTCGATGACATCGTCGTCGGCGACCATGGGAGGTACTTCTTTTTCCGGATCGCCGATGAGACGTGCTCGCGCGTCGGCGCCTTTCAGCTTGACCGTCTCGGGGTGATAAAACTGCCGCAGAATCGAGGCCGTGGACGAGTAACTCGGGTCCATGGCCCGCAAGAGCGTCATGGCCGAGAACTTGCCCGATTGATCGATGCGCACGCCGAAGTTGTTCTTCTTGGTGACGTTGATCTCGATCCAGCTCCCGCGTTCCGGGATAATTCGGCACGAGTGCAGCTTGAGATCGCCATCGGTCTCCATGACGAAGTCGACGCCCGGCGAACGGTGGAGCTGGCTCACGACGACGCGCTCGGCGCCGTTGATGATGAACTCGCCACCACCGATCATGATCGGCATGTCGCCGAGATAGACTTCTTCCTCAATAGCCGAGCCGTCCGCCTTGCGCAGGCGGAGCCACACTTTGAACGGCCGGCCGTAGGTCAAGCGGAGCTGGCGACATTCGTCGGGCTCATAGCGCGGCTTGCCGAGCTCGTACTTGACGTACTCGAGAGCGATCTTCTTGTCGTAGCTCTCGATCGGAAAGATCTCTTGCAGCACGCCTTCGAGACCGCTTGCGGTGCGCTTGTTGATGGCGACGTCAAGTTGAAGGAACCGGTCGTAGGACCGGGTTTGGACGTCCGTGAGCGGCGGCACATCGACGGCGTCCAGGCCGCGACCGTAGTCGCGGTGAGTGTTCGGCTTAATGATGCGTTGGGCCGGGATGGCCATGGCCTGAATCTCCCCGGGTGAATGACGGCGCGGCAGCAATGCCCGCACGATAGCGGGCCTTGCGTCAATGTTCGAAATCGACTATGAGAGCGTGGTAATGCGGGCGTCCGGCAGCAACCTATATGGAGCAGTCGGTTTGGCCGGGGGTTCACCCCATCGGCCGGGCGCTTTGGAGAGTCGTGGTCTAGGGATCATTCGAGAGGGCTGCGATCGGTACTTACGCATTGTCACCACGGCGGCAATGGTTGCAATCGCCCCCCGGCTATGCACCGGGGGAACCCACTAACGACATCCGAACGACAACCCTACGAGCGGCGGGAAGTCGCGACGGATGCCGAATGTGAGGGTTGCGTAAAAGTTATAGTACCCGGGTGTACCGACAGAGTCGATACCCCGGGTTCATTTTTTTCAAATTCGGCATACGGTATGCCGGCGAGCATTTCGCAAGCGACGCCCGTACAACTACTTGATCGAAACCTTCGCGCCCGCGTCCTCGAGCTGCTTCTTGATCTTTTCGGCCGTCGGCTTGTCGACGCCTTCCTTGACGGGCTTCGGCGCGCCCTCGACGAACGCCTTGGCTTCGGCGAGGCCGAGGCCAGCCAACTCGCGGACCACCTTGATGATGCCGATCTTCTTGGCGGCGTCAAAGCCGGCTTCGAGAATCACGGCGAACTCGGTTTGCTCGGCCGGCTTCTCAGCCGCTGCGGCAGGACCGGCAGCGGCCGCCATCATGACGCCGCCACCGGCAGCCGGCTCGATCTTGTACTCTTGCTTGAGATAGTCTTTCAGCGCCACCGCCTGAACGATGGTCAGCTTGGCAATCTTGTCCCCGAGATCCTTGATCTCCGGGGCAACGGCAGTGTCAGCCATGGTAGAAACCTCGATCCTTTATTGACTGTGCCGCTGAAGCAGGCGGCTGGCGTAATAGCTTCGGTTGTTCATCATTAAGCCGCTAGCGGCTCAAGCCGCGGCCGTTGCCGGTGCAGCCTCTTCCTTCTTGTCTGCGATACTGGCGATCTGGCTGGCGACCTGACCGCCGGGCCCAATCAGGCACGCCGCAAGCGACGAACCCGGGCCGAGGATCATGCCGATGATCTCGCCGATCGCCTCCAGGCGCGTCGGCATCTTCATCGCCAGGTCCATGGCGACCGGAATGCCGTCCGCGACTGCCGTCTTGACCTTCAGCTTGTCCTTCGCTTTCGGGTCCTTCTTCTCAATATCCTTGATCAGCCCGTCGACGGCCTTGGACAGGTCCTTGATCGAATCGGCGCCCCAGGCGACCAGCGTCGTGCCGGTCCAGATCTTCGCATCCAGCTTGACGCCCTGAGCCTCGAAAACCCGCTGGGCCAGCGAGTTCTTCACCATCTGGACGCGAACCTTCTTCTCCCGCAACTGTTTGCGGAAGCTGTATTCCAGGCCCGAATCGATCTTGCTCGGGGTCAGGAGAACAAGGTCACGCACGCCGGAGAACGTTTTCTCCAGAGCGTCGTATTCCATTTTTTTGACGAGCTTGCTCATGATCAGTTATCTCATGGGACCTATGAGGCCCGTAAGTCGTATGGGTCCTAAACGGTTACGCGAATGCCCGGCGACATCGTCGCGGAAACCGTGACGCTCTCCACATAATTCCCACGCACACCGGCGGGTTTGGCGTGCCGGATCTGGTCGACGAACGCCTGAATGTTGTCCGCCAGCTTGTCTTCGTCGAACGAGAGCTTGCCGATGCCGGCGTGAACGTTGCCGCCGGCATCCGCTCGATATTCGACCTTGCCTGCCTTGAATTCCTTGACAGCCGCTGCGACGTCTCCGTTCGCGGGAATTACCGTGCCGGCCTTCGGCGTCGGCATCAGGCCGCGTGGACCGAGCACTTTGCCGAGCCGCGATACCTGCCCCATCAGGGCTTGCGAAGCCAGGGCCACGTCGAAGTCCAGCCAGTTCTCCTGCTGGATCTTTTGAATCAACTCAGCGCCGCCGGCGAAATCGGCACCAGCCGCCTTGGCCTTGGCGACATCGTCACCCTGCGTGAAAACGACGATCCGCACTGTCTTGCCAATGCCGTGCGGCAGCGGCACCGAACCACGCACCGCTTGATCCGCTTGCTTGGTATCGACGCCGAGCTTCATGTGAATTTCGACCGTCTCGTCGAACTTCACGCGCTTGACCGACTTCAGCGTCTGAATCGCCTTGCGGACGGGGACAACCCCTTCCTTGGCGAGTCGCTGTTGCAAGTTCTTCAGATGGTTGCGCAGCTTCTTGCCCCGTCGGGGCGGGACGCCAGCAGCCTTCTTCTTTTTCGTCGCGGATTCCGCTTCAGGGGCGGCGGTTGCCGGAGCATCAGGTGCGGCTGGCGGGGCTGCCGTCGGCTGTTCGGCCGGCGCAGCGGCGGTCTCTTCTGCCATCTGTCTTTCCTCGTGGCTGGGGTCCACGGGCCTGAGACCCTCCCCCGAAGCCTAATTAAATAGGACCCATGGGACTCATGTGCCCCATAGGTCCTATTGATTCTTAACCTTCAACCGTGATTCCCATCGACCGGGCCGTTCCCTCAATGATCCTGGCCGCGTGCTCCATGTCGCGAGCGCCGAGGTCGTTCTTCTTCTTTTCAGCGATCTCGAGGACTTGCTTCTTTGTGACCTTGAAGCCCTTGTATTTGCCCGATTTCTTGGCCAACTCCTCGGCCGGAAGCTGCTTGCCGGCGGCCTTCTTCTCGATCGGCAGCCCGGCTGCCTGCTTCAAGAGCACGGCGGCCGGTGGCGACTTGATGATGAACTCGAACGATCGGTCCGAATACACCGTGATGACGACCGGCGTCATCATCCCCTTGAGCGCCGCGGTCTTGTCGTTGAACTGCTTCACGAACATGCCGATATTCACGCCGTGGGCGCCGAGCGCAGGGCCGACCGGCGGCGCCGGCGTCGCTTGACCGCCGGGGCATTGCAGCTTTACTTGCGCAGTGACTTGCTTAGCCATAGACTGTATGTCCTACAAACGACGGACACCCCCGACCAGTCGAGGGTGTCCTTTTTCTCGGTTTTACACGCCGCTTGCGGCGTAGCGCGCTACACTCGATCCACCTGCCAGTAATCCAGGTCCACCGGCACGGGCCGACCCCAAATCGTCAAAGTCACCTTCACTTTCGGACTCTGACTGTCGCGATCGGCAATTTCCGTGACCGGGCCTTCCATGTTCGCAAACATCCCCTCGCGGACCTTGACCGTATCACCGACATCGTAGTCGAGCTTGATCCGGCCCTTGCCCGTCGTAACTTCCTCTTCGTCCTTCTTGATTGGCTTGCCGTCGGGCGCCAATTCGTCCTGGTCTGCCAGCATGCGCTGCACTTCCCGATCGGTCATCGGCTGCGGCAGCTTGTTCGGCCCAGTTCCAGTGCCGCCGACGAAATCGCCGACGCCGGACGTCTCGCGGAACAAGTACAGCACGTGTTCGTTGAACTCGACTTCGCAGAACAGATAGCCGGGGAACTTCTTGACCTTCTTGATCCGCCGCTTGCCGTCGCGAACCTCGGTGATCTTCTCGACCGGCACCACGACGCGGCCAACATACTGCTCAAGATTCTCGAGCTTGATGCGCCGTTCTAAATTGCCGCGAATCGAGTCCTCTCGGCCGCTCTGCACCTTCACGACGTACCACTTCTTCGATGGCGCCGCGGGAGCCGCAGCAGTGGCGACGGCGCCTGCCGTCTCGGCCGGAGCTGCGGCAGCCGGTGCGTCGGCCTCGACTGGCGCGGGCGTACTCGGCGCTTCCGGCGACGGAACGCTCTCTTCAGGCATCGAATTCGCTTCGGGCTCTTCGTTCATTGCGTCGCCCCTCGTCGGGCGGGTATTACCAATCAGTGACGGGTCGAGAATCTACCTTACCGATCGCTTCCTGCTGTTCCTTTTCCGTCGGCAACACGCCGATCCACCGGTGACTCAGCAGCGTATTCCAGAACATATCGACGACGAACAGGAATACTGTCAGCAAGATCAACGAAGTCAGCACGACGACCGTGTCCCGGATCAGCGCCTTGCGCGAGGTCCAGGAAACCTTGTTGATCTCAGCCTCGGTGGCGATTAAGAAGTCCGCGAATGTCGGGTAGTTCACGGCTCGCCACGTGAACCAGAGCGTGAATGCGATCAACAGCAATGGCACGGTGAACTGAAGGTCCGGGATCAGAGTGATGCCGCCCTCGACCCGTGGCCGAGCGCGGTTCTCGATCTGCAAGGCCTCGCGTTTCTCGAGCGTTGCGTCCTTATCGGGCAACTCCGGCGTCAACAGCGTCCCGCCGAGAACCCAGTCGCCCATGCGGTTGTAAACCTTCTGGCCGTTCGGAAGCGTGACTTCCGAATTCTTGGGCAGATAGTTGTGATTCATCAACGTCCAGATGCCGGCGCCGGCGATCAGGAGGATCCCCAACATTGTCAGCCGGCGGACGCGAAGCCCTTGCGTCCGCTTGTGCGTGTGCGTGTCGAGCCAACCGCCTTGATCGATCGCGATGGCCCACTGGCTGAAGCGCTTGGTGCGGAAAAGCTGAACTAGCAAGAAGCCCATCACCACATAGAAGAGGAGCACCACGATGTGGCTGAACGACATTGGCCGTCCAACCTGTTCGTAGAAGCCCTTCAAACAGAACACGGCGATAAAGACGACGACGACCATCAGCAGGATGCCGCCGCGAACGCCGACAGCCTTCGGGCCGCTGGCGAGTTTGGAGCCGCCCCAAATCAACCCGATCGCAGCGCCCACTTGAACGACCAATTGCAATGCTGTGGACACGAAGCTGTTCGTCGACCCGCCGATGGCATCGTTGACGCCGTTGTCCCACAACCACGGGATCAGGCGCAGCACAACACCCGCGGCCGCCAGTACGAAGGCCGCTCCGGCGACGCTCGCCGCCACCAGACCAAGCGGCTGGCTGGATTTCTGTGCTTCCGACGACGTTGGGACGGCAACAGCCATGAGGCTATCCTGTTCAGCCTGAGGGTCGGCCCGGGCATCGTGCCGGGCGGCGGACATTCACGGTACATCAATACGACCGCCCGCCCCCGATCCAGGGACGGGCGAATGCAGGCAACCAGCTTACCGAATCAATGTAGCAGGGGCGGAGTGAATCGAACACTCAACCGCTCGTTTTGGAGACGAGTGCTCTGCCAATTGAGCTACGCCCCTGTGAACGGGGTATAGGGTATGGGGTATCGGGTATGGCCAACATCATCCTGTACAGGACACGTTTGGCGTGACTTATCGCCATACCCCATACCCCATACCCCATACCCTCGCCGTCAGGCCAAAATCTTCGTCACCACCCCCGACCCCACGGTTCGGCCGCCTTCGCGGATGGCGAAGCGCAGGCCTTCGTCCATGGCGACCGGCATTTCCGGGAGCAACTCGACCGTCACGTCCAGGTTGTCGCCCGGCATGGCCATCTCGGCCTTGTTGCCGTCGGACGACCGGATCTCAGTGATGCCGCCCGTCACGTCCGTCGTGCGGAAGTAGAACTGCGGCTTGTACTTCGCGAAGAACGGCGTCTTGCGACCGCCTTCGTCGCCGGTCAACACGTAGATGTTGGCGTTGAACTTCGTGTGCGGCGTGATGCTGCCCGGCTTGGCCAACACCTGGCCGCGTTCGATGCCTTCACGCTCAATACCGCGGAGTAGGGTGCCCACGTTGTCGCCTGCCTCGGCCGTTTCGCAGGTCTTCTGGAACTGCTCGATGCCGGTGATGACGGTCTTCGTGTTGTCCTTCTTGAGACCGATGATCTCGACTTCGTCGCCGATCTTGGCCCGGCCGCGCTCGACGCGGCCCGTCGCGACCGTACCACGACCCTTGATCGAGAACACGTCTTCGATCGACATCAGGAACGGCTTGTCCGCCTCACGCTGCGGCATCGGGATGTAGCTGTCGAGCGCCTCCATCAGCGCATCGATCGACTTGCAGCCCGGATCGTTATCGTCGGCGCCGCTGCAGTCCAGGGCCGACTTGGCCTGGCCACGGATGATCGGCACCTCGTCGCCTGGGAACTCGTACTTCTTGAGCAGGTCGCGCAGTTCGTACTCGACCAAGTCGAGCAATTCCGGGTCGTCGACCGTGTCGACCTTGTTCATGAAGACCACGATCTTCGGCACACCGACCTGACGGGCCAGGAGCAAGTGCTCCTTGGTCTGCGGCATCGGGCCGTCGTTGGCGGCGACGACGAGGATAGCCCCGTCCATCTGGGCCGCGCCCGTGATCATGTTCTTGATGTAGTCCGCGTGGCCCGGGCAATCGATGTGGGCGTAGTGCCGGTTCGCGGTCTCGTACTCGACGTGCGAGACGGCGATGGTCACGGTCTTGTTCGCGTCGCGAACGATGCCGCCCTTGGCGATTTCCGAATAGCTCTTGATCTTCTCGCCGGCCTTCGGGAACTTGCGTGCCTGCCGCATCAGGATGGCGGCGGTCAAGCTCGTCTTGCCGTGGTCAATGTGACCAATCGTGCCGACGTTCACGTGCGGTTTCTTGCGTTCGAAGACTGCCTTTGCCATTGTGCTCCCCAGTAGGATCGGATGGTGAGATTATCCGTGGCGAGCGCCCGTGCGCCCCCACTGCCGCGGGAACATTTTTATCCTGTCGATCCCGAAAGCTGCTGATGGGGGTTGAACCCATGACCTCTTCATTACCAATGAAGTGCTCTACCACTGAGCTACAGCAGCTTGAATCAGGGTTTA
>DATANR010000393.1:0-6843 GCA_036266155.1 Gemmataceae bacterium | reverse complement strand
GCTTCCCAGCCGCACGATCAATCCATCTTCGACGGTCACCATCGTCTTCGGATCGGTGAGCTTGGTCCGATCGGGGCCGATGCTCACAGCCCCCTCTGTCACCTTTTGCCGGGCTTCGTTGTTACTCTTGCAGAAACCGACGGCCACGAGAAGGCGAAGGAGGCCCATTCCATTGGTAGCCTCGACAGCAGGGATCGTCACCTCGGGGATGTTGTCAGGGTCCTTCTTGTTGGAGAACCGATCGACCCACCTCTGTTGCGCGGCCGGCGCTTCGTCTGCCCCGTGGTAATAAGCGACGACATCGTGGGCCAGTGCCTTCTTGGCTTCCATCGGGTTAGATCGCGGGGGCAGTTTTTGCTCGATCTCGTCCTCTGTCAACGCTAATTGCGTGATCTCTTCCATTGGCCTGTCGGTTAACAGCGTGAACCACTCGCGCATCAATTCATCGGGAATGCTCATCGTCTTGCCGAACTGGTCATCCGCCGACTCGCCGACCCCGACGTAGTTGCCGAGGCTCTTGCCCATCCTTCGCTTGCCATCCAGGCCACGAAGGATGGGGAGCGTCACGCATACTTGCGGCTCCTGCCCATCCGCCTCCTGGAGCCGGCGGCCCATCATCAGGTTGAAAAGTTGCTCGCTGCCACCCAATTCGATGTCGGCTTTGATCTCGACCGAATCATGACCCTGCATCAGTGGGTAGAGGCACTCGTGCAAGTAAATGGGGATCGACTCCGGCTGCGCACGGAAGCGCTTCGAGAAATCATCGCGCTCGAGCATGCGTTGTACGGTGATCTTGCTCGTGAGGCTCAGCACGTCGAGAAAAGTCATCCGGCTAAACCATTCGCCGTTGGGCCGAACCTCCGTCTTCGACATGTCGAGGATCTTGCTGATCTGTGCGAGGTAATCCTGGGCGTTTTTCTCGACGAGTTCCGGCGTCAGGCGAGCACGCGTCTCGTCGCGCCCGCTCGGATCGCCAACCAGCGCCGTGTAGTTGCCAATGATCAGCACCGCCTGATGGCCGAGTTCCTGGAACAGCCGGAGCTTGCGCAGGGGAACCGTGTGCCCGAGGTGGACGTCGATCCCCGTCGGGTCGATGCCGTACTTCACGCGCAGAGGCTTGCCCGTGTTGACGCTCTTTTCGAGCTTCTTCTTGAGGCCATCCGCCGGCTCGATCTGATCGACGCCGCGGCGCAGGAGTTCGAGTTGTTCGTCGGGAGATTTCATGGAGTAGTTATCAGTTATCAGTTGCTAGTTGTCAGTGGTCATTGGCGGTCATTCTGACAACTGATAACTGACAACTACTAAGAATGAAACTGATACTTCCCGACCGCTTGAAAGGCATGACGGTAGTGCCGGACTTCGGGTTCGCGGGCGCCGGCCGGCCAGCGTAGGGCGATCACGTCGAAGCGCACACCCACGTTCCACAGTTTGCGCCGCTGAATGAAGCGGAGGATCGCGTTCGTCAACCGTCGCTGCTTCTCGGGGTTCACCGTCGCGGCCAATTCCTCGAACGACTTCGTCTCGCTCGACCGCACCTCGGCGACCACGATCGTTTGGCCATCAAGAGCGAGCAGGTCGATCTCGCCGAGCCTATCGTCGATGTTGTGGCCGAGAATTCGGCAACCTTGCCGGCGCAGATACCTGGCCGCAGCCCGCTCGCTTCGCAGGCCGAACCAGCGCCGCCAAATCGGGAAGCGGGCAAAGCCAGTCGGGAGCATGACGCGGCCCCCCTAAGGAAATAGGTCCTAGGGGACAAATACGTCCGATAGGACCTTTTCCAATCCTTACTTCGCGGCGGCCTTTTCGGCCTTCTTAGCTTTCGACGTCGTCGTGGCTTCGCCCTTCTTGCGTTCCTTAAGGCGGGTCGCCTTGCCGACGCGATCGCGGAGGTAGTAGAGCTTCGCCCGGCGAACGCGGCCCGTCTTCTTCACGTCGATCTTCGCGATGCGTGGCGACAGCAGCGGGAAGACGCGCTCGACGCCTTCGCCCTGCACGATGCGGCGAACGGTGATGAACTCGTCCGGCTTTTCGCCCTTGATGGCGATGACGGTGCCGTTGAACACCTGCGTTCGGCCCTTCTCGCCCAGCTCAATCCAGAAGTGAACGTCGATCGTGTCGCCGACGTTGACCGTCGGGACGGCCCGATCGCTCGGCTGCTTGATCAGTTCGCTTTGTGCCTTGTTCAGCACGGCCACTTTGTCCGATTGCTGCTTTTCGATCAAGGCGATGAGATGGTTTTTCATGGCTAATCTACTTCGGTTCGGTGTAATCGTTGGTCGGTCGGCTTCGTAAGTCCGACTGTTGTTTACGCCACTTGGCGACGGCCCCATGGTCGCCGCTGAGGAGCACTTCGGGGACGCTCATGCCCCGAAACTCACGCGGCCGTGTGTACTGCGGATGCTCCAGTCGTCCGTCCTTGTTGTGCGACTCGTCCACCACGGACTGCTCGTCGCCCAGCACGCCGGGGATGAGGCGGATCACCGCGTCGATCACCAGCATGGCCGGCACTTCGCCGCCGTTGCAAACAAAGTCGCCGACCGAAATCGCACGCGGCTTCAGCCCCTGCCGAATCCGTTCGTCAAACCCCTCGTAGCGGCCGCACAGCAGAAGAAGCCGTGGCTTGACTGCCAGTTCTTCGACCACTCGCTGCGTCAACCGTTCGCCGGCGGGAGTCAGCATCACCAACTCGCCGGCCACATCTTTCGACTGAACTGCCTCGACACAATCGAACACGGGCCCAGGCATCATGACCATGCCGGGCCCGCCGCCGAAAGGCCGATCGTCCACGCTCTTGTGCTTGCCGGTCGCCCAGTCGCGGATGTTCCAAGTGTGAACCTGAACCAGACCACGCTGCTGAGCCAGTTTGAGAATGCTCTCGGACAAGTAGCCGGAGAACATCTCAGGGAACAGGGTCAGCACGTCGAAGCGCATCGCCGTTCCCGATGGCCCGCTTAGGCCTTCTGCTCGCTTTGCGGCGCCGGGGCGGTCGCCAGCGCCTCGAACTTCGCCAGGAACTTGTTGAGCAGAACGGTCACCTTGTGCGACGACTTGGCGCCCACGCTCTGCCAGTACTTCACGCGGTCGGCCCGTAGCGTGACGTTCTTGTCGTTGTCCGCGATCTGCGGATCGTAGGTGCCGAGTTCCTCGATCACGCGCCCGTCGTTCGGCTGGCGGCCGTCGATGGCGACAATCCGATAGTAAGCCCGGTGTTTCCGGCCCATCGGCTTCATGCGAATGCGAACCGCCACGGTCGAATCCCCGAATGTCTGGTTATGTGTCGGAACAGATAAGGTAGCAGGCGAACCGAAACGCGGCCAGTGTTGTCGGGAAGGTACAAGAAAGAGATTACCCTTCGTTCCGGCGACTACGGCCGCTAATTGTCGCCGGCTACTGGCCTCGCTTGCTGCAGTCTCCCGGTATCCGGAATGGCTTACGTTTCTGGACGCGCATTCCAGGGCAGCCTCCGAAACACAACGATGATCGTCAGATCGCACTTCCTAAGTCATAAGCTGTTGCTGAAAAAAGAATTATGTCATCGAAGACGAATCATGCCGATTCATGCATGGCCTCAAATTGCGTTTCCAGGGTGTGTGTGTTTTTGAACGAAACCAAGGTACGATCGCGCCAGCCAACTTGAACCGCCGGGAGTGATGTTCGTCCCTGCAATTGACAGGCTTCCCAGCCAAGCTACAATCGCCGTTCTTCCTGGCCTGACAACTCGATTGACACCGACAACCAACGAGCAACCGTGGCGGACGATCCGACGACTTCCGATTCGATCAGTGGCGACGTGCGGGCGAGCCGGCTGGAGAAGCTCCACCGGATCGACGCGCTGGGCATCGATCCGTGGGGCAGCCGCTTCGACGGGCACATGCCGATCGAGCAGATCCTCGCTCTGCCCGATGACCGCGAGGGCGACGACCGGCCACGCGTCAAGGCGGCCGGCCGGATTGTGAGCCGGCGCATCAAGGGGAAGCTGCACTTCATCGACCTGTGGGACGCCTCGGGCCGGCCGCAGATCCGGAAGACGCGCGAGGTCGAGGGCAAGCACGACGCAACCGAGTTCCTCGGCTACTCGAGCCAGGTCCAGCTCATGCTGGGCGCCAAGCAGGTCGGCGACACCGGCTGGGCGCTCGCTCAAGATCTCGATCTTGGCGACCTGATCGGCGTCGAGGGTGTCTATGGCAAGTCCAAGGTCGGCGAACGGACGATCTTCGTCGACAAGCTGACGATCCTGACCAAGTCGCTGGAGCCGCACCCGGACAAGTGGGGCGGCATGGCCGACCCGGAGTATCGGCTCCGGCACCGTTATCTCGATTTGATCTACACACCCGAGACGATGGAGCGGGCGAAGCAGCGGGTGAAGATTGTTCGTACGATCCGCAATCACCTCGACGATCGCGGCTTCATGGAAGTCGAGACGCCGACGCTGCACGCGATCGCCGGCGGCGCCGCGGCCCGGCCGTTCACGACCCACCACAACGCGCTCGACATCGATCTGTTTGTGCGCATCGCACTCGAACTGCACCTGAAGCGTTTGCTCGTCGGCGGGATCGAGAGGGTCTACGAACTCGGCCGTGTCTTCCGGAACGAGGGGATCAGCCACAAGCACAATCCCGAGTTCACGATGATGGAGCTGTACGAGGCGTACGGCGACTACCGCTCGATGATGGACCTTACCGAAGGACTGATCGTCGCCTGCGTTGACGCTATTGGCGGCGGCCGCGTGCGGTCGTGGGCGGATAAGACCGTCGACTTCAACCAACCTTGGCAGCGGGTCAAGTACGAAGACTTGTTCCAGAAGCACGTGGGTTGCTCGATGTTCGACGAGGCCGGCGTCCGTGCGGCCGCGGGCGTTCACCACATCCAGGCCGCGGGCAAGGAACACGAGGTCATTGTCCACTTCCTGTTTGAGCACCTGGTCGAACACAATCTGGTCGGCCCGGTGTTTGTGCACGATTACCCGGCCGCCCTCTGCCCGCTCACGAAGCGGAAGCGTGAGAACGTGGCCGTCGCCGAGCGGTTCGAGTTGTACGTCCACGGCATGGAGCTGGCCAACGCCTACACGGAGTTGAACGATCCGATCACGCAGGAAGCGACCTTCAAGCGTCAATTGACCGGCCTGCCCGAGGAAGACTCGATGGCCAAGATGGATCACGACTTCATTCGTGCCCAGCGCCACGGCATGCCGCCGGCCGGCGGGCTCGGCATTGGCATTGACCGGTTGGTGATGCTCTTGACGAATACGCAGACCATACGGGACGTGATTTTGTTCCCGCTGTTGAGACCGGAGTAGCCGCTGGCAGCGTAGCGCTCGCGCGCTACGCTGCCAGCGGCGTCAAGGAAGACGACCCATGTACAAGGCCCTTCTCTGCTGGCGTTACCTACGGACGCGCTTCCTGGCTTTCGTCTGCATCGTGAGCGTGATGCTCGGCGTCGCGACGCTCGTCGTCGTCAACAGCGTCATGGCCGGGTTCAGCTCGAAGCTGAAGGACCGGTTCCACGGCATCCTTTCCGACGTCATCATCGAGTCGCCGAGCGCCAACGGCTTTCCGATGGATAGCGATGTCATGATCGCCAAGATCATGGCGTCCCCCGCGGCCGAGCACATTGAGGCGATCACGGCCACGGTCGAAGTGCCCGGGATGTTGATCTTCGAGGTCGGCCCAAATCGCGAACTCGTCACCGTGCCCGTGCATGTGGTGGGTACCGACCCCGCTGGCCGTGCCGCGATCGGCGGCTTCGGCGAGTATCTCCTGGATCCTGATCGACGCGCGAAGCCATCATTCGATCTGACTCCGGAAGCGATGCGGCGCTGGAATCACTTCAATCCGCCGATTCAGAATATGCCCCCGCCCATCCCGCTGCCCGGTGAGGCCCCGCTTCCCGCGATGCCACCGGCCGACCCGATCAAGCCGGTCGGCGCCATCGTCGGCTTTGGCATCACTCACTACCGTGGGGTCGATCCCGTGACGAAACAGGTCACGGACCGCGACATCTTGCCACCTGGCTCGACGTTCAAACTCCTCATGTTCGGGGCTGCTAAGGAGCAACTCGAACCGGTCCATTCGAACTTTGCCGTCGCCGATTCGATACGCACAGAGATGACGGAGTACGACGGCCACTTTGTTTATGTGCCACTCGACTACCTCCAGCGGCTGCGCGCGATGGGCAATCGCGTCACGCACATCCAGATCAAGCTCAAGGATTACTCGAAGGCCAATCAGGTCGTTGACGAGCTACAGCAGATCTTCGTCGTCGGCGAACACGACGATTATTCGTACCAGATTAACACCTGGGAGCAGAAGCAGAACTCACTGTTGCACGCGGTGGACATTGAGCGCGGCCTCTTGAATCTGCTGCTGTTCATGATCGTCGGCGTCGCCGGCTTCTGCATCCTGGCGATCTTCTCGATGATTGTGCGCGAGAAGACACGCGACATCGGCATTCTCAAGTCGCTTGGTGCATCCGATCGCGGCGTCATGCAGATTTTCCTGTCGTACGGCCTACTTCTGGGCGTGATTGGTTCGGGGCTGGGCACGATCGCGGGGCTGCTCATTACGCATTACATCAACGACATCGAAGGCGTGCTGTTCAAGCTCACAGGCGTCGGCTTCGATCGATCCATCTATTATTTCGACTCGATTCCCACCAAGATCGAATCAATGACGGTGTTGCTCGTCAACTGTGGCGCGATCCTGATCGCGGTGACATTCAGCGTCTGGCCGGCAGTCCGCGCGGCGTGGCTGCGGCCGGTGCAGGCGCTGCGATACGAATAGAGACTTCGAACTGCGGGTCTTTCCTGATGCATTGGGTTGGAGTTCCGCCTTTAGGCGGTCTTCG
>DATANR010000392.1:0-4737 GCA_036266155.1 Gemmataceae bacterium | reverse complement strand
GATGAACACGTCTTCGAGAGTCAGCTCGACGTTCTTGAGGTTGATGATGCGGGCTCCGTCGGCAGCTACCCTTTGCACGACGACGCCGATCGCGGCTTCCTCGTCGAGCACGACCTTGAGTTGAACCGTCGTCGGTGTCTGCGTCGACGTCGCAAGGTGCACCCCGGGCGAGCCGCTGACATCGGGCACGCCGTTCGGGCCAGGCGCCAGCGTCAACTCGAAGATTGGCCGCTCCTGCACGCGCCGTTTCAAATTGGCGGGGGTGTCGCACGCAAGGATCTTGCCGCGATCGACGATGGCCAGCCGGTCGCACAACTCATCGGCCTCCGCCATATAGTGTGTCGTCAGCAACAACGTCCGGCGCTGGTCTTCCTTCATCCACTGGCGGATGAACTGGCGAATGTTCCGGGCGGCTGTCACGTCGAGACCGAGCGTCGGCTCATCGAGAAAGAGGATCTTCGGATCGGTGATGAACCCTCGACAGAAATTCATCTTCTGCCGCTGACCCGTGGAGAGGTGGCTCACGCGACTCGTCGCCTTGTCCGAAAGGCCGACGATCTCGAGCATCTTGTCCGTGCGTTCGCGAATCAGGTGGTTCGGCACGCCGTAGATGCGGGCAAAGAGCCAGATGCTCTCGCGCACGTTGAGGATGCCGTACCCGCTTGATTCGCCGCCGGACACCATGTTGATCCGCGGCCGAAGCGCGTGCTGCTCCGTGGCCACGTTGAGGCCGTCGACCCTCCCCTCGCCGCTAGTTGGCGCCAGCAAGGTCGTCAGAATCTTGATGAGCGTCGTCTTCCCCGCGCCGTTCGGGCCCAACAGGCCGAACAACTCGCCGGGCCGTACTTCGAGGTTCACTTTGTCGAGCGCGACGAAATCCGTGACCTTCTCGGCGGGCTTCTTGCGAAACCAGCCCCGCCGGCGCTTGCGGCGATAGACGCGGGACAGGTCGCTCGTGCGGATGGCAAACTCGGACATCATTTCCCAGTGTAGGGCCGATGGGCAAGCTCTGACCGACATCTCCCGTAGAACAGACTCGGGATGTGCCCTCCAGGATTCGCAATCATGTCGCCGACGCATCGCCTGCTGCAAGATCTCGTGCGGATTCCGTCGATCAACCCGATGGGCCGGGCCGTCACCGGCGACCTGTACCTTGAGCACGGCGTCACTGCCTATCTCGAACAATTCTTCATCGACATCGGGGCTCAGTATCGCCGGCAGACGGTGGTGCCGAAGCGCGACAACATCATCGCGCACTATCAATCGCCGGGCGCGACGAAAACGCTTCTCTTCGAAGTCCATCAAGACACCGTGCCCGTCGACGGCATGACGATCGATCCGTTCGCGGGCGAGATTCGCGATGGCAAGCTCTATGGCCGTGGCTCGTGCGACGTGAAGGGCGGCATGACGGCCATGCTCGCCGCGTTCGCCCGGTTGGTGCGTGAGAAACCAGCTGGGGCCGCGAATGTCGTGCTCGCGTGTACCGTCGATGAGGAGCACACTTTCCTCGGCGTGCAGGAGCTGATGAAATCGGGCATCCGAGCGGATTTCGCGGTCGTCGCGGAGCCGACGCGTCTGCAGGTCGTCGACACACACAAGGGCGTTGTCCGCGGGAAGGTCCGCACGGAGGGACGCGCCTGTCACTCGTCGCGCCCCGATCAGGGGGTCAACGCGATATACCGCATGGGCCACGTTTTGCCGGTCATCGAGGGTTATGCCGACGGGCTCATGAAGTCGGCGGCGCATCCGCGACTCGGGCCGCCGACCTTAAGCGTCGGGCGCATCGAGGGCGGCGTGAGCGTCAACACTGTGCCAGACGCATGCGTCATCGAGATCGATCGTCGGCTGCTGCCCGGCGAAGATCCGCAGAAGGCGTGGACGGACTTCACAAACGCTCTGGCTGCCGCTCCTACCAGCGGATGGTCCTGCGACGCGGTCTGGATGGCCTGCCCGGCACTCGAAGCCCTCCAGGCACCGGAGATGCGCGAGCGTTTTGGCAAAGCGATCAATGCCGTCGAAGGCCGGCATGATGTCCTGGCGGTCCCGTTCGGAACGGACGCGTCGTCGATTGCTGAAGCCGGCGTCCCGGCCGTCGTGTTCGGCCCCGGCGACATCGCGCAGGCACACACCAAGGACGAGTGGATCGAACTGGATCAGATCGACCGTGCCGCCGAGATTCTTTACCGATTCGCGGTGCGCTGAAACGGGCCGATTGCGGTTGCGTTCTCTTCATATTTGGGTATACCCCGGCCTCTCGAATCACGACCAGTGACGAGACGGCGAGTCGTGGCCTGGGGGAGGCCGCACCGCCGCGACCGTGCCGTGAGGGGGACTCGCCGGACATGCTGAGCACACCACTGGTACGCCACATTCTGCGCGACGAGGCCATCACTCGCGGGCTCGGCGACGTCGAAGCCCAGATGATCGTCGAGTGGCTCGCCAACCGCGCCGAACACGCTGCCGATACGACGCCGACCGACGAGGCTGCCTGGGAACTCGTCCACAACACCTGCCGCCGCGCCCGCACGATCGCCGCATTCGTTCGGCAGTGGTCTTCTGGAAATCAGGGTGCCGCCCTGCAACTCGTCGGCGCCGAGCGTTTGCACTGGCCACTGCCGGCCGGCGACGTCGATCCCGGCGAACTCATGGAAAACATCCTCGCCTGGGTCGATCGGCAGGACGAGATCGTCGCCGAATCGCTGGCGCGGCGCGCAGCCTGAGTGTGAATGTATTACACACACTGCACGCATGCCCCCATGCGTTTCGTCGAAAAAAACAGCAACGAAATGAAAGGGTTCGGACGGCAAAACCACGCGATTTCTAGCTGATTTGGCAAGGATCGTGTTTTGCGAGGTCGGCGGGTCCGTCGCGTTCACACGAATCCAGAAACGAAACAGCGTCCACTTCAGATACGAGTTTGCGGCCCGTGTTGCTCGTGGCACAATTCGTCCTTGTCCCGCCTTGCCAAAACGCTTACAGTGCATCCATCCTACCTGCCCGGCCTATTCGGTCGCACATGCTTTCTCTCCAGAACCTTTCGCGCCGCGAGTGGCTTCGCGTCGGCGGCCTCAGCGCTGCCGGGTTGACGCTGCCAATCCACGCCTCCCACGGCCGTAGCGAAGGACCCGCCAAAGCCTGCATCTTCTTATTCCTCGGGGGCGGGCCGCCGCAGCATGAGACCTGGGACCCGAAGCCCGACGCGCCGGCCGAGATCCGCGGCGACTTCAAACCGATCGCATCGAGCTTGCCCGGCTTGCACGTCGGCGAACTGATGCCGCGTACGGCGGCGCTGGCTCACAAGGTCTGCGTCTTGCGGGCGGTCTCGACGAACGACAACGCTCATTCGGCCAGTGGCTACTGGGTGCTCACTGGCCATCCGCACACGCCGATGAATCAGGAGTCCGGCAAGCCTGGGCCGCCGAACGATGCTCCGTCGCTGAGCGCGATCGTTCGCCACCTGCACAAGGACAAGGCCGGTGTCCCCGCGAGTGCAATCCTGCCGGAGCACATTCGCAACAACCCGAACAACCCCTGGCCCGGCCAGTTCGGCGGCTGGCTCGGGCGCACGGCCGACCCGTGGCTGCTCACCTGCGAACCCACGACGCCGCACTTCAGCTTGCCTGAACTTGCCCTGCCAGGCGACGTGGCGCCGTTGCGCTTCGACGATCGGCGATCGCTTTTGGAGCAGGTCAATCGTCATCTGAACACGACCGAAACTGCGCCAGCGATCGGCCGACATGCTGTCTATCAACATCAGGCCCTCGATCTGCTGCGGTCGCCGGCGGCGCGCAGGGCTTTTGATCTGGAATCCGAACCCGCGGCCGTCCGCGATCAATACGGCTGGCACAAGTTCGGCCAAAGCGTGTTGCTTGCCCGCCGACTGATCGAAGCCGGCGTCACCTTTGTGCAGGTGAATTGGCCACGTGAGAAGGGCGACGAGAACGCCGGCAATCCGCTGTGGGACACGCACCAGAAGAATGCGGAACGGCTCAAGACCGTGCTGATGCCGCAGATGGATCAGACCTATCCGGCCTTAATGCGCGACCTCGACCAACGCGGTATGCTCGATTCAACGCTCGTCGTCTGGATCGGCGAGTTCGGCCGGACGCCGAAGATCAACGGTGCCGGCGGCCGCGACCACTGGGGCCACGTGTTCTCCGCGGCCCTCGCCGGCGGCGGCATTCGCGGCGGCCAAGTGATCGGCGCCTCTGATAAAGTCGGCGGCCACCCGAAGGACGGGCGCATCGAACCGCACGACATTCACGCGACCGTACTGCATTGTCTCGGCTACGGTGGCGATACGACCCTTCGCGACGTCGAAGGCCGACAGATCCCGGCGACGCGCGGCACGGTTATCCGTGCGGCAGTTTAAGCAATTGTGTCACGCAAAGACGCCAAGACGCAAAGAAAAGAACAGAAGAATTCACTTCTTGTCTTCTCTTGGCGTCTTGGCGACTTTGCGTGACACTCAACGCAAACCGGTTTTCCGCGGGCCGGCCTGTAAGCCGGGTTTTGTCCCGACCCTTGCGGATCGGCGACGGTCATTTTTCTAGGCCGCCGGTTGCCCGACGGCTCAAGCGGCCTACCCGAGGATCGTAACGGAGCGGGCCGCTCCTGTCCTCTGTTTGGCCTTGCTCCCAGTGGGGTTTGCCGAGCCGGCGAGTCACCCCGCCGCTGGTGGGCTCTTACCCCGCCGTTTCACCCTTACCTGCTCCAGTCTCCAGTCCCCAGTCCGCA
>DATANR010000391.1:0-15964 GCA_036266155.1 Gemmataceae bacterium | reverse complement strand
AATCGTCGGGAAAGCTACAAGAAGCGGGACGTGGTCCTGGCATAGTGGAATCCTTTCCTTGCCGGGATTTTCTCGACGTTCACCTCCTTATACCAAAGGTCTGTCCTAACCACGACGTTAATTGTGAAACGGACCACTAAGAGTTCTGGGTGTTCCTTCAAATACACCAATTCGTCAATCACTGTTTCGGCCAGTTGGTCCGTGTCGTTCGCCGCCAGGTTGGCCAAGCGACCGTACTTGCTCCAACTCCACACCAATTCGTCCGGATTCAGTTCCGGAGCATACGCTGGCAGGTCTTCCGTCAGGATCTCGGGATGACGCGCCAGGTATTCATGCACGACCGTGCTCTTGCGATGCACGGGCGAGCGATCCCAGAGCACGGTCAGCGGCCCGCCGAGATTCGCCTTGAGTTCACGCAGAAACTCGACCACGTCTTCGCCATGCACAGTGTGCGGCAGCAGTTGGAAATACAAATTCAATCGACTCGCCTTGGGGCTGACGGTCAGGCAACTGATCGCCGACAAGCGATCGCGGCGGTCCCAGCAGTCCAAGATCGGCGTCTGGCCACTGGGCGCCCAGGTCCGGCGCACCGTCGGCGTCAACATGTAGCCCGACTCGTCGAGAAAGACCAGGTGCGCGTCCCGCTGCCGAGTCGCCTCGGCAATCGCGGGAAAGCGCACCTTCCTCTAGTACTCGATGGCCGCTTCGTCACGCTCGCGCGCCCGTCGCTGAGGCTTTTGCGGTGTCCAGTTCAGGCGCTCATGAAGCATGCGGCCGACGTGGTCGTGGTGATACCGGGTGCCAAAGTGCCGTTCGATCAGGACCGCGACCCGGGCGGTCGTCCACAGATTGGTGGACCAGCCATGCGTCTTGGCCCCTTGCAACAAGAGCACGGCCAACTCACGATGTTGCTCCGCCGACAGGCGGCACGCCGGACCCGCATGCGGTTTGGCGGCCAAGCCATCAGTCAATCTGTCCGATTTCAGCCAACGGAAAACAGTCGAGCGCGCAACGCCCAGCACTCGTGCAACGGTCGTTTGCGACTCGCCGTCTTTTACGGACTGGACCGCTTGCCGACGTCGGCGTTCGAGTTCCGCAGCAGTTCCAAAAGGTCTACTCATACACAGTTAGAGTCGAAAACTATGACACCGATTCATTGGCTACGCAGCTGCCAATAATTCCGTTCACGAAGAACGGATTGGAAGCGAACGAGCGATTGTTCGGCGTCCACACGCGCGTCCGAATCTACATCGAGTACGACCATGTCCACCAGCACATGACGGAGTTCGCCTTGGTGGAGCGTGCTGGGCAGGCCGATTGCGTGTTGAAAATGGACTTGCACTACTTCTTCCCTGCTCAAGTGCACGGGCTCATAGCGGCCGCGGGATTTGATCCGCCGTCAGTTCGCGGCGGGTACGATGGTGAGTGTTTCGACCCGAGCAAGAACGAAATCCTCATGTACGAAGCCCACAGGCCTGAGGCACGAAACGAGATGGGCTCCCGAGATCACTGGCCGAGCACCGGATAAGAGGGGATCGCTACCGTCAAGTCCGGTGATGTGATAAGGTCTTTGGCGTTGGACCCAGTCACCCCATCAACTCCGGGGTCGGTGAAGCCTTCCGAGTTTCATGCCGGTAGGGTGTATGCCGTTCTGGCGTTGTTTCTCGTGCTTACCTCGGTGACCACCTACGTCCTTTACACCAACACCCAGTCTCAATTCCGCTGGAGTCTGGACGAACGGCTGTCCGCCATCGCGGCGGTCGCGGCGACCAGATTCGACCAACTCGTGTTGGATCAAATTCGAGGGCCAGCGAGTATCCCAACAGAACCGTACCAGACCACTGTCCTGGAACTCCGTCGGATTCGAGCGCACGCACGGAATCTGTAGTACGCCTACATCCTCAGGAAGACGAACGATCCGAACACATTGGAGTTTGTGGCAGACGCCGACTCGCTAGATCCGGACACGCCGGTGGAATTAAACGGTGACGGGACGATCAACGACGAAGACGCACTGACCCGGCCGGGCGACCCATACGACATCAGCAGGTTTCCAGCTTTTCAGCGCGACGCGTTCCGCAAGCCGTTCGTGGATCCCGAACTTGCGCACGATCAGTGGGGCACGTTTCTGTCCGGCACGGCTCCGATCGAAGGGAAAGGGGCAAGCATGCCCGCCCGGTACGTGATTGGATTCGATCTGGATGTGTCGGAATTCGAGACGCTCACGAACCTGGCACTCGTGCCGTTTGCCATGTTCGTCGTCTTCCTCCTCATCGCGCTCACAACGCTGACGATCATCTTGAAGCGGATGTGGCAGTCACAGGTCATGCTGCTCGATGACATCGACCGGCAGAAGGACGAGCTGCTCGGCATGATCGCACATCAACTCTCCACTCCAATTACCGCCGTGGCGTGGTCCACCGAGGGACTCCTCGCCGGCGACTCTGGCCCCTCACGGCGGCTCAGCAGGCCGATGTCGGGACCATCCGGTCCGTCACCTTCCAATTGGCGGACTTGGTGACCATGATCCTCGACGTCTCGCGCATCCAACTTGGGAAGATACCAATTACCGACGCTCCACTCGATCTTGGTGAGATGTTCCGCGAAATGTTGGAAGTCATCCGGATCAAGGCCAAGGAGAAGGAGGTGGGCCTCACGGTCTCAGTGCCCCCGGCGCTTCCGATTGCGGTGCTCGACAAGCGGTACACCCGGATGGCGGGTCGAAAACTTGCTCAGCAATGCCGTAAAGTACACGCCGACGGGCGGGTCCGTCGCGTTCACCGTCGAACTCCGCGACGCTGTTCTCCGATGCACGGTGACGGACACTGGCTGCGGCATTCCGGCAAGTGGAGCACGGAAAAATCTTTGGCAAACTCTATCGAACCAGCAACGTCCGAAACACGCAGGACGGCAACGGCTTTGGCCTATATGTGGCGAAGGGAGCCGTGGAAGCGCAAGGTGGTCGTATCTGGTTCCAGAGCGCGGAAGGGAAGGGGACGACATTTCATCTAGAGCTGCCACTTCGGTATCCAGCCGAGTAGAGGCGACGGGCGTACGAGCCGATACGCCATAACAGCATTGAAGTCAGTGGAATGACCCTTCATTGGATGGTGGGCGATGCGATGTGCGAGGAATGGTCGAAAACCGTGTGCTGTAGGCGTCGTTGACCCAAAAGAATTCGGGCTGACGCACAACGCTGTAGCCGCCCGGCGGCATGTCTGGCATAAACCGGCGCCGGGGCCGATTTGTACGCCTGGAGTTGGCTGGCCCACTTACTCCCGCACCTGGAGCAGGACACCCTTTGCGCCCAGGCCGGGATTCCCAACGGGAAGCGTAGCGCCTCGGATGCCCGGCCCGGGCGGTGCGCCTGTTCCTGTGCCCGAGTGACCCGTCGGCGTCCGTCCTCCCCCGCCAAGACGCCGGAAACCTGGCCGGCTTCCCGTTGGGAATAGCCGACGGTTGTGGCGGCGAGGCCTAAGCCCCACGACCGACTCATGAAACCGAGAACCGACGCCAAACGTGCCATGCATCGACGACCTCGGAAATAACTTCTCGCCTTACTCCGTCGGATTGCTTGTGATTGCGGACGACGAGAGAGCGAATCGTGGCGTTCCTCGGACATCCGATGATTGACCGGACGCACCACGGGTTAGTCACATCAGGATCGGGAGCGAGTCGAAGGGCTGGTAGAGCAACCGACGGAAGGAGACGGATAAGGATGCCGGCTCCAGCAGATGGTCGTGCTAGACAGCGCAATTGGAAAACGCTCACTTCCGCCAGCGATGCCCTGACCGACTACCGGTGTTGCAAGTCAAGTTGGTGGCGGCATCGCCAAAATGGCGAGTCGTTCCAACGGCGTTCTTGCGCATAACAGTACGCGAGATTGCGGTGGTATTGAGTGGCGATTTCTTTCAACCGTTCCGCATACGACTCCAGAGCAGACGTTGAGCCATCCAGTGCAGTATCCACGGCTTGGGCAGCCCGCAGCCCTGTGTAGAGTGCCGAGAATAATCCCTGCGAACAGAGTGGATCGAACGCGATCGCGGCATCGCCGACCGCGCACCAGCCTTCCCCTACTGCTTGTTCCAGAATCGTGGTGGCGGCGTCCGTCCAATGCGGCTCGCTGTCCATCTCCGACCGCGCAAATGGGCTTCTGAGGTGTTGCGTGGAATGGAGCTTGTCGAGGAATGCCGAACGATTCCGCAGTGTCTTTGCCCCGATATTCACGTCCGTGAAGAAGGCGGCGACGCGGCGGCTCCCGGGAATGTCCGCACTATACCACCAGCCATCGGGACAGGCTTCGATCCAGGTCCGGTCATCGCCATCGTTCTGAACGCGAAAGCTGGCGTGAATCGCCACGAGTTGATCGTGTCGTCGTCGAAGAGCACCAAATTGCCGGGAAACCAGGCTGCGACGTCCGGTGGCATCCAGCATCCAACGGCACGAGTAAGTGCCGTTGGTTCCCTCGAAGGAAACGACACGCGTGCCATCTTCGGCTGAGTTCACTGAGCGAAAAGGTGCGCCCAGCCTTACTTCCGCGCCGGCTTCGCGGGCGCCGTCGAGAAGCATTCGGTCGAAGCACGCGCGATCGAGGTGCCAGCCATGTCCGTGCGGATCGAAAAGGAAATCGTGAACGGTCGGCCTCTCGCTTCCCCAGAATGCGACGTTGCCGTAACAGGGGCGATGGTCACCAGCGAGAAATTGCGGCAGAACACCTAGATCCAGCAGGAGCGGTCGTGCCGCACCGGGTAGGGACTCGCCGATCTTCCGATACGGATTCGACGCGGCATCCACTAGTAAGACGCGGCGACCGAGGCGTGTGAGCGCGATGGCGGCCGCCGCCCCGGCCGGGCCCGCGACGACGATGGCGGCGTCGAAGTCGGTGGTCATTCCGGTCGCGCGTAGCGCACGGGCAACGGAAGCTTGCCCGCCTTGGCCGGCCCGGGGGCGGTGGCGATGGCGGCCGCTTTCGGACTTGCTGTACCTGCAGACGATGCCGATGGCGTGGGAATGCCTGGGCCGAAACTCGCCACCCGCATCTCGGTCGGGAAGACTGGATCGCCGATGACACCCGGCATGATTTCAATGAGTCCCATGTCGCCATACAACCTTACCATCGCTTCCATCTGATCGGCAGTGCTGGCGTTGACGTCCAGTGGCGACTCCCAGAGCATGCGATCGTCAAATGCCCGCAACCGGGCCGGCCGCGACGCAGTCGTGTTTAGCACGGCTTCGTAGTTCGTCGGAGTCAGCACTTGGTTTGGAACGCGAGCGGGCCAGAACGTCGGGACGAACGGATCGTAGCGTCGATCATACCCCGAGCGGCAAAAGCCCGTGTCCGCTTGCCAAGGCAATCCCATCCAGCGTGTCAAATCGCCAGGCCCTTGTTCGTGAAGTGGCCCAGTAGCACTCAAGGCTATTTCCGGCGTCAGTTGCGGGCCATAGTTTGGGATGGGTGCCCCGACTGATCGCTGCCGGATGCGAAACGGGGCCGAAAAAAGTGTCAAGTGTCGGATGGGCCAAGTCAGTTCGCAACCGGGGTGGAACGCATCCGCGAGGCAGTGCGTCAGCGCCGCTCGATCGAGCATGGCTGGTCGGTCGGCCGGATCGACGTTGGTGAGCGTACTTTCATCCTTCACGGGGAGATGCCAGTCGGCAACGAACGAGCCTTTCGCCCAGTTCTTAAGAGCGCGGAATTGTGTGCGGCTAACCGCGGCGTTCTGACGCGGGGTATTGGCCGCAGGGATTTGCATCGAATCGCCATAAATCCATGGCCATGGGAGCTGATTGCTGTCCTCGCCGTCGGGATCGCGGAACGACCGGAAGACGCGATTGCGCAGTTCTCGCTCCAGATCGTACCCGTCGAGAGCGGGATCGCGGTTCAGCCGTTCGATCATGGTGGGATTGGCGAAGTCGTACGGTCCAGTCTGGCCGAACTCCGTTGCATATCCCTTGTTCACCCATTGCAGATCAGTCAACCGCCGCAGCAGGGGATAAATGTCATGGCGAAACGACGGCTTATCCGAGGGGCTGGGAAGCAAGCGGGCTTCGATATTGAGGTCGCGGAGCAGGTCGTCGAGCGATCGCAACCCGATGAGCCCCGGAGCGTAATTCGGTGGCGCGGTGACGACCCAGGCAGCTTCGACTGGAATGGATCGACCTTCGATGTTGACCATGGCCGTGACCGGACCATCGGACATGTCGTCATACCAGCCGTCGGCATTGATAAATGAACTGTCCTGTCCTTCGATAAAGATCGGACTGCCGGTCGGCGACGCCGACACGCCGCGGCCGCCAAGGAACAGCAGGTGCCCGGCAGCGTCGGTGCGCAGTTCGCCGAGATAGACGTCCGTGTCCTGGAACTTGCCGTGAAATGCGAACGCGGCCCCGCTTGTGTTTTTCCCCGTGATCGTGCGGGGGCCGCTATCGATGATCAGTCGGTTTCGATCGGCGACATCGGCGTTGCGGAGGGGCACTTTGGTGCCGGCTGCTTCGGGCACGTCCAGGGCCATGCTCCACTGATACCAAGCCGCCTTACTGTTGGCGACGTGGACGGTCCAATGGATATCGGCCGTGTCGGAGGTGAGTTCCCCCACGACCTGACCTGCGGCGTTGTAGCCGTAGATGCGAAAGCGCGCCGCCTGTCTTTTCAAAGCGCCCTTGGCATCGCGATAAAACCCAGCGGGCTTCGGAGCCGGCATCGCCACTTCTGGGCCAACAAAAAAGTCCTCCGGGCTGTTGCCCACGCGGGCGATGCCGATCGCGGGATGGATCGCTGCGCGCACGATGACGGTATCTACGCCCTGCGGATAGGGTTGCCCTGCCATCCACTCGCCAGGGCGCGGCGTGACGGGTTCGCCGAGCGGAACGCCGTCGAAATTGCGGCGTACATTCGCCGAAGCCAGGTAAACTACTTTGCGCGCCGCTGCGATGCTCCCAATCGGTTCGTGTTCTGCAAGCGCGTGCCACGGATTGAACGCTAGGTTCTCGCCGTACTGCGACTGGTTGCGCGTGTCGAGATCCTGGGCGGGTAGCACGAGCGTGGCGACATGGACCGGTGGACTGGCTCGCTCGCACCACCGCACCGTCGCGCGGTCCAGAGGCATTGTCGCCTCATCCGTCTGAAACTGAACGAGGAAGCGGAAGCGCGCTTCGCCGGCACGAAGCCGTTCATGCAGGTCAGCGCGGAGAAAGAACGGGTCGTTGTAGTTCGGCGCGTCAGGATTTCCCGGCGCGGCTTCTGGCTCGAGCTTGTACTTTACGAAGTGCTTGGCACCGAAGCGTGACGGGAGGCCGCTCCAATATGGCGTCGCCAGCACCGAATCGACGACCTTTTCCATCGCGTCGAGAACTTGGCCGGTGGTCGGGTGCGCTGCAACGTACTCGTCGAATTTTCCGTTGAGTGACTGGCACGTGAACTCGCACATGTCTTTCGCGGTATCGACGAAGAACACATCGTGATTCTGCAGCAGAAAGTCGTGAGTGTGTGCATCGCGATCAGGTTCGAGCAGCTTAGGGCCTGCCACGTCGAATAACTTGATCGCGATGCCCACCGTGCCTTTCAGATCCGGTGATCCCGGTTGGCGGTCGCTGGAGAACCGCACCCATACGGGATACGCATGTTTGTGGCCGAACAGTCCTACGCGCAGCTCCGGCGCGAGGGCGGGACAGATTTCAAAGGTGCCGTGCGCAACGCCATGGAGCCTCAGGAAGACCGGCCGCGTGGCTGGCGACCGGCCCCTTGCCAAAGCCGTGCCTTGGGCAAAATCCACGAAGAGTTTCTTCAGTCCCGCAATTGGATCCGTGTCGCAATTGCATGGCGGAAGCGGTACTGTTGGCTCGAAGGGAAGTGGCATGGCGTACTCACGTGAGCGGAGGTGTTCGCGTGTGTGCCAACACCGCGGCGAGGACTGAAACGAGAACCCGAACGATTCGATCCGTAGCCCTATTGCACTTCTTCGACCGGGACATTTGCGATCACCTGATCGCAGGCGAAGATCTGCACGCTCGTGTACGACGCGTTGTATTTGTCGTAACGCACAGACTTCCAGACCGGAATCTGAATCCAAAGGCCAGGTCGCTGAACCAGGATCAAATCAAGCAACAGAATATGCGGATTGATTCCCTGCGGATTCCGCGGCACGAGGAGTAGATCGACGCCCGGGTTCGGCACCTGGACTTCCCCGACGACATGGAAATCATCGGGCTTGGGCGGCATGAAGTTGTTCCAGGCAAACCAGTCACGCGTCGCCGGCGGCTGCTTGCAAATTACGCCCTCCTTGCGACTGAAGTCGCTCGCGGTCACGAGATCGCATTCGTCGAGTTGCAAGTTGAGTTCGCCGAGCCGCACGCACAAGATGCCGTTGAAGAGTGGAATGGTGTGGACCACCGCCGCAACATGGGCACCGGGGTCGGCCTCCGCCTGAATCAGACTCCCCTGCGCCGTTAACGGACCGGATGCGACGGGCACACCGTTCACGGCCAGCAAGCCCACGGCACCCGTGTTGGCACAGAGAAACGTGCCGACATTTCGCAGCAAGATGATCTTTGAAGTGGGTCCGGTCACTGTGTGCGTCAGCAATACGGAAGCCCCCGATTCGCCGACGCCGCCCTTTGTCACGGTTTTACACGCAGACTTGTCTTCTTTCACGGGACACATCCTTTGAAGAGTGGATAGGGAAGGTGTATCGAAACGAGACTGTCGAAATGGTAAGCGAGCCGACCGAACAGTCAAGCGACAAATCGTCGCGATTATCCGCAGGTGCCGCTAACTATTCCAAGGAATGCAATGCAGTTATTCTCACTTCACTCATCAATGAGTTCGGTCCCGCGCATCGCGAATCCCGACTTTGTCCTGCGCGTGTTCCCCTGCGAGGCGAAGTGGTCCGCGCACCAATAGCCCGGACTGAACGAGAGCGTCCGCGTCGTCGGGAGCCAAGTTGTGGTCGGCTCCGCTCACGATTGCTTGCAGCACCCGTCCCACACTCGGATCGATGCGTTTCACGTCGAGTTCTTCACCCGCGGCATCGAGCAAGAGGAAATAATCGTTCGTAGGGAAGTCAAATGAAGGAAGCACCATCTGAGCCAGCGCGTGCAGCATCTGCGCTGGTTCATGTCGAAATGGAACAATCCGAATCAGTGGGTGCAATTGCAACGGGCCACTGGGATTCGAGTGCTCGCGCCGGCAAAGCTCCTCGGCGATCTGCCGGCGCGGCAAGTACTTCAGCTCATTAACGGCCAATTCGAAGCCGAGCACTTCCATGAGGAATGGGTTTGTCAATTGTTTAGTCCGGACACGTTCGTGCAGAAACGCCGCAAAGCAACCGACTTCCTTTTGGAATTGCAAGTCGGTATCAGCAAAGCTATCCCAGAACAGCTCCGCTTCACGCGCCAGGTCATCCCCTAAAACGAAACACGTATAGGGCAACAAGGTGTAGATAGGCGTAATCCGGTTCACGCGGTAGAGGGAGCAGTTGGTGGCCATGCCGCGTTGCCCGACGACCGCCTGCAATCGCCGTCGCTCGCGCGGCGTAAGATGATAGCGATCGAGGACTACCTCCGGTTCCAAACGCAGCCTCCGCGCCAGACTTGGAGAAGCTATCAGGTCGCACAAGGCGATTTGGAATGAGGCGAGCGACATAAGTCAGCGGTACCGGTCCCAAGCCGCGCGGGCGCGCCGCAGCTGGGCTCGGATGCCCTCTTCTTTTAAGAGCGGATAGTAGGAGTCGTGGAATTCGAATGTTATGCCGCACAAGTTCGGCGCGTGCGCCACCACTTGATCGAGCAATTGCCAGACCGGCTCAGGACAAGGGCCGGCGTGGGAATCGGTGTACATCCCTGCAAGATCGTTCCCGCCGGCCACGTGGACTTCAACGACGCGTGATAGATCGATCTCGTCGACGAAATGATGCGGATCGAAGCCGTGGTTGCGCGCGTTGGCATATACATTGTGGACATCCAGCAAGAGGCCGCACCCCGTGCGCGCGGTCAGTCGATTGAGGAACTGTGCCTCGGTCATCTCCTGTTCTGGGATGTCGATGTAGTAGACATTATTCTCGATCAAGAATGCCGACGGTACCGTGCGCTGCACGTGTGCAATGCGCGCGGCGATCAGTTCCAGGACGTCCTCGTCATAGGGGACCGGAACCGCGAGCCCAGCATTGTGATCGTTGCCCTGCTCACCGGGAACAGTGATGAAGGAGAGATGGTCGCTATGCCACGGCCAGCGGTAACGCTGTCGCCAGTGTCCGATTTGTTCGATATAGTCATAGTCGAAGCGGCCCGCGCTGCCGATCGACATGCCGATATTGTGGCCGATGATGGGACGGCGCTCGGCCAACCAGTTGAGAATCTCGACCCACGATTCCAATTCCAAGTAGCGCTGCGGAGCCGTGGGGCCACGGTCCATCTGGAACATGTCCGGGATCACTTCGACGTAGTCGAGCAACCCTAGATCAGAGCGCAGAAAATCGGGCAGGGCATCGTTGTAGAGGATGCCCACGCCCAGTGGCGGCAAACGCGCAAGCAGATCGGTGAGCACCGTCGGCGAACCGTGCCGGATTATCGGTTCGTCCACAATCGCGCCTCCGCGTCAATGCCAGACTCCGCTCTCAGTGGCTCTGAATCTTGCCAGTTTCCAAATCAACCTGAACGACGTTCTCAAGTCGTTCACGGATCGTGAAATGCACGCCGGAGATGCAGGCCTGACAGCCGCGCGGCCCGATCTTGGGCAGCAACTGCTTGGAAATGGAATCCGTCGCCTTGGCCAGATCCAATAGCTTTGTGCCGTGGGGAACGACCAGTTCTACAACGGGGCGAGTTCCCTCCATCGCGTACTGAATCTCACCTAATTGTTGCGCCATGGCTTTGCTCCCTTGCAAGTCAGAGAAGACTTGCGAACTTCTCGAAATTGATCTCCGCCTACAACGGCGGAGACAATCATGAGTTCTCGAACTGACGGCAGTCAACCGGCGGTCATTGACCCTGCATCGAGAGTATTAATCCACGCTATATGGACCGTCTCGACATCTGTCCATCGGCCGGGATGAAAATCATCACAGCGAAAAAAACGCAAACGCTCGGAGCGATTGTCAGGACGGTTCGGCGTTTGGTTCTTTTGGAGCCCTGACGAACGCGAGCGCAGCCGTCCGGCGCTCCTGTGCATAGGCACGCATCTCGCCGACGGTCGCGAAGCTCCGCGTGATTCGCTTGCCGCTGTCTGGATGACCGGGCAGCGGCGCAAGATAAATCTTCGTTATTTTCTCGATGTGCGGGGCGGGCGGCCCACGACACCCCTTGAGGTGCCGTGGGCCGCCCGTTCACTTCTGGGCGAGCCTAAGTTCCAGCGACGCGACGGCCGGGAAGCATTCGAGCGCGTCCTACTCCCGCCGCTGCTCCAGAAGCCTGTTCCCCGCCTCAATGACGCGGTCCGGGGCCTTCGCGGAACAGAACGCCTTGATCGCGATGGGCAGGTGGTCGATCGCGATGGCCCGCTCGGCACAGACCAGAAACTTTTCGGACCCCGCTCCGGCGGCCTGATACACCTGGTGGGCGACATCCGGCGACCGCTCGCGGCACTGGTCGCCAAACGTGACACTGGCTGCACCGACGACACGGAGGAAGCGACGTTCTGTCAGGGCCTCAAAAGCCGCATCAAGAAGAAGTGGGTGCTGAGCATCGACCGGATCATTACCACCACCAACAAAGGGGACAGGCACCGGCTGCGGGGGTACGCAGAATCGTATTTGTGTGGCTAACTTGGTTATGTGGCGGAGGGAAGCCCTGTCCGGCTCCTCTTGGGGGCAGCACTCCTCGGGTGCCTCATAACCGATCACGTCACAAGCTCCGCAGGAATGCCATCAGCCCGGGGTCGTTCCCCCACGGGATGCCGGCCTCTGCGTCACCCACCCCGCAATGGTCCAGGGCTTGGGCCTTGGTCTCCAGATCCATCTCGGCGTACACGTTCGTCGTCGCCAGCGACACGTGCCAGTGCCACGCCCAGATGCTGTTGACGTCCATCCCGGCCCGCAGCAGGTGGGTCACCGACGTGTGCCGGATCACGTGCAGAATCATCTGCTTGGCGGCCGGCGAGAGCACCCGCTCTGACGCCCCGACCACGCCGCACCCGCGTGTGGATGCCGAACCGGGTGGTGGGCTGGTCGCGCCGGTTCAGAAGGACGGGCTCAGTTTGGCCGCGGCCTCACACCAGATCAGCCAATTCGCCGGCGGTCGGCACCCGGACCGGGCACCGCCGCCGCTTATTGCCCTTGCCGCGGATCAGGATCGAGGTAATGTCCCGCCCGGGCACCTGCGCCCTCCGAGCCCGCCGCCCGCGAGCCGCTGCGCACCCTCTCGGGCCTTCCGGCTCCGCGGTCGTTGCGGGTGTGGGTTGTACTTGCAAGGGGGACTTCGGTTCGGCGGTCACCTCGCTAGGAAGCCGCGAAGGACGTTGACGACGGCGGTCCCCAAATCCTTGCCGACGTATCCGCCTTCCATGACGAACAAGGTCGGCACCTGGAGTTGAGCCAGTTCCCGGCCGAGTGTTCCGAAGTCTTCAAGACGGAAGCGGAAACCGGAGATCGGGTCGCCAGCGAGGGTGTCCACCCCCAGGCTGACGACGAGGGCGGCCGGGCCGTAGTCGGCGATCCGATGGAGGGCCTGGGCCAAGTGCGGCAGGTACCCGTCCCAATCCGTCTGATCGGGGAGGGGGAGATTGAGATTAAACCCCTCGCCCACGCCGGCCCCCCGTTCCTCTGCATATCCGAGGAAGTACGGGTAGGCGATCAACGGATGGGCGTGCAGGGACACGAACAGCACATCCTCGCGGTCGTAGAAGATGGCCTGGGTCCCGTTCCCGTGGTGGTAATCGACATCAAGGACGGCCACGCGGGCGACACCCCCATCCCGGAACGCTTGGGCGGCGACAGCCGCGTGGTTGATAAAGCAATATCCGCCGTACACGTCCCGCGCCGCATGGTGGCCTGGCGGCCGGGTCAAGGCGAACGCTGAAGTCTCCCCGCCCTGGATCAACCGTTGCCCGGTGAGAGCCGCCTGGGCGGCGACCAGCGCAGCCTGCCAGGTCCCGGCCGTGATTGGGGTGCCGCCGTCGAAGGAGTAGTAGCCCAGCTGTCCGTAAATACTCTCGGGAATCACCTGGCGCAAGCTCCGGCAGCTCCATATGTGGGGGACTGCGTCGGTGTTCCCATGCATGCGCCGCCACCGGCCGTGGATGTGTGCCAGGAAGTCCAGGTAGGCGCCGTCGTGGACCCGACGGATCGGCTCCAGGCCCCAGTCGGCCGGACTGACAACCTCTCCGAGCCCGGCCTCGCGGACGGCGTCCGCGATTCGCTCGGCCCGCTCCGCACGCTCGAACGGGGGAGAGTGGATCGTTCCCCGGTGCAGTTCCGCGCGGGCTTCGTGGAACACGTGACGCTCGTCGTACACGGTCTTCATCGGTTACTCATGTGGAGGCCAACTGCTCATTCTTCTGCCTTGGGCGAAGGACCGACACCGCCCTACTGTTTAACCCTGTAGAATTCCGCTTGCTAGGCATCGCCGTTGTACACCCACGACACGCCATACCCTTTCCCGATTTGATCGTTGAGCGACTGAATTTGGACCCCCGTGCAGCCGGAATGATTGAACGGTAGGACCCCGCCACCGTTCATGACCTCGCCCGGCAGCGCCTCGACATGAATGCCAATGGTCGGCATGTGACAGTCTCCTGACTATAGTCCTCGAGCGAGTGCGGGATCGCATGGATGTCGCAATTGTATCCGTGACCAGCCCGCGAAAGACGTGCGTCGGCTAGCGTGCTATTGGTTGTCGAGGACGACGGGCGAGTGGGCAGGCATGAACTTCTACCAGGGAAAGAGAAGAGAGCAGGACGGCTATGCAGTGATCGTCGAAGAAGACGGCCGTCTACGATCGCTTGACCCGCGCTTCGATTTGCGGCGGCACTCATCCGCAGGATTCGCCTGGGGATTCGCCGGTTCCGGCCCCGCCCCACTTTCTCTCGCCCTAGCCGCCGATGTCCTGGGCGATGACGACCAGGTACACTCTATCTAGAACCGGTTTCAAAACTCATGTTGAATCTTTAGCGTTGGCATGGTGAACCGGCCGGTCTGACACGGAGGTCAGTATGCCGAGTACACTTGTTGAAGGCAATCTAATGGACCGCTTGTGGGAACGGGTCGGCCCTCCGCTTCCTGCGGCCAAGCCGATGCCCAAGGGGGGTCGGCCACGGGCTGATGATCGCGCTTGCTTGGAAGGGATCGTGTACGTGCTGCGCAACGGCGTCCGCTGGCGCGACGTGCCGAGCGAGTTTCCGTCGGGTCCGACTTGCTGGCGGCGACACATGGAGTGTACGGCCGAAGGCGTGTGGGAAACCGTTTAGGCCGTCGTCCTAGAGGAATTGGCCGCCGAGGGCGGCCTGGAAACTGCCGAGTTGTTCGCCGATGGGAGCTTTACTCCAGCGCAAAAAGGGGGTTCGAGGTCGGGAAAACCAAGGTCGGCAAGGGGGTCAAGATCAAGATCATCACCCACGCGAACGGCGTCCCGCTCGGGGTGGCGACAGCAGCGGCGAACGAGTCGGAGACCGCACTGATCGGGCCGGCCCTGAACGCCATCCCCGAGTCGATCAACCTGCCGGATCAAGTGCCGGTGATCGCCGACAAGGCGTACGACAGCGACCCGCTCCGGGCAGAACTCGCCGAGGCCGGGTTTCGATTGCTCAGCCCGCATCGGCGGAACCGCAAGGACACCCAGAGCAACGACGGTCGGCGGATGCGCCGGCACAAGCGGCGCTGGATCGTCGAGCGCACGATCGGCGGCTGCACAGTTTCCGGCGCCCGATCGTGCGGCATGAATATTTCAGCTTTATCTTTGACGGCTTCGTTCACTTGGCTCTTGCCTTGATCACACTGTCAAAGTATTGATACCGGTTCTGCCAGGCGCTCAAATTCAAGATGATCGCCGCTTGTCTCAGGAAGGCTGGACGCTGAGTGAGGCGCGCATCCGGCAAGCCATCGATCAAATTGCGCACGCAGCGGGACAGGTGCGATGAGCGCCGGTCTCTTCGACGACCACCACCTTCCCCTCACGACGATTGAGAACCCGCTACTTGCCCAGGAGCCGGACCTTATCGATCGAATGATGGCTTTTCGCGCGATCGTCATTGATCGTTTGCTCGACGATCTCATCGAACACGACCGCCAAGAGAAGTCGTGGATTCACTGCTCGACTCCCTGGATGACGCCCAAGTGGTCGCCATCGTCTTGCGCGTCCGGACCAAACCAAGCTGGAGCTCAGCCGATCTGGATCAATTCGACGCGTGTTGGCGAACGGCGTTTTCTTCTTCACGGAGGTCGCTGATCGAACACTCCGCGCCGTTGTGCTGGTGAGGACGGCGGAGATGAAGACGGCAAAGGCGGGGCGGTCGCATAAAAGTCGATGAGATCCCCCACCGCGGCCAGAGCAGGGCTTGCATCTCCGCCTGATGGTCGGTGTTATCTTCGAGGATGACGATCAAGTAATGCATCATTACTCAGTGGGTCCGATGATCATAATTACTGATCAGGAATTGAGAATAGTACGGCGGAGCCCAATCGCAATTGCGTACGCACGTTATGTGGGAACAATCAGAGGACTCCCGAAGAGTGAAAGCATAGATAACAATAAGGAGATGAGCACAAGACAACCACTACGGGTACCACGCTCACCATCAACGGCAGCCGACTCCGACCGATACTCAATCGGATCGGCACCATATTGAAACTTGACGCGATATTCGTAGCAGGTCACCCATTTCCAACCGGATGAATAATCGTAACCGTTCACGGCCTTATGCGGGTAGCAGTGACGGTTGTTGTTTGCGATGGCGAGCGTTGTGGATGCATTGGGTGAGGAAGTCGAGCGCTTGACGATTTTGCAGGCGGCAACTGGCCACGATGGTGAGAATGCGTTC
>DATANR010000390.1:0-25561 GCA_036266155.1 Gemmataceae bacterium | reverse complement strand
GCTCGGTCGTCGGCAACTGCCCCAGTCGATCGATATCGGTGTATAAAGAAGACATCGGAGCCTCCTCTCCATGCTGGACTTAGGGCAATTTCATCATGGCAGGAGACTCCGATTTCAGCTGCGCGAGTTGAACGGTATTGGCTTCTGGCGCTACAATTTCAATTCAGAGTGTTCGTCACAAGATATTTTGGATCAAAAGGTTGCATCGATTTTTGATTGAGAGATTGCCAACCATAGGGAGGGGGTTGGCAATCTCTGCTGGCAATCTCTCATTTGACGAGTGAAATGAAACACAAAAGCCCCGGCGGTGCATTCCGCGAGCGATCACGCGGATCGCCCGCGGTTGCGTACGGACTAATTGCGGATGGCTCGGATCATCCGCTGCTCCACCTCGCGCTTGCGCTCGATGGCGCCGATTCCCTTCGGCTCGAGATCGAAGACCACCTTGCCAATCTTGCCGGTGAAGGCGAACGGGGCCTTGGCTTTGTAGGTCTCCGAAACCACGTCGCCGTTGTCCTTGCCGATGTCGAACCCGGAATAGCTGGTGAACCGGGCCGGAACAGTGTTTGGCACCTTGTTCTCGGCGACCTGTTTATCATTGATGAACAAGCGACCGCTGCCGCCGGTGCCCATCTTGCCGACCTGGTCGGCGGTGAACTCATAGCGCACCGTGACTTTGCCGGTCGGCACGTCCTCCTTGGAGGTGAGGGTGTCGATCCGCAGGCCGACCAGGCTGTACGTGTAGTGCAACTTCCCACCCTGGATGTACAGCGAAAACCCGCCCATCATGTCGGCCTCGGCAACGAGCACGCCCTCGGCCCCAGTTTTCGGAATGTCCAGGTCGGCGGTGATCGTGTACGTCCGGTTGTAAATGTGCGGGATCATTCCGGACGAGACGTTCTCCGTCCCCGGAAAGAACGTGTACTTGGTCCGTTCAGCCGTCGGCGGGGCAAACCCGTAGAAGCTGGCCAGCCCGCCCATCAGCGGTGTGACGTGGTTGCGCTCGGCCTCGACCCAGAAGAGCTTCTTCAACTCCTCGAGCTTCTCCGGGTTCTTGGCCGCCAGGTCATTCGCTTGCGAGAAATCCTCGTCCAAATTGTAAAGCTCCCACTTGTCCTTGTCCGGGTCCCAGCCGCTGCCCGGACCGAACTTCTTCAGAGCCGCCGCGTCCACGTTCCACGGTGAACGATCGAGCCGCGCGCAGGCGATCCACCCGTCCTTATACATCGCCCGGTTGCCGAAGATTTCGAAGTACTGCTGCGTGTGCCGACTCGGGGCCTTGGCGTCATCGAAGGAATAGACAAAGCTGGTCCCGTCGAACGGCACCTGCGGAATGCCGTCGATCTCTTTCGGCGCCGCGATACCCGCGGCATCGAGAATCGTCGGTGCCACGTCATTGACGTGCGTGAACTGGCTGCGCAGCCCGCCCTTGTCTTTGATGCGCTTCGGCCACGCCACGACCATCGGATCGCGAATGCCACCCAGATGGCTGGCCACTTGCTTGCCCCATTGGAACGGAGTGTTGCCGGCCCACGCCCACGCGCAGGCGAAGTGCGGCGCGGACTCCGGACCGCCCCACCCGGCGATCCCGCCGTATTTCTCGATCAACTTGAGCTGCATCTCGGCGGGAACGTTGATCCCGTTGAGCGTGGTCATCTCGTTGAATGTGCCGGTCTCCGTCCCCTCCATGCTGGAGCCGTTGTCGCCCCAAATGTACATGACGAGGGTGTTGTCGGAGATGCCCAATTCGTCAAGCGTGTCGATGACCCGACCGATCTCGTGGTCGGCGTTCTCCTGGAACCCGGCGTAAACTTCCATCTGCCGCGCGTAGAGCTTCTTCTGGTCGGCCGGGACCGAATCCCACGCGGGGAAGGCGGGATCGCGAGGCGTAAGCTTCGTGTTCTCCGGGATTACGCCGAGCTTCTTCTGCCGGGCAAACGTCTCTTCGCGCAGCTTGTCCCACCCCTGGTCAAACTTGCCCTTGTATTTGTCGGCCCATGCCTTCGGCACGTGGTGCGGCGCATGGCTGGCGCCCGGGGCGTAGTAGATAAAGAACGGCTTATCCGGCGACTGGGTCTTTTGGTCGCGCATCCAACCAATGGTCCGGTTCGCCATGTCGGTGGGGAAATAATAGTCCTTTCCCTTTGGCACGCCGACGATGGTGTTGTTTTCGGTGACGACCGTGTCGTACTGTCCGCTCGCTCCGCCGAGGAAGCCCCAGAAGTAATCGAACCCAAGGCCGGATGGCCAGCGGTCAAACGGACCGGCCGCCCCTTGTTGGTCGTCCGGGGTCAGGTGCCACTTGCCGAACGCGGCCGTGCTGTAGCCGCTGCCCTGGAGCGTCTTGGCCACGCACGTCGCGTTCTTCGGCCAGGTCGAGTTGTAGCCCGGCCAGCCGCCGGCAAACTCGGCCACCGATCCGAAACCCACGGCATGATGGTTGCGGCCGGAAAGCAGCGCCGCTCGCGTCGGTGAGCACAATGCAGTCACGTGGAAGCGGTTGTATTTCAGTCCACGGTCGGCCAGCTTGGTCAGGTTGGGCGTCTGGCACGGGCCGCCAAATGTTGATGCATTCCCAAACCCGGCATCGTCGACGAGGATCAGCAGGACGTTGGGCGCATCTTTGGGCGCTGTTACCGGTTTGGAAAAGTCGGGCTTCGACCCTTCGAGTGTGCGGTTGGCGACGCCTTTGAAAACAGAATCGGGGATCGGCAGCGACGGCCCAGTTGGCACCGGTCCCGGCTGGGCGTAGGCACTTGGCCAAACCGCCACAACGCACCCTGCGATCGCTGCGGCGGACATGACAAGTCCGGCCGCCCAGCGTGTACGCATGATTGACATGACGCAAACTCCTGATGTATGGGGCACCAGATCAAACGATGGGCATGAAGTGATGGGGCCAGTCTACAGACTCTCGACGACAGCGGTCGCCGGAGACAAAAACTTCAAAAGGGCTGACGGATCGACAGGCTTCACCAGGTGCCCGTTGAACCCGGCTTCGCGCGACTTGCGCCGGTCGTCATCTTGGCCCCAGCCGGTGACGGCGATGATGGTCATCTCCGCGCCGCCTGCCTGCTGGCGAATGCGTCGACATGCTTCGTAGCCATTGAGCTTGGGCAAGCCGATGTCGAGAACGATCGCGTCCGGCTCGACGCGTGCCGCGGTCTCGACCGCTTCTTGTCCATCATGTGCCATGAAGACCTCATTGCCCATCATCTTCAACAACATGCCAAGGCTTTCCGCACTATCGCGATTGTCATCGACTACCAGGACGCGTCGTCCCGACACCTTCATGTCGGTCGGGTTCACGGCGTGAGTCGGCGCCTCGTCGACCGCGACGGGCAGCCGCACAAGGAACTCCGTCCCTTTTCCTGGTCCTTCGCTCTGGGCCGCGATGCTGCCGCCGTGCATTTCGACAAGCTGCTTCACCAGCGTCAAGCCAATGCCGAGGCCGCCCTGGGACTTTTCCAGAGTGCGGTCGACCTGGGTAAACAATTCAAAGATGGCATCGATCTTGTCGTCCGGGATACCGATGCCGTTGTCCTTGACCGCGACTACCACGTCGCTGCCCTGACGTTCGGCAGTCAGTTGAATCTGTCCGCCGTCCTGCGTGAACTTGCAGGCGTTGTTGATCAAGTTGCCGACGACCTGCGTCAGCCGGACCGAATCAGCGTTCAGCCAAACGGGTTCGGCCGGCAACTCCACGGTGAGTTCGTGGCGACCGCTCTCGACCAGTGGCCGACAACTTTCCACCGCGTGGCGGATGACGGACGCGAGTTCAACGCGCTCGAATCGAAGCTCCAACTTGCCCCGGCTCACGCGACTCATGTCGAGGAGGTCGTCAATCAGTCGGACCATTTGTTGCAGTTGCCGGCCCATCATGCTGGTCGCTTGCTCGAACTTCGCCGGGTCGCCGGTGGATTGGCTCAAGATGGCCAGGCCATTCCGAATGGGCGCCAGCGGATTGCGCAGCTCGTGAGCCAAGGTCGCGAGAAATTCGTCCTTGCGTCGGTCAGCGTCGCGTAGTGCCGCGCTGGCAGCCTCGGCGGCCTCTTTGGCGTGACGCAGATCATCCTCAGCTTGCTTGCGCGCCGAGATGTCCTGAATGACCGCCACGAATCCCGTCACGACGCCATATTCGTCGCGCTGTGGCACATAGACCCAGTGCATCCAATGGTCGCCGTAATCGAAATGGACCAACTGCTCGGTCTCCACGCGTTGGCCGCGGAGAGCAGCGTCGATGAACGGCTGAATGGAGGCGAACGCCTGTTTGCCAACAACTTCGAGAATCTGTTTGCCAACGCAGTCTTCCGGACGCCGACCAAAACGCCGCGCGTACGGCTCGTTCACAAACAAATAGCGCCCGCGCGCGTCGCAATGGACCAGCATCACCGGTGCGTTGTCGGTGACGAAGCGCAATTGCCCGGCACGATCGCGCAGCGCCTCCTCGGCCTCCACCGCTCCCGTAATGTCTTGTACTGTTCCAACGACACGCCGCGGTGTTCCCCGATCGTCACGCAGAATGAGGATGTCGTTGTGCAGCCACCGCTCGGCGCCGTCCGGACGGCTTATCCTGAAGCGTAGTTGATAACGACCATTGCCGCGACAAGCTTCCTCGAAGAGCCGACGAGCTTCGGCGTTGTCCTGCGGGTCGATCATCTGCTCGAGCGCCGCGAGCGACGGATGAAATGCGGCTGTATCGACTCCGAAAATCGCATACGTCCGCTGATCCCACGTGAGGGCATTGGTCGCGAAGTCCCATTGCCAAACACCCATCGCCGCGGCATTGAGCGCCAGGTCGAGCCGCTGTTCGCTCGCGCGCAGCGCCTGCTCGGCGTTTTGTCGCTCCAGCAAGTCCGCGGCCTGACGAGCCAACAAGTCGATCAGACCGAGCGCGCGTTGATCCGGTTTTGTAGGCCGTGCCCAATGCGTGGAAATCATCCCCAGCACCTTGCCCGTGCTGCTGACCAAGGGCGTCGACTGCACGGCACGGACACCCTCGCCCAACAGGACCTGCAATGCAGGCTGGCCGCGAAATAATTCGCTCCGCGTGACGTCCTCAACGACAATGCGATTCTGTTCCTGGAACGCAGCGCCACAGACGGCGAATTCGCCGGACCTGACGCGGCCAAAGAACTTGAGAAACGATTCCGTGAACCCACGGTAAACGCTGATCTCCAGGACGTCGCGATCGACTTGGAGGACCTGCACGTTCCCCTTGTCCGCGTCGGCAAACAGAATCGCCGCGTCCAGGGTTGCCGCCAGACAATCCTTCAAATTGCTATCGGCGCGCGAACAGAGTTGTCCAATGTCCCGAAGCAGTTTCATCGCTTGCAGATCGCCGCGTACGCGTTGGTCCGTACGTTTGCGATCGGTAATATCGCGGCTCACGCCGATGACGCCGACGACCTGCCCGGTCGCGTCGCGCAAGGGACTCTTGGTCGAAAGGAAGATCCGCTTTTGGCCGTCGGCGCCGGTGAACGGCTCCTCGGCCTCGAGCACCTTGCCGGTCTCCATCACATGGCGGTCGTTGTCGGTAATGGCGGCATGTTCCGCGGCCACGCGAAATAGTTCCAGGTCATTTGTGCCGGGCGGCAACGTTTCTCGACCGAGCAAACGCAATGTGGCGGCATTGGCATAAGTCAGGCGGCCGGCTCGGTCCTTCATGAAGATCAGTTCGCTGGTGTTGTCATTGACGTAGCGAATCAGCTCGGCCTGATCGTGCTGGGCCTGCTCGGAAAGTTGCAGTCGGCGTTCCAGCGAGAACTGCCAAGCGCCCGATTCATGCATGGCATTGACCGTACCGACGAGCATGTAGATGCCGCCAAGGTACTGCGTCAGCCGAGCGACCCAGCCGAGCCAACTTCCGTGTGTGGGTTGCAGGATTAGCCCGGCCGCACCGATCGCAATCAGCGCCAGGCCAAGGGCATACCAGAAGAGGAAGCGCCATTCGGAGACACGGTAGCGTGCTCCGGTCAAGGCGGCGGCCACGATAAACAGCAGGATCGATGCGCTTAACACGAAGGTGCGCAGCGGTGTTGCACCCTGGCCTTCGATGTAGAACGGCGGCAGCCAACCTTCCAGCGTGCCCATCCAGATCACGCCGACCGCCCCCAAACTTGTGGCAATCCCAAGGCCAAGCCAGGCGCCGGGCGCTCGTACGCCGCGTTCGCCTTGCGTGCGAGCGCTAATCGCGCCACTGAAATGGCATAGGCCCGAGGTGAGGACGCCCAGATTGTGGATGGTGAGGTTGTAATTGCCCACATGCTCGCCCGTGGCGGCCACCAACGCCGATATTCCCCAGACGATCATGCCCAAACAGACTGCCAGCAACGGCAGTCGGCCGCTGAGCAGGAAACTGCGACCCGCCAGCAACCCAATAAACAATGAAACGAGCGTCGTGAATATGAAATTAGCAATCAGCAGCAGGTCCGCCGATTCGTGCGAATTCGCCGATCCCCACAAGTAGAGAGCAGCAATTCCAATCGGCAGCAGCACGACCGGCGCGGCGGTCAATAACGGAAGAATCGTAGGGCGGCGCTGAGCCATGACGCTCTCGGTCCGGTGTCAAAACTTCCCATACACGACTGCTGTGATTGGCAGCCAGGCGCCCGCTCGCTAACGACCAACGACCCTTAAGATGTGCGGCCTATTCTAGATTGCGGCAACTGAGATTGCCAGAAACACGCCCCGCCGGCGGGCCGTCCAGTATCTTTGCTTCTCGTCAGAGCCTAATCACTCATGTCGGCGAATGTGCCGCTCTTGCAGGTGGACGTGTATCCTTTGACAACAACTGACCTGTTGAACTGTGCGAACAGAGACTATTCATCTCTCATGCTACGCAGACCCACCGACATTCGAACGCGGATAGACGACATCTATCGGACCGAGTCCCGGCGTGTCTTCGCGTCGCTCGTTCGGCTGGTGCGCGATTTCGACCTCGCCGAGGAGGTCATGCACGAGGCCTTTGCAGCCGCGCTCGATCGTTGGGAACGCGACGGCGTCCCCGACAACCCGCGGGCCTGGCTTGTCTCTACCGGCCGTTTCAAGGCCGTGGATGCCCTCCGTCGTCGCGGCCAATTCAACAACTTGCAGCCGGGACTGGCTGGACGGTTGGCCGAGATCGCCGAGGCCAATGCGGTTCGTGCCGATCGAGAGATTGAGGACGATCGTCTCCGGCTCGTGTTTGCCTGTTGTCACCCGGCGATCGAGCGCAGCGTGCAAATCCCGCTGACCCTGCGCGAGGTGTGCGGGCTGACGACGGAAGAGATTGCCGGGGCTTTCCTGACGGCGCCGGCGACCATGGCCCAGCGCATCGTTCGCGGCAAGGCCAAGATCCGCGATGCCGGAATTCCCTTCGTGGTCCCGGGCGCGGCAGAACTTCCGGAACGGTTGGGGTCGGTCTTGGCCGTTGTCTATCTCGTCTTCAACGAGGGTTATTCCGCCACCTCGGGTGCCATGCTCACCCGAGCTGATCTGTCGGGGGAGGCCATCCGTCTGGGCCGACTGTTGGTCGAACTGCTACCGGATGCGGAAGCGATCGGCCTGCTGGCGTTGATGCTTCTGCAAGAATCGCGGCGCACCGCTCGCTCCACGCCGGAGGGCGACCTGATCTTGCTCGAGGATCAGGATCGGTCGATCTGGAATGCGGACTTGATTACGGAAGGCCAGTCATTGGTCCAGCGGGCGATCAGCGTCGGCCCAGTCGGGGCGTACGCGTTGCAGGCGGCAATCGCCGCCGTTCATGCTGGGGCACCAACGGCTGCCGCGACCGATTGGCGACAGATCGCGGCTCTCTACGACGCTTTACTCGCCATCAACCCGTCGCCGGTCGTCGAACTGAATCGTGCCGTCGCGATCGCGATGCGCGACGGACCTGCGGCCGGCATTCAGATTATTGATGGCATTCTCGGCCACGGCGAACTGGCCGACTATCATCTCGCGCACGCGGCTCGAGCCGATCTTTTTCGCCGGCTGGGGAACTCCAGCGAGGCGAGGCAGGCTTACGAGCGTGCCTTGTCGCTCACGCAGCAGGAACCAGAACGACGTTTCCTGACCAGGCGGCTGGCACAGCTCAAATGATTCGGCGATTGTTTTTGTTCACATTGCTCGACAAGTCACCAAGAAGCGGAAAAAAATATCGATAGCGTGTCGATCCGGGCATGTGCCGTTCGACTACCGAATGAAAGCAACCGCGAAACGAGCCTGGAGACCCCATGAAATACATGTTTCTCATCTACGGAGCCGAGAATTCCTGGACCGAAGACGAGCGCAACGCTTGTATGATCGAATCGATTGGCATTGGTCAGCAGCTGGCAGCCCAAGGCAAATACGTCGCGTCGGCACCGCTTCAATCGGTGGCGACCGCGGCGACCATTCGTGTGCGTGATGGCCGCCCGCTGGTTACCGACGGCCCCTATGCCGAAACGACCGAACAACTCGGTGGTTTCTATCTGCTTGACTTGACCGATCTCGATGAAGCGATTGCCGTCGCGTGTCGCTTGCCGCCAGCCAAGAAGGGGACCGTCGAGATTCGGCCGGTGCTCGCCATGGAAGGCCTGCCGGAGGCCCAGCCGCTTCCAGAGAACGCAACCGAAACGCCCTACATGCTTCTTTGCTGCCACAACGAAGCCCGATGGAATGAGGCGGGTCCGGTTGCCCAACAAGAAGCTCGGACCGAGGCCCGAGCCCTCGCCCATGATCTGCAGCGCAATGGCCGATACCTGGACGCTTCGCCGCTGCACCCGCCCGCGACGGCCACTTGCGTTCGCGTGCGCGATGGCAAGCGGATCATCACCGACGGACCATTCGCCGAGACACATGAGGTGCTGGGCGGCTTCTACTTGTTCCTTGCCGAGTCCCGCGCTGCGGCCATCGCCGCTGGCGCTCGGCAACCCGGCGCCCGTTTCGGCGCTGTCGAAGTTCGGCCGCTCTTCGATTTGTCGGCGTTACGTAGTTCTCTTGGAAATTTGTAATTCATGTCGATTTTCGGATCGATTATTCGACCACTAGAAAACGAACCAAACCTAACGAACGAAACGGAGAGGTCATGACTGGCACCAACATCACACCCTACCTGTTCTTCGGGGGCCGCTGCGAAGAGGCCATTAACTTCTATCGCACGGCCCTCGGCGCGGAAGTCGAAATGCTGATGCGCTTCAACGAGAGCCCGGAACCGACCCCGCCCGGCATGTTGCAGACCGGGTTCGAGAAGAAGGTCATGCATGCGTCGATCAAGGTCCGCGGCATCGCCCTCATGATGTCCGACGGTTGCGACGACAAGTCGAAGTTTGACGGGTTCCGCCTCGCGCTCACGGTACCAGCCGAGTCGGACGCCCACAAAATCTTCGACGCCCTGGCCGGCGGCGGCAGCGTGCAGATGCCGCTTTGCAAGACGTTCTGGTCGCCCTGCTATGGAATGGTGACCGATCGTTTCGGCCTGGGCTGGATGGTCATGGTGCCCGGACAGCCGGCTTGACGATTTGACTTCGAGAATCGTCCCGAATTGCGAAACCCACTCATTCGCCCCAATCCCCTTTTGGAGTCCGATATGACGAAGAGATTGATTGCCAGCAGTTTGACGCTCCTTGCCCTCACGATTGGCGTTCGCGCCGGCGACCCGCCGACCAAGGCCACACCCGCCAATGCCGGCTTCGAGAAGCTGAAGGCGCTCGCGGGAACGTGGGTCGAGGCTGACAAGGACGGCAAACCGACGGACAAGATTGTGTCGGTCATCAAGGTCACCGCCGCCGGTTCAGCCGTGCATGAGACCACCTTCCCCGGCGAGCCGATGGAAATGGTCTCCGTCTATCACCTCGACGGCCCCGACCTGATCATGACACACTATTGCGCCTTGGGCAACCAGCCGCGCATGAAGGCCGACCCGAAATCGTCGCCGAACACGATCCACTGGGCGTTCGCTGGCGGAACGAACCTCGACGTGAGCAAGGACATGCACATGCACGAGGCCACGCTCAAGTTCATTGATGCCGATCACATTCAACTTGACGGCGTCGCCTGGGTCGGCGGCAAACCGGCCGAAGATCATTGTGGCACGATGAAGCTGGTCCGCAAGAAGTAGTCGAGCCCAAGAAAAGGAAGAGGGGCCTGCGAATTCATCGCAGGCCCCTCCAGTTCCAACACTCACAAGTAGTTGCGGCGATAGGATTTGAACCTATGACCTCCAGGTTATGAGCCTGGCGAGCTAACCGGGCTGCTCCACGCCGCGTCCAGTAACTTCACTATATGCAACCGGCGTCGATTTGTCAGCCGGTGCACGATAAATTTCCAAAGCTGTTTGTCTGTTGCGACGGTAAGACACGCTCCGGCGGACCAGGTTCGCGCCTTAGCCCGACGTATGGTCGTGGACGATCCGCCAGCCTTCGTCGAGCTTTTTCAGAATCAAGCTGTAGCGGCCGCCAATGGTTTCCTTCGTCAGCGTGAGTTCCCACTTACCCGTGACCAGCGCGACGCCGGGGGCCAGCACCTGCACTTGGACGTCCGTAAACGCAAGTTTGCCCATCTCCTTGCCTTCGGTCTGGTAACGCTTCTTGTAGCGGTCAAGCGTCTCCTGCCAGCCGCGCGTCAAGTCCTTACCGGAAGCGAACGTCAAGTCCTTTGACTTCCAGTAGCCCTTCATGAAGCCTTCGAGATCGCCCTGGTTCCAGGCGGTCTGTTGTTCGTCGAGCACTTTCTTGACGTCGGCCGCGTCGTCGGCATGGAGAATGGGAGCAAAGCCGAGAATCAGAGTTAAAGCGATTAGAATGCGCGACATGATGTCATACCTCTCGCAAACGCAGTTTGTTATCGCGATGGCGAGCGGAGCCGCGTCAGCGGCCCGATAATGATTTCACCGCATTATCGGACTGCTGACGCGGCCCCGCTCGCCAAGTCACTTAAGGCAATCGAATGTCCTTCAACTCGAAAGGCACGACGATCTCGCGCATCGGTCCCGGTGTGCGGTACTCGAGCTTCCAGCCTGGACCGACCTGCTTGGCACGATTCTTGAACACATAACGCGTGGATGGATCGTCGAACTCGGTTGCATCGGCTTTGAAGCGCTCGCCAGTCGGCGAAACCAGTTCCAGCGTGTTGTTGCGGAACACAGCATATTCATGGCTCTCGACCGGCACGCCGCCCGGCGCGTGGCGAAGCTCGATCTCAGCGAGCCAATTTGCTCCGTCTGCGGAGGATTTCTTGACGCTGACCTTCACGCCCTCTTGTGCAGGTACGGCGGCCGGCTTGTTCGCGTCGAACGTAAAAGTCAGCAGCTTGTCTGCGATGGTAACTTTGACTGAGCCGTTCAACGAGACGGTCTTGTCCGCCCGCACCGCCGCTGGTCGCACGGAGAGTGTTGCCAGATTGCCAGAGGTAAGACTTCGCGCCCCGCCCTGGCCGACTGCCACGGCCTTGCCCTGATCGTTCTTTGCCGTCACGACTGACGGTGCCGAATCGATGCGATAGGCCAGCAGCCAGGGTTCCCAACAGCTTTCCAGTGTGATCTCGTAGCCGGACTTGCCGGTCTCCGGATCGATCTTGGCATACACCTCGCGAACCGTGAAGCGGAACGGTCCGCTGACATACACCGGCGCCAGGGATTGACCGGGCTTCAGCGCCACCCGACCGCCGGTGGTCACGACCTTGCTGTCGGTCTTTTCGGCAACCTGACCGACAACGGTCCAGAAGTCCGCATCCTGCACGTTCAGCGCGAACGTCTTCGTCGGATCGAGTGCGGCCACATCGACGTCGATCGACGCGCGTTCACGAATAGCTTTGGCCGCGGCGGCCGGCGTCAGCTTGTCGCCTTGGAGAGTAACCTTGTGGGCGGGCGGGGGAGGTGGTTCGACTGCGGACACCGCGCTAGCGAATGGCGCGATCATTAGGCAAAGGTAACCGAAGTGAATGACGGTCGCCCCGGGATCGAGGTATGACTTCATAAGCCTTCGGCACCTTTCGTTCGCGACGTTGGCATGGACCGAACAATCGGACCAGCGTCAGATCCTATTGCACGTACGCCTAAATCTTTGCTTTCACGACCTTTGCGACAAGACCGATACGGGCCGTTCAATTATGAGAAATACGTTCAGGGGGGTGTGTGCGGCGTGAACGCATCGTATTCCCGTCGTTGAAACGAATTGCCGGCCCGCGTCTCCTCCTAACTCCAACCACGGAAGCGATTCGTAGACGGGACGTTTCAACGTTCCTATCCTAACCACGGACACGCACGGCATCCAAGCGGATTTCCCTGCCGACAACTGGGCCGCCGCCTCCCCCGGATGGCCCGTCCGCGACCAACCGGCCTCACCTGGCAAAGTCAGGACGACGCGTTGCGCACTTGCGCCGGGCCGGGCCGACGACCGACTGGTATTGGGAGCATTGATGATTGTTCGTCATGTCGAAACGGTTCGCCCGTCGGCCCTCTCGAACGAATTCGTCGACGTCGATCCATTAGAGACAGCCGACTGGCTCGATTCGCTCGACGCCGTCTTTCGTCTGCAGGGGCCGGAGCGGGCCAAGTTCATTCTCGATGCCCTGCTCGATCGCGCCCGCGCCGACGGCGTCCGCGGCCCATCCAGCATCCACACGCCGTATTTGAATACCGTTCCGAAGCACGAAGAGGTCCCCTACCCCGGCGACCGCGATCTCGAACGGAAGATCAAGAGCATCAATCGGTGGAACGCCATGGCCATGGTGGCCAGGGCGAACAAGACGACCAACGTCGGCGGGCACATTGCGACCTATGCCTCCGCGGCGACTCTGTATGAGGTCGGTTTCAACCACTTCTTCCGCGGCCGCACCGGCGATAGCCACGGCGACGTGATCTATTTCCAGGGCCACGCATCACCGGGCCCGTATGCGCGTGCGTTCCTCGAAGGCCGGCTCAACGAGCAACAACTCAAGAACTTTCGCCAGGAACTGCAAGCGGGCGGCGGCTTGTCGAGCTATCCGCATCCGTGGCTGATGCCGACTTTCTGGCAGTTCCCGACCGTGAGCATGGGCCTCGGGCCGCTCATGGCGATCTATCAAGCACGCTACGCCCGCTATCTCGAAGCCCGCGGCCTGGCCGACACGCGCGGCACCCATGTCTGGGCGTTCCTCGGCGACGGCGAATGCGACGAACCGGAATCGCTCGGCTGCATCGGCATCGCCGCCCGTGAACGGCTCGACAACCTGATCTTCGTCGTCAACTGCAACCTGCAACGGCTGGATGGCCCGGTGCGCGGCAACGGCAAGATCATCCAGGAACTCGAAGGCACCTTCCGCGGCGCTGGCTGGAACGTGGTGAAGTGTATCTGGGGCGCCGACTGGGATGAGCTGCTTTCCCGCGACACGAACGGCGCTCTCGCCCGGCGCATGATGGAAGTCGCCGACGGCGAATATCAGGAATACGCCTACGCCGCCAAGAAGGGCAAACCGGAACTGGTCCGTGAGAAGTTCTTCAACACTCCGGAACTCAAGGCCCTTGTATCCGACAAGACGGATGAGTATCTCGCCGGCCTGAAACGCGGCGGGCACGACCCGATCAAGGTGTTCAATGCTTACCGGGCGGCGATCAACCATCGCGGCGCACCGAGTGTTATCCTGGTCAAGACGGTCAAAGGCTACGGCACATCTTCGGAAGCGAACAACACAGCCCATCAAGAAAAGAAACTCGAAATCTCGCTGACGGCCCAGGAACGCGTGATGGCCGAGGGCGATGCGCTTGAATTGAAGCAGGCTCAGGAGTTGAAGGGCCTTCGCTCGTTCCGCGATCGCTTCTCGCTTCCGCTTTCGGACGGCGACCTCAAAAAGTACAAGTTCTACCGGCCCGACGACAATGCGCCGGAGATGCGTTACCTGCATGAGCGGCGGCGATCGCTAGGCGGCTACCAGCCTGCACGCAATACCACATTCGTGCCTGCGCAGCCGCCCGGTCCGGAGAGTTTCGCACGCGTGTTGCAAGGCACGCCGGCCGGCAAGGGCCAGTCGACGACGCTCGCCTGGGTCACGCTGATGCAGGGCCTCATGAAGGACCCGGACGTCGGCAAGCTGATCGTACCGATCGTGCCGGACGAGGGGCAAACGTTCGGCTTGCCGCCGCTCTACAACCAGTTCGGCCTCTATTCGCCGGTTGGTCAACGCTACGTGCCGGTCGATAAGGGGACGATGACCGAGTACAAGGAATTGCCGAACGGCCAGATCTTCCAGGAAGGGATCAACGAAGCCGGCAGCATGGCCACGTTCATCGCCGCCGGGACGGCGTATAGCACGTTCGCGGTCAACACGATTCCCTTCTACGTCTACTACTCGATGTTCGGCTTCCAGCGCGTCGGCGACCTGATCTGGGCGGCGGCCGATAGCCGGTGCCGAGGCTTCCTGATGGGCGCCACGGCCGGGCGCACCACGCTCAACGGCGAGGGTCTGCAACACGAAGACGGACATAGCCTACTGATGGCGTTGACCGTGCCGACCTGCCGGGCCTATGACCCCGCATTCGGTTACGAGGTTGCGACGATCATCGAAGAAGGCATCAATCGCATGTTCGTGAAGGGTGAGGACCTGTTCTATTACCTCACCGTTTACAACGAGAGCTACGACATGCCGGCTCTGCCGAACGGGGCGCGCGAGGGCATCTTGAAAGGGCTTTACCCGTTCAAGACCATGACGCCGGAGGGGGCCAGGCACACGGTGCAATTGTTAGGAAGCGGCGTCATCCTGCGCGAGGTGCTGCGAGCCCAGGAGATCCTGGCAACCAAATACAACATCGCCAGCACGGTCTTCAGCGCCACAAGCTACCAGGAACTGCGCCGCGACGCGATCGAATGCGAGCGTGTCAATCGCCTGCACCCGGAGCAATCGAAGAAGACGCCGTACGTGACGCAGGTGCTGGGTACGGATGCGAATGTGCCGGTGATTGCGTCGAGCGATTACATGCGGGCATTGCCGGAACAGATTGCTCCTTATGTCAACAACCGGCTGCTCGCCCTGGGCACCGATGGCTTCGGCCGCTCCGAGACGCGGCAGAATCTCCGGCGGTTCTTTGAAGTCGATGCTGAGAATGTGGTCGTGGCGACGCTGTACGCTTTGGCGGAGAGCGGCCAGCTTGATCGAGGAATCGTGAAGCAGGCGATTCAGGAATTGGCAATTGATCCCGAGCGGCCGGCGCCGTGGACTGTGTAAGCAGGTCCCATGGAACCTATGTGTCCCATGAGACCTATATGTCGAATAAGCCCCCTGGCCCCTGACCCTGACTCCTGCAATGGAACTTCGGCTACCGGAACTCGGCGAAGGCATCACGGACGCCACGGTGGTGAACGTGCCCGTGAAGCCGGGCCAACCGGTGAAGGCCGGGGATACGGTCATCGAGGTGGAGACGGACAAGGCGTCGATGCCGATTCCGGCGACGGGTGATGGCACCGTGAACGAGGTGCGCGTCAAGCAGGGAGATAAGATCAAGGTGGGGGCGGTGATTGCGGTTATCGGGGGCGCGGCGCCCGCCGCTCGCGGCGAAGCGACAAAGGCTGCACCGCCAGCTCCGGCCCCCGCCGCTAAGCCGCAAGCGGCAAATCATGTGGCGCCGGCTCGACGCGAGTTCACGTTGCCCAATCTGGGTGAGGGGATTGAGAACGGCATCGTTGTCGCCGTTAACGTGAAGCCGGGCGATACGGTCGCGGCGGGGCAGGAACTCTTCACCATCGAGACCGACAAGGCGTCGATGCCGTTGCCGGCGGATGCGGATGGGATGGTCGAGGAGTTGCGCGTCAAGCAAGGGGATCGGGTCAACATTGGCGCTGTGCTCGCCGTTCTGAGTGGCGGGAACGGCAGCGCCGCTAAGCCGCAAGCGGCGCCGGCGATCGTCAAATCGCAACCAGCGCCCGTGCCGTCGGGCAATGGCAGCGCTGGCGTCATCAATGACAAGGGCATCGTTCCTGCGGGGCCGGCGACACGCCGTTACGCCCGGGAACATGGCGTCGCACTCGTCGAAGTGCCGGGCACGGCGCGCGGCGGCCGCATCACCGTCGATGACGTGAAGACGCACATTCGCGGGCGTATGTCCACACCGGTCGCACACGCTCCCGGCTCGCCGGGCGGTGCGCCACCATTGCCGGATTTCTCGAAATATGGGCCAATCGAGAAGAAGCCGCTCAGCAATATTCGCAAGAAGATCGCCGAGAACTTGACCATCGCCTGGCACACTGCCCCGGCGGTGACCCAGTTCGACCTCGCCGACATCACCGATCTCGAGGCCGGCCGCAAGCGCATCACTGAGGGGTTACCGAAAGGTTCGCCGAAGGTGACGATGACGGTCCTCGCGATCAAGGCCGTCGTCGCGGCGTTGCGCGAGTTCCCGAACTTCGCCGCATCGCTCGACATGGCGAATGGCGAGGTCGTTTTTAAGCAGTATTTCCACGTCGGCATCGCGGTCGACACCGAACGCGGCCTTGTTGTGCCGGTCATTCGCGACGCGGAGAAGAAGAGTATTCGCGATCTGGCCCTTGAAGTCGCAACGCTCGCCGAGAAGGCACGTACCGGCAAGCTGGCCATTGACGAGATGCGCGGCGGCACGTTCACGATCACGAACCTCGGCGGCATCGGCGGCACCGCGTTCTCGCCGATTATCAATTATCCGGAAGTCGCGATCCTCGGCATGTCGCGGTCGAGCATCCAGCCGGTGTTCAAGGACGGCCAGTTCGTCCCACGGCTCATGATGCCATTGTGCCTGACGTACGACCACCGGATCATCGACGGCGCCGACGGGGCTCGCTTCACAACACGACTCGTACAACTGTTCTCAGATCCGATTCGGTTGCTGATGGAAAGCTGAGACCGCCAATCACCAAGGTGCAACAATGCCCATCCCAGTCGAGTGCGATCACTGTGGTTGGAAGGGTTCGGTAAAAGATTCCTTGGCCAGCATGAAAACGAAGTGCGTGAGCTGTGGCGAACGATTCTTCGTGGAGGAACCGGCGGATGACATCCAAGCAAAGCGCGCGGCTCTGGCTGAGGGGGGCGCGCACACGACCAAGAGCGGGTCGGTTGCCGGCGGCGTTGCGATTGGCGTTGTCATGATGATCGTTGCGGTCGCCTGGTTTGTCGGCGGATTGGCGGTGAATCATATCTACATCTATCCGCCGATCATGTTTGTCCTTGGACTCATCCAGGTAATCCGCAGTTTAGTCGGCCGCCCGAACTGAATAAGTGAATAACTTTCATGAGCGACATCAACAAAGAAATACAGCTTCTCGAAATCGGTCGGGCATCGGACCCGATTCGACTATTGATGGAAAGCTGACATCACTTTCGCACCCGGAGACGTGATGCCCATCTCAATTGCTTGCTCACATTGCGACTGGAATGGTCGAGTCAAGGAGGAGCTTGCCGGCAAGAAGGGTAAGTGCCCGACGTGCGGCGAGCACATTCCGATCCCGAAGAAGGGGTCGCCGCCACCCATTCCCGCCAAGAAGGCGGTTGACGATGCGCCGGAGGTTGTTGACGACGACATCATTGAAGACGCGGAGGTCGTGGAGGAGAAGCCACGGCCGAAATGGAAGGAGAGGTCGCGCCCACAGGATGACGAGGACGAAGATGATGCGGTTCGCCCAGCCCGATCTCGGCGACGAATCTCGAATGACGATGACGATGACGACAACAGACCTCGTGTTCGCCGTCGGCCTTCGGACGACGGTCAGGTCCGATCCCGAAGGCCGAGACGACGCAAGCAACGGTCCAGCGGGCCTAATATGCAGATGGTCGGCGGTGGCGTCGTCATGCTCCTCCTCATGATCACGTGGTTCGTTGTCGCGCTGGTGTTCTTTGACGTGTGCTTCATTTGGCCGCCCATCGGTTCGGTCATCGCGATCATTGCCATCGTTCGCGGCCTGATGGGGCACAGCGAATGACCTGCCCCGTTCCTTTCTGAGTACCACATGAGCGAAGTCAGCAAAGAAACGCAACTCCTCATCATCGGCGGCGGGCCCGGCGGATATCCGGCGGCGATCCATGCGGCCGATCATGGGCTCAAGCCGATCCTCGTCGACGAGGGCCCGAAGCTCGGCGGTGTCTGCACTAACCGCGGGTGCATTCCGTCGAAGGCTCTACTGCATTTGGCCAAGCTCGTCGAGGAGGCCAAGGAAGCCGCCGAGTGGGGCGTGTCGTTCGGCACACCCAAGATCGACCTCGCGAAGATGCAGGCCTTCGTGCAGCAGAAGGTCGTCGGCAAGCTGACCGGCGGCATCGGCATGTTGTGCAAGGGCCGCGGCGTCGAGGTCATCACGGGCTCACGCGCCAGCTTCATCGACGCGAACACGGTCAAGCTCGAAGGCGCGACGACGGGGACGATCAAGTTCCAGAATGCCGTCATCGCGACCGGAAGCGTGCCGGCGATGCCGAAAGCCTTTGCCCTCGGCGATCCGCGGATTATGGATTCGACCGGCGCTCTTTTGATGCCCGACATCCCCAAGCGGATGCTCGTGATCGGCGGCGGCTACATTGGCCTGGAGATCGGCACCGTTTACGCCGCACTGGGCACCAAGATCGTCATCGTTGAGTTCACGGACGGCCTGCTGCCGACCGCGGATCGCGACCTCGTGAAGCCGCTCGAAACGCGGCTGAAAGCACGCTTCGAGGCGATCCACCTCAATACGAAGGTTGCGTCGCTGCAACCGACCGACAAGGGCATCATCGCCACGCTCGAAGGCAAGGACGTGCCGGCTCAGGAGATCTTTGACCGCGTGCTCGTCTCCGTCGGTCGTCGTCCGAACAGTGCCGGGATGTCGCTCGACAAGGCGGGCGTTAATGTAAGCGAGCGCGGCTACATCCCGGTCGACAGACAACGGCGGACTAGCGTGCCGCACATCTTCGCGCTCGGCGACGTAGCCGAGGAGCCGGGCCTGGCGCACAAGGCAACCGCAGAAGCGAAGGTCGCGGTCGAAACAATTCTCGGCGAGCCGAGCGCCTTTGAGCCGCGGGCGATCCCGGCCGTCGTATTCACAGATCCCGAGCTCGCCTGGGCCGGCCTCACCGAACGCGACGCGGCCGAGAAGAACATCCGCTTCGAGAAGATGATGTTCCCCTGGGCCGCTTCCGGCCGGGCGACAACGCTGGCCCGCAACGACGGCCTCACCAAGCTGCTCGTCGACCCTGCCACGCAGCGCATCCTCGGCGTTGGCATCGTCGGCGTCGGGGCCGGCGAGATGATCGCGGAGGGCGTGCTCGCGATTGAAATGGGCGCGGTCGCCCGCGATATCGCCGACAGCATCCACCCGCATCCGACGCTCTCCGAAACGATCATGGAAAGTGCCGAGCTGGCCCTCGGCGGCGCGACGCACATCGCGAAGCCGAAGAAGGTGCAACGATAAGTTTGTTTGCCAGAGTCGACAATTGACTTGGCGTTGGCGAATTGGCACAATCCACTTCGCACAACCACACACTTATAGGATTCACAACATGCCGCGCGATGACCGCCGAGATGAAGACGATGATGATCGCCCGCGTCGCCGGGATCGAGACGACGATGACGACCGCCCGCGTCGACGCGACCGGGACGACGACATGGATGGCTCGGCCCCGAAAAAGATGAGCGTGCTCGGGCTCTTGGCACTGATCCAGGGCATCGGGAGCGCCGTCGTCAGCATCATCCCCTGCGTCGGCGCTCTTGGAATCATTGGCGGTCTGGTCGGATTGCTGTTGGGCATCATCGGTTGGGTAATGGCGTCGAAGAGCAAGAACGTCGGCAAGGGATTGCCGATCGCCGGGACCATCGTGAGCGCGATCGCCGTCATCTTTGGCGGCATCTGGCTGGCAGTCACCGCGGCTTTCTTCCAAAGTGCCAAGAATGCGGCCGATGAGTATGACGCGAAGGTGACGGCCGCGCGCGCGAAGGAGACCGCTGAGGTCAAAGACGGCCCGGCCGTGACCGTGACGGCCACCACATTGCAAAAGGACTACGACGCAAATCAGCTGAGCGCCGACACCAAGTACAAGAGCAAAGTGTTGGAAGTGAGCGGAACCGTCGCGAAGGTAGCACGCGAGAAATTCGACACGATCACAGTCGAGTTAAAGACGGGTTCCGGCGGCGACACCATTGAGTGCGAATTCGCCAAGGCTGATGAAACGAAGCTGGCTGCGTTGAAACCGGGCGACCAAGTGAAGATTCGTGGCAAATGCAAGGGCAAGTACATTGGCACGGTGACGCTCGAACGTTGCCTGCTAATGAATTGACAAGTTGATATCGACAACGTCCGGCCAAGGACCATCGATCGTGACTCGGCCGGACGCTCATTCCACTTTCTTCAAATCACTCGTCGATGGCCCATGCAGACAGGTTCCAGTAGCGCTGAAGCGCGAGCCGTGGCAGGGGCAGTCCCACGTCGATTCGCCGGCATTCCACTGGACGATGCAGCCCATGTGCGGGCAAACGGCTGAGAAGGTCGTCAATCGGCCGGACTTGTCCTTATAAACCGCGTGTTTGATCAGGCCGCTGCGCACCAGCGCCCCGTGGCCCGGCGGAATCGCATCGGCGTCGGACACGTCGCCACCGGTAAGCCAGTCAGCAAACTGGGCCGCCATGTTGATGTTTTCGCCCAATTGCGTGCGCAAGGCGCCGGGCATCAAACGCGATGGCGAATAGACGCCGGCCAGCTCGTTCGATTTGCCCATCGCCAAATCAGCCACGAGCCGGGCGCCAAGCGTCCCGTGCGTCATACCCATGCCCGAGTCGCCGGTGATGACAAATACATTCGGGCCATTCCACGGGGCCAGGCCGATCAGCCCGAGACCGTCGGGTGTTTCGAAAACTTCGCCCGACCAGTGATGAAGAACCGGGCCCACGTTGGGGAAGCGTTGTCGTGCCCAGGCGACCAGATGATCCCACCGCTCGGGCTGATCGCTCACCTGGCCGGTCTTGTGGTCTTCGCCGCCAACGATCAAGTAGTCGTTGCCGACCTCGCCCGGCTGCGTGCGGACATAGTGGTACGGGTCCTCGGTATCCCAGAACAAACCGCGCGGCAGCGAGCCCTTCGTGACTTCCGCGGCGAATGCGTAAGTAATGTACGCAGCCACCTTCGTATGCAGGATGGTGCCGCCCTCGAACGGGTTGTTCGTCGCAATCACGATGGCCCGGGCAGTCACCGAGTGGTCGTGTGTCGTCGTCACCGTGCACGGCCTGCCGCCACGAACTTTCGCGACGACCGTGTTCGCATGAAGTGCGCCACCATACTTACGGATTGCCCTCGCGAGAGCCGACAGATACTTGAGCGGATGAAATTGCGCATGATCCGGGAAGCGCAAACAATCCATCTGCCGACCGGCGGGGAAGGCGAGTTTCATCCGTTCGAACGGCAAACCGAGACGCCCGAGCGTCATTTCTTCTTCATTCAATCGGTCCGGGCCGTCGGCGCCGGGGAACAGGTGGCCGAACACTCGCTGAAAATCGCATTCGATCTGCTCGGTGCGAACAATGTCTTCGATCTGGTCGATCGCGCCGCGGTGGCTGGCAGCGGCGGCCTTCGCGACCGAGTCGCCGCGCACCGACGCGAGGTGCGTGTACGAATCATCTAGATACCAAGCGAGATGGGCGGTCGTGTATTCGGTTTCACCGGCCGCGATCTTCGGTTTGGCATCGAGGACAATCACGCTCTGCCCTTGGCGCGCGAGCAAATAAGCTGTCGTCAACCCCGCAGTGCCGGCTCCGACAATGCAAACGTCGCAGGTCGCATCGCCCGCGAGACGCTCCGCCGATCGGGCGGGGTCGTCGAGCGACCAAAGCGAACTGGTGGCGGCGTCCATCGAGGGCCCTCCGACGCAAAATTCGGGCGCGCAAACGTATCAAGTGCAATCGGAGTGCCAGTCCTACTCTTGGCCTGACGCGCCAGGTCTGCTAGGCTGATGGAGGTGCCCGCGTGTCGCCTGCGACTCGTAAAAACGCGATCCCATGAGCAAAACCCGCATTCGGCCATGCCGGCCTGCCGTCCTACCTCTCGAAGACCGGGTCACGCCGGCGCTCGGCGATATCTTGCACACGCTGACCGCGCCCGCCGGCGGCGCGCTCGACGGTACATCGGTCGCCGCGTCGAGCCAGTACGTGGTCGTCGGGGCGCCGGGGTTGTCGAACTCGACCGGCAGAGCGGGCGTTTACAACGCGAACTCCGGCGCGCTGCTCTATACGCTCACCAGCCCGACCGCCAGCAACGGCGATCAGTTCGGCGTTTCGGTGGCCATCGCTGGCAGTCTGGTCGTTGTTGGTGCACCGGGTGACGACACCTCGGGGGCCGACACCGGCCGAGCGTTCGTGTTCGATCTGTCGAGCGGCACGCCAACAACTGCATCCGCGATCCTGATCAATCCCGACCCGTCGCCCGGCCAGAGCCCGCCGGATCAATTCGGCAACGGGGTCGCCATCTCCGGGACGACTGCGTGGGTAGGATCTTCAGGGGATTCGCACACGTTGTTCCTTGGTGGACGCATACTGAAGTTTGACGCGACCACCGGCGCCAACATTGCTGCCGGGGCCATTGACGGGCCGGCCGAGGCGCAGAACCGCGGCTTCGGCGATGCGCTGGCCATTTCAGGCAACTTCCTGGCGGTAGGCGCGAAAATCTCCGGCTCCAACTTTGAAGGCAAGGTCTACGTTTACAACACGTCCACCGCGACCCCGACGCTCCAGACGACCATCGATGAGCCGGCCCCGCAGGGCTTCAATAATCAGGACTGGTTCGGTCTGGCGATCGCGATGGAGGGCAACAAGCTCGTCGTCGGCGCGCCGCGACAGAACCTCGGCGGCTTCACACAAGTCGGAGCCGCGTACGTGTTCGATGTGCCGGTCGGCGGCGGGGCGGCGACGCTCCAGGCGACCATCAACAATCCGCACCCGCATAACACGACCACGCCCTACACGGGCGAATGGTTCGGCCACGGCGTCGGCATCGCCAACGGGGCGGTCGTGGTCGGATCACCTTACGACGACACGAACGTGCAGGGCGGCGGCGAAGCGTATTTATTCAACGCGTCGAACGGCAGCTTCCTGGCCAACGTCGTCAATCCGCACACGGGGTTCGCCACGAGCTTCGGCTGGTCGGCCGCGGCCGCCGGCGACAAGTTGATCGTTGGAGCCGACGATGCTAACGAAGCGTACACGTTCCAGGGTCAGGCCCCGAGCGGGCCGCCGACGGTGACCATCGAGCAGCACGGCACCGCCGACCCGACCAACGCGACATCCATTCCGTTCGACGTGGTCTTCAGCACCTCGGTAACGGGCTTCGCGGGCATCGACGTCGCCTTTACCGGAAGCAGCGCGCCAGGGACGCTTCAGGCCAGCGTGTCGGGCAGTGGGTCGACATACACCGTGAATGTGTCCGGCATGACCGGACCGGGCACGGTGATCCCGTCGATCCTCGCCAACGCTGCCGTTGATTCGAACAGCAATGGCAATCTGGCGTCGACCTCGACCGACAACACGGTCACGTTCGACAACGTCCCGCCGGACGTCACGATTAACCAGGGTTCGAGCCAGGCCGACCCAACGTCGACGTCGCCGATCATTTTCGACGTTCACTTCACCAAGCCAGTGACCGGCTTCACGGGTTCGGACGTCAGCTTCACCGGTAGCACGGACGCGGCGCATCTGAGCGCCAGCGTCAGCCCGGCGTCGGGTCAGGACTACACGGTCACCGTCAACGTGCTCAACGGATCGGCGGTGCCGAACACGGTCGTCGCGTCGATCCCCGCGAGCGCCGCGGTGGACGCCGCAGGCAATGGCAACACGGCGTCGACGACTTCGGACAACACGGTCACGTTTGGCGCAATCGGCACGCTCCAGTTCGGCGCGGCGACATACGTGGTCAACGAGAACGGCGTGTCGCTCCAGATTCCAGTGAAGCGCATCGGCGGCAGTGCCACGTCCGTGTCGGTCAATTACACGACGGCCGACGGCTCGGCCCATGCGGGAACCGACTACACGCTGACGAGCGGCATGTTCACCTGGGCCAGCGGCGACGCGGCCGACAAGATTATTACGATCCCGATCATCGACGGCGGTGTGCCGCAGGCCGACAAGACGTTCACGATCAACCTCAGCAACTTCACGCCGGCCGCGACCGCGGGAGCGCAGTCGATGACGACCGTCACCATCGGCGGCCGGTCGGCGATCGCGTTCAGCGCGTCCAGCTACCCCTTCGCCAATGAAGGCGACACGGCGACGATTACGGTGAAGCGGCTGACGGGCAGTTATGGCGCCGCGACCGTCAACTACTCCGTCACCGCGGGGACAGCGACGGCGGGATCGGACTACGGCACGCCAAACGGGACCGGCACCCTGTTGTGGGCCGACGGCGAAACAGCCGACAAAACGTTCACTATTCCGATTAATGTCGACTCGCTCAGCGAAGGCCGGGAGACGATCAACCTGTCGCTGACCAATGTGACCGGCAACGCGGCTCTGGGCGCGACGGCGACGTCGGTCCTTACCATCGCCCCGAGCAATGGCATATCCGGCGGCACCCCGTCCGTTGATGTGGACGGCGACATTGTCACGCCCAAGCTGACCGGGCCCGGCGCGCTGATTTACTATTTGACCAACGGCCAGGCCCCGATCTCCGAGATCGATCTGTTCGGCACCGATGCATCGCTCTCGTCCGTGTCGTTGACGGTCAAGAAGTCGAAGATCGGAGCTGGCAATGGCCGCGTCGATATCGGCGAGCTCGATGGCGTCCGTGCAAAGAGCCTGGCACTTGCGAAGGCCGACCTGACCGGGGCGGGCGTCACGATGACCGGCTACGTCGGCGCGCTGACCATCGGGGCTGTCAAGAATGGCGCCGACATCCTCTTGAACACCACGGCCGAGGTGCCGCCGAAACTGAAACTGACGACCAAGATCACCGCCGGCGTGATCGGCGACGGGACCGACATCTCGGTCGCCGGCAACCCGTTGGCCAGCCTCACGGCAATCGCGATTGGTCAAGGAACCATCACGGCTCCGAACGTCGGCACAATTAACGTGAAGGGCAAAGCCAAGACCAAGTTGGCAGCGGCCATCCCCGGCGACCTCAAGTCGAATCTCACGGTGGCGGGCACCGGCATCTTGAAGGGGCCGGCGCTCAAATCACTCAGGGTCGCCGGCAGCGTATCCGGCGCGACCATCATCGTCGGCAACGGGTCGGGCACGATTGGCGACGTCGGTAGCGTGTCCGTCGGCTCGTTCATCAACAGCGAGTTATTTGCCGGCTACACGGGCGCCACCGATGGATCGGGCAACTTCAACAACGGCACCGTCAACTCGTTCACGGTGAAAGGCGCCAGCAACGCCTTCGCGCACAGTTATGTGCTCGCGGCGAACATCAAGGCGGTTTCGCTTGGAAGTGTCGATGAGAACAACAGTGGCACGAAGTTCGGCTTCCTCTACCACTTCCTCCTGAAGGGCCTGACCGTGAAGTCGCCGGCGATCAAGTTCGATCCAGTAGGACCAGGCGAGCAGGATTTCGGGCCGGATTTCTACATCAAGAAGGTGTAGGGAAGACTTTTCATGGCGAGCGTCGAGGCGTAAGCCCGACGTGCTTCATTGCTACACGTCGGGCTTACGCCTCGACGC
>DATANR010000389.1:0-2492 GCA_036266155.1 Gemmataceae bacterium | reverse complement strand
CGCGCATCAAGCGCATCAGCGGCTCTAAGAATTTTCGTTCGCCACCCCAAAAAGACTTTCGCAACAATATCAGGGGTAGAGCGGAGTGCGCCGGGAGACCGGCAAGGAGTAGATGGTGCAAGTCCATCACGATGAAGGAGTAGCGAACCGCATCGACCCCGAGTCATGCGCAGGTGCCCGCGAGGGCATCGGCGAAGCGTTGACAGGGGAGCGCATAGGCCAGCCATTGAGCCGCGAAAGTACCCTCTTCTCGGGAGCCGACGTCGTTCCGTTGACGGAAGGCAACACGGCTGGGCGCGATAACGCGAGCGCCCAGACGTCCCGGCGTGGTCTGAGACACTGGCATGTGCGCACGCTCTTTGTTCGGGAACCGGGAGATCTCATGGTCGGCCAGCACTTGTATGCGTGCTGCACTGGCCCGCGTCGGGAAGGCGAGGAGCCGTAGCCGATGATGTACGATCATGAGAAGTCTGATCCCGCCATAGTAGCTGTGAAGCCAACGAACAAAGCCGGGCAACCGGCTGCGGAGTTGGTGGAGCCAAGGGCGGGGGCCAAGGGGAATGTGTGTCAGCAAAGCACGGGCCGGGCACAGTACCGGGGAACCGTGTCACAGGCGCTGAAGCGCATACGGCAAGCCGCAAGGCAAAGGAAGAAGGAGAAGTTCACCGCGCTCTTCCATCACGTCAGTATTGACCATCTCACAGAGGCATTCTTTGAACTCAAGGAGACTGCTGCAGCTGGAGTGGATGGGCTGACATGTCGGGATTACGAGCAGCACCTTGAGCGCAATCTTGAGGATCTACATGTTCGCATCCATCGAGGAGCGTATCGGGCACTACCGTCTCGGCGGGTTTACATACCCAAACCGGATGGTCGGCAACGCCCGATCGCGATCGTCGCCCTTGAGGACAAGATCGTCCAGAGGGCTACGGCTGCGGTGCTAAGCGCGATCTACGAGGAAGATTTCCTCGGGTTCTCGTATGGATTCCGTCCCGGACGCGGCACGCACGATGCGATGGATGCGCTCTTGGTCGGGATCACCAGCACAAAGGTGAACTGGATACTGGACGCTGACATCCGCTCGTTCTTCGACACGGTGAGCCAGGAGTGGCTCATCAGGTTTGTAGAACATCGCGTCGGCGACCGACGTATCATCCGCCTGATCCAGAAATGGCTCAAGGCAGGCGTCCTGGAAGACGGAATCGTGACAGTCAGTGACAAGGGGACCGGGCAGGGGTCGGTGATCTCACCGCTTCTGGCCAATCTCTACTTGCACTACGTCCTCGATCTCTGGGCTGAGCGCTGGCGACGGCGCGAGGCTGCGGGCAATATGATCATCGTGCGCTACGCCGACGACCTCATTGTTGGCTTTGAACACGAGACCGACGCCCGTCGCTTCCTCGACGAGATGCGTAATCGGTTACAGGAGTTTGCACTGTCGCTTCATTCGGAGAAGACCCGGTTGATCGAGTTTGGACGCTTCGCGGCGGAAAGCCGCAAGCGGCGCGGGCTTGGCAAACCGGAGACCTTCACCTTCCTGGGCTTCACTTTTATCTGCAGCAAAACTCGCCGGGGCAAGTTCCAAATCAAACGGAAGTCTCGGCGGGATCGAATGCGGGCAAAGCTGCAAGCCATCAAACAGGAACTGCGACGAAGCATGCATCAGCCGATTCCCAAGCAGGGAAGATGGTTGCAGCAGGTCGTCACCGGCTACTTCAACTACCACGCGGTGCCGACCAACAGTTCGTCACTGTCCGCGTTCCTATCCCACGTTACCAATCTCTGGCGGCGAACGCTCAAGTGGCGGAGCCAAAAAGATGGGATGACCTGGGAGCGGATCAAGCGGTTGGCCGAACACTGGCTCCCGAAACCGCGAATCCTTCATCCGTGGCCAGAGAGACGCTTCGCCGTCAGACACCCGAGGTGGGAGCCGTGTGCCCGAATTGGGCTCGCACGGATCTGTGCGGGGGGCGCGAGGTAACTCGCGTCCCTACCGCGAAAGTCGCCGCGGTCCGGTCGAACCGACACGAATGACCCTCAACGGACATCAATTAGCCGGGCCTTTGGCTCTAGCGACTTGTGAATTGATGTGTCTACATGTCACCGTCGCGCGGGAAGACCGTGGGTAGGAAATGAACATTATCAAGGTGGGCAGCGGGTTAGCGAACGCCTCATCAACGCATGCGCGCGGCACAAATCAGGCTCGTACCGAGCCTAACCGATGAAGCTCCTGCTGCTTGCACTGGTCCCCGCCTGTTTCGCCTTCAATCCGGTTGCAGGCCGCGCGCTGGTGGACGCCTTCGGGCCGGCCACCCTTACGCTCGTGCGTTGGTCGCTGTCGGGCCTCGTGATCGGGACGCTCGCTCTGATGCGTCCCGGCAACGAGCGCTGGCAGGCTCCTCTCTCCCAGCTGCTGCAGCTGGCGATCCTCGCTGCGTTCGGCATGGGCTTTTGCTCCATTGCCGCCTACCTCGCCTCGCGGACGACGGAGG
>DATANR010000388.1:0-3234 GCA_036266155.1 Gemmataceae bacterium | reverse complement strand
CAATGGCTCCAGAATTGTCCACTCGGCATCGGTCAGCCGCGCCGGGAACGCGGTCATCGAAGACATCCTTGTCTTTTTCATCCCCGAGAACCTAACCTTGACCCATCAACGGATTCAAGGCTGTTTTCCCAACAGGCTCTTAGCTGTGCGTGAAGCAAAACCTTGGTATCGCAAGTCGAACGATTCCTGGTACGTCGAGATCGGCGGCCAACAGGTGCGCCTGGCCAAGGGCAAGGCGAATCGAAAGGACGCGGTGAGCGCGTTCCACCGGCTCATGGGCGGCACCAAACTCCCCAAAGCCAACACCCTCGCCGTTGCCGAACTCTGCGACCTGTTCTTACGCCACTTCGAGCGTGAAAACGCTCCGGACACGTTCAAGTGGCACCGCGACTACCTTCAAAAGTTCTGTGATCGGTTTGGCGGCCTCAAAGCGGCCGACCTGATCCCGTTTCACCTGACCACCTGGCTTGACGATCATCCGACCTGGAAGGCGGCGCGCCGCCATGCGACCGCGATCGTGAAGCGGGCGTTCTCTTGGGCCACTCAGCAAGAGCTTCTTTCAGTCAACCCACTGGCAAGTGTCTCGGTCGGGCCGTGCGGCGTTCGTAAACGCCTCCTCACCAGCGATGAACGGCAACAAATACTTGCCGCGATCAAAGACCAAGCATTCCGAGACTTCGTCTATGCCCTCCAAGAAACGGGTTGTCGACCAGGCGAGATCGCCCGCGTCACCGCTGCCGATGTCAACCTTGAAGCTGGCGTATGGGTCCTCCAACAACACAAGACCGCAAAGAAAACTCGTGAGCCTCGTGTCGTTTACCTCACCGATCACATGGTCGACTTAACACGCAGACGGATGGCGAAATTCCCCGACGGGCCATTGTTTCGCGGGTCACGTGGCAACCGCCCGTTTACCCGCAATGCCATTCGTTGCCGGTTCCGGCGATTGCGGCAGAAACTCCCCAATCTCAAAGGCGTCGTCGCCTACAGCTATCGGGCCAGCTATGCGACAACCGCGTTGGAGAACGGCGTAGGCATCGCGCAGGTCGCTGAGTTGCTCGGCCACCGTGACGCTAAGATGGTCATGCGGCACTACTCAAAACTCTCGCAACGGGTTGAGCATCTTCGCGCGATGGCCCGGAAGGCTACCGACGGCGGATGTGACGGAGCCCCTCTACCAGTTCCTGATGCTGCACGTCAACTCGCATCGACTCCAAGAACTTGTCCAGATCTGACTGCTCAATGAGCATTTTGCCTCGTCTGCCGGCCCGTCCCAGCCGGAGGTGCGGCAGACGGCGATCTGCGCACCACTGATAGACAAGGCTGGCAGACGCATTTGCGTATTCGGATGCCTGTTTCGCGGTTAGTGATGCCATTCCACCCTCTTCAGAAATCGTGTGCTCCCTTCTAGCAAATCCGTATGCTCTGTATTATCAATGTAATCAGTCAATTCATTCTTGGCAAGGGGGTGGATACACAATGAGCAGATCAACCGACGTCCCACACGACGAACAAGACACGCGTGAACGCGTGCGATATTTGCTTGAATTCCGTTGGCGGGGGAATCAGCGCGAAATGGCAAGGGCGGTCGGAGTGTCGCAGGGTTTGATCAGTCAGGTCCTCAACGGGCATCAAGCACCGGGCCGAAAGTTGCTCTCGGCATTGGCCGCGCAGCCAGGTATCAGTCCGGAATGGGTGATCAAGGGCACGGGCCAACCACTGCCGTTCCCTGAGCGCGGGAGCCTTCCAATCGCATTGGGAGTTCTTCCGGGACCGCCTCTCGAATACCCTCATTTGCTAACCGGCTCGCGACATCCGATTGCTGATGCGTTTTCCAGGCCGACTCGCTACTGGTTGCCAGTGCCCTCGACATCACCCTTGGTGGCGGACGGGCGTTATCAGCTTCGAGTTGGCGACCTGCTGCTTTTGGAAGCGGATGTCACGTGGACGCGCCGGCCCGATCTCACAAACGGTCGGCTCTGCGGCGTACGTGTCTCCGACGGGCCAGCTTTCAATTATCGCCTTGGTCGAATGGTGCCGGTGCTTGAACGCCTCGTCGTGGATTTTGGGCCGGACCGAGAGTTGAAGGCCGCTAGTCCTGAGCCTCCCAGCGATCCCAGGGTCAACCGACCCCATGAAGCGTCAGAGCCAAGTGCTTCCCCTCCTATCAGGCGGAGACGGACAATTCGCCGTCTCGCGGACGAGGAACACAAGGTTTCGGAGCGCGAGCAAAATTCCTTTGCCGTCGAGCCAGAGGTGACAAACGTGGTTCCTTGTCAACGCGATGATGTCGTTGCGGTCTGCATCTACATGGCCCGATCCGAGCCAGTATTTGCGGCGTAGCCTAGACAGGCTTCTGACGTTCTGGACATGGAATTACTAGCAACGCGCGATTGCCACCTTGAATGTCGAAATCGTCAATCGAAGTTGTCCGAGCTACTTGAGATTCAGATGTCGAGCGGTCGGGCATTTGAAAAGAAGCACTTCTTTGGGCTAGCACCCCGGAATGGAGGATCGAGAACCGAGAGTTGGATCAAAGAAAGGGCCCCGGTCGAGTAGCAGCCGACGGGGCCTCACGATTCCGTTCAAACGCGAAAGGAACCGCATCCAATGAGGTTGAGTGTACAAAAGCCCACGGCGGTCCGCAAGGCCGCCCTCGCAATCACCATCGACGGAATGAAATGGACTGTCCCCCCGACGACCCTTCACGGCTCTAAGAGAGCGGAGATGTTGGCCCGTTGTCGACAGGCACAGAAGCCCATCAAGGTACGGATCGACCATCTACTCGATCTGCCCGACAACGACCGGTTCATGGCCCTCGATTTGGTCCGCGAAATCGGGGAGTGCCAAGTGTTTGTCAACGAGGTTAAGCAGTTGGGACTGCTCGACGGGACGTTGGCCCTGATGAACAACAGCCCGGACATCGAGCGGGCCAGGCGGGGGAAGATGGCTGCTTTGGAGGCAGCGGTACTCACTTGCCCCGACGCCCTCGACCTGCAATGCTCCCGGATCAAGGAGAGGATGAAGGCGATCGGCATCAAGGGCATCCAACAGCGCGACCTGGAGCGGGACGCACGCAATATCCTTCAACACCTTAGTGGTCCGTTTCACAATTAACGTCGTGGTTAGGACAGACCTTTGGTATAAGGAGGTGAACGTCGAGAAAATCCCGGCAAGGAAAGGATTCCACTATGCCAGGACCACGTCCCGCTTCTTGTAGCTTTCCCGACGATT
>DATANR010000387.1:0-8712 GCA_036266155.1 Gemmataceae bacterium | reverse complement strand
CCGCTCCGCTCGCCTTCTCTAAAATTGTCGGCCATTTCCTGACCACTCCTGGGAACTCTCTGCCGCGCGGTTGCGTCCGAACGGTTGACCCCGGCGGTGGACCGTAAGCCCATTCCATTCTGGTCCTCCGCCGCTCCGTTGGCGTAATGCTCGACGAACTCGCTGCGCGCTTGATTTGAAGCGCGGGAGCCCCGTCGCGCGCCGATCCCCAGTCCTCTTTTCGAGGGAGCATGCCATGTTAGCGAAGCCGGATTCCGTCATTCGCCGCGTTGAAGTCGCGGATGAAGAAACATCGTCACGCGTCTTGAACCGCCATCTTCCCGCTTGGGTTGTCAGCGGCGCGCTGCACGTCGCCATCATCGGCTTCTTCTTACTCGTGTTCTCGGCAACAAAAGAAGTCGACGCGAAGCCGATGGACCTCGTCTCGGTTACGGTCGAGGACCCGACCGAGGTTACGGCGAACCTGATTCCAGAAGAGGTCGGTTTCGACCCCAACCTTGACCCGGTTGCAGAAGCGAAGCGCGAAGCAGAGGTCAACGTTACCGCACAAATGGCGGAAGACCCGCCCGGCCTTGAAAACCAGCCCGATGACATCGCGCCGAACACGATGGCGCCCGGCCTAACGGGATTTGAGAGCGGCGTGAATTCGCCGTTGTCATCGGACCCTGGCCAAGTTCAAGGCCCGGGCGGCACAGGATCGTTCATGGCCCCCGGCCTGCGCGGCCGCGGGCCGGCCACAAAGAACGCTCTTTTGAAATCCGGCGGCGGCACCAAGGAATCCGAGGCGGCTGTCGGCCGCGGCCTCGCATGGCTCGCACGCAAGCAGCTCAAGGACGGCTCCTGGGAGTTCGACGGCAACAGCAAAGACAAGATTGCCGCGACGGGTATGGCCTTGCTGCCGTTCCTCGCGGCCGGCGAGACACACAAGTTCGGCGAGAAATACCAAAAGACCGTGGAAAAAGGCCTGCTCTGGTTGACGAGCAAGCTCGGCTCCGGCGGCGCCTTCAATGGCACGAACAACATGTACGCGCACGCCATCGCCACGGTCGCGCTCTGCGAATGTGCCGGCATGACCAAGGACCCGATGGTCAAGGCCAAGGCGACGCAGGCGGTCATGTACATCGTCAACGCCCAGGGCCGCAACGGCTCGTGGGGCTACACCGGCCCTGCCCCGAGCGAAGGCGACACCTCCATCGTCGGCTGGCAGATCCAGGCCCTGGCCTCGGCCAGGCTCGCCGACATTCGGTTCGAGAAGGACAAGGTTTACAAGGAAGCCAACAAGTTCCTGGAAAGCGTGTCGACGGACAGCGGCTCGAAGTACGGCTACCGCGAGAAGGGAGCCTCGCAGACGCTGACGCCGGTCGGCCTGCTGAGCCGGTACTACATGGGCGAGATGAATCCACGGCACCCGGCTTACGGTCGTGGCGTCGACTTCATCAAGCAGTTCCCCCCGCAGAAGGGGTATTTCGACATGTACTACTACTATTACGCGACTCAGGTTGTTCATTTTTACGAGGGTCCAGACTGGCACAAGTTCTGGAACCCGAAAATGCGCGACCTGCTCGTTGACCTGCAAGAAAAAGCGGGCGCGGATGATCTGCGTGGTAGTTGGATGAAGGACCAAGGCTTCATCGGCACCAACTGCGGCCGGCTCGGGACGACATGCCTGGCGCTGTTGACTCTGGAGGTCTATTACCGCCATTTGCCGCTCTACAAGCGCGACAATGGCGGTTTGATGGAGTTGGAACGCTAGTCGCCGTCGTGGCATAAGATTCCGATCTTGTGCTGGGCCGGCCGCACAACATCGGAATGTTATGCCACGTAGCGCCTACTTCTTGTTTGCAAACGCATACAAATGCCCGGCGGTCCGGACGTAAATCGTATCGTCCGCGATCGCCGGCGTAGCCCCGACCCGTTCGCCCAGCTTCGGATTCTTGACCACGACGCTCGGCTTGTCGGCGCCGGCCTTCAGCACCGTGATCGTGCCGTCTTCCAGCGCCGTCAAATAGATGTGTCCATTCGCGGCAACCGGCGACGCGAAGTAGCGGCCGGCTGCGGCCTCGCGTTCCTGCGTGTAGATCTCCTTGCCAGACTTGGCGTCGTATGCGCTGACAAGGCCGCCGTCCTTGACCATTACGAACTGGCCCTGGTAGACGATGCCCGTCGGCACGTATGGCAAGCCCTTGGTCTTCTTCCACAACACGTGCGTCGCGGACACGTCGCCGGCGCCGCCAGTCTTGACGGCGAAGGCGCTGTTCTTCCCCTCGGCCAGGAACTTGAGCACGGCGTCCCATTCCTCGCGCGTCACCTTGCCATCTTTGTTCGCGTCGGTGGGATCGAAGAAGTCCTTGACGAACGTCTTCTCGGCCTCGGCCTTGGTGAAGAACTCTTTGTCCTTGGCATTGGTCATCTTTATCACGGCGTCGAATGTCGGCAGTTGAAACTCCTTGTCGCCCGGCTCGCCCGGCGCCCAGCCGGCAAAATAGACGACGCCATCGGCCGCGATCGGCGTGGTGCAGGGGCTCGACGGCATGCCGTTGACCGTCCATTTCTCGTCGCCATTCTTGACGTCGTAAGCGATCAACCGACCGTGGCCGGCCGTCACGATCTGCGTGCTGTCCGCAGTCGTCAGCACGAGCGGCGTGCTGTACGATGCCATCGACTTGCGCGGCTTCTCCCATTTGCGTGAGCCGGTCGCCAGGTCGATCGCGATGATCTTGGGGTCCTTCGTCTCGTCGCGCAGCAAAACGACGGTGCCGCCCGCGAGGATGGGCGACGTGCCGGTGCCGAAGTCGGCCACGGTCTTGGCCATCGGCAACTCGTAGCGCCACAGCTCCTTGCCCGTCAGGTCGTAGCAGCAGAGGCCGCACGAACCGAAATAGGAGACGATGCGCTCGCCGTCGGTCACCGGCGTCGAAGCCGCCGGGCTGCCGTCCGCCTTGAAGTAGGCTTCGATTTCCTTGGCCGGCGCTTCCTTGCGCCAGGCTTCCTTGCCGTCGGCCCGGTTGAACGCCACCGTATAGAGCTTGCCGCCGTCGAACGCCGTGAACACGAGCAGATCGCCCGCCACGATCGGCGACGACAACCCACCCGGCGCCGGCACCTTCCATTTGACGTTCTTATCCGGCCCAAACTCCACGGGCGGCTTCTGATCCTCCGCAATCCCGGACCCACCCGGCCCGCGAAACTGCGGCCAAACCAGCGACTTGTCGGCCGCGACCCCAACGGTCGCCAGCGTCAGCAAAACCACGGACGCGATAGTCCTTGACATGAGGTCACCTTGGAGAATGGAGAACCTTCGAATCGCCTACCAGGCAGATACCTGAGAGGGGGTTGTACCTTGCAGTATTTTGTATGCTCAATGTGAGTAGTGACGTCGAGTGGTTGAGCCACCCGGAATTCCCTTGGCTTAGCGCGGAGGCAATACATGCCCGATGAGTGGAGATGGTCGCAACCGGGCGCGCATGGGCTCGGTGCGCCAATGGGATTCCTCGACGGTGGAGCGTAGCAACTCGCGCCTCCGGCGCCTGCCGGTGGACAACGCTCCGGTTCGGTTGCAGGCACGCCAATGTCATCGTATGACCGATCGAGAGCGCGTTCTCCACGCGCGCCTCGGGGAACTGCCATCCCACCGACGGCCCACGCTCAGTAGTGGGAGTCAAACGATCGGCAGGCTGTTTGTTGCGGAGAGCGCCCAACCCGATGATTGGGCCGAACCACGATGGCGGCACGGTCCTGTGCCTCCACAGCGACTTTTTTTGCGAACGTAAATGACCCTTGCTTGAGGATGACTTGCGAGCGTCCCACCGGCCGCGCTCTTCGACTGCCCGAAATGCAACCTCTTTGTGGTCGGAAGTCTACGGCAATGCCCGCACAACCGGCGGGATCGTCGTCGTCGACGCATTCCGGAAAACTCCCTTAGATTGCCCCATGAATCATTAAGGAAAACATTGACCGTTCAGCGCGCAACGCGTAAATTCAGTCCATACCGCGACAGGATTCGCACCGACTCGCCAGCCTCTCCCAAGGATGGATTTCCAGCCCGACCCACTTATGGCGAATCTGCGCGCCGGCGGCCTTTCTTTGGGCCCTCATCGCACGTTGATTTCGACATGAGGATCGCGGAGCGTTGGTCTCCGCGCTATTTTTCCGCCCTAACCTGGCCGCTCCGCCTTCACACCCCCCGGCCGGGCCATTCTGTCGACCAGACTTGTGTGTGGTGCCGTACTGGGCCGTTTGGCCAGCGCCGGCCGGGCATTCGTTCCTTAGTGCTTTTCAACCGCTTCCTATGTCCGCCCCATCATGATTCGCCGCGCCGTTAACGCCAATCCGGTCGAACCGAACCACTCGGCCGACGCCGGGGCCTTGTTCGAGAGTCTGCTCGGCCGTGTTCGCAGCCGTCAGGCCACCGTGGGGATCATTGGCCTCGGCTATGTCGGCCTGCCGTTGGCTCGGGCTTTCACCGATCGCGGCTTCGCCGTCCTGGGCTTCGATACCGACGCACTCAAGGTGGCGCGGCTGACCCGTGGCGAAAGCTACATTAAGCACATCTCGGCGGATTCAGTCCGCGCCATGCGTGCGCGACGCTTTGAGGCGACAACTGAATTCACGCGCTTGAGCGAGGCCGACGCGATTCTCGTGTGCGTTCCGACACCGCTCACCGACGCGCGCGAACCGGACCTGTCATTCGTGGAGGCCTCCGCGCGGGCGGCGGCGGCGGTTCTCCGTCGGGGTCAGCTGGTGGTGCTGGAAAGCACAACCTATCCCGGCACCACACGCGATGTCGTCCGGCCGATCCTGGAAGCGTCCGGCTTACGGGCTGGCGCGGACTTTTTTCTCGCTTACAGCCCCGAACGCGAAGACCCGGGCAACCCGGACTTCTCGGCGCCGTCGATCCCCAAGGTCGTGGGCGGGCTCGATCCGCAGAGCCTCGAACTCGCAGCCGAGTTATATGCCTCGGCCGTGGCCAAGGTCGTCCGCGTCTCGACACCCGAGGTCGCCGAAGCGTGCAAGATCCTAGAAAACACCTACCGGGCTGTCAATATCGCGCTCGTCAACGAACTGAAAGTGCTGTACGACCGGATGGGCATCGACGTCTGGGAAGTGATCGACGCGGCCAAGACCAAGCCGTTCGGGTTCCAGGCGTTTTATCCCGGCCCCGGACTCGGTGGGCACTGCATCCCGATTGACCCATTTTATCTCACCTGGGTGGCGCGCAAGCATGGTTCGAGCACCCGCTTCATCGAGCTCGCCGGCGAGGTGAACACCGCCATGCCCGCCTATGTAGTGTCCAAGGTGGCCGAGGCCCTGAACGACCGCTCCAAGCCGGTCAAGGGGAGCCGGGTGCTGATCCTGGGCATGGCTTACAAGAAGGACGTTGATGATGCGCGCGAATCGCCTGGCTTCGAATTGATGGAATTGCTCGAACATCGGGGCGCCATCGTCACTTACAACGATCCGCACATTCCGCGCCTGCCGCTGGTGCGGCACCAGCCCGACTTCGATCAAATCAGTCAGCCGCTCACGCCCGACACGCTACGGGCACAAGACTGCGTCCTGGTGGCGACCGAGCATTCGGCGTACGATTGGGACATGATCGTCGACAATGCGCCCCTCGTTGTCGATACGCGGAACGCGACCCGCGGTGTCACGCGCAACCGGACGAAAATCGTGCGGGCGTAATGAGTTGCATCGGCAAGTGACCTTGCCGTCTGCGTCAGATGTGCCTTCTCCGTAAGCTTTTTGTCGAGATGAGGAACTTGTTAACGTTTTTCTCGTCTGAGTGGTTAGCTCTCCTGCCAGTGGTTGACTCGCGCCCATGCATTAGTTTCGGTCGGCGTTTGCATCCAGGCTCGACCCCTACGAGTTGGTACGCCCGAACATGACGGCGATTGCCCAAGCATTGCCGAAGCGACCGTCCCCTGTCGACGTGGTCCGGATCAACTCCCGGCTCAACGTTGGCGGCATCGCACGCCACGTCGCCTGGCTCTCGGCCGGACTGGAATCCAAGGGCTATTGGACCTTGTTGGTTGCCGGCCGCGTGCCGACCGGCGAGGCGGACATGCGCCCCTTCGTCGAGGCTCAGGGCGTTGCGCCGCTGTACTTGACCGAGATGAGCCGCGAGATTTCGCCCAAGGACCTCGTCACCGTCTGGAAGCTCTTTCGGCTCCTGCAAGCGACGCGGCCCCGGATCGTGCATACCCATGCCGCCAAGGCAGGCGCCGTCGGCCGTGCCGCGGCCTGGCTCTATCGCTGGGCGACCTGGGGCACGCTCATTGGCCGGCCCCGGCGCGTGCGCGTCGTTCATACCTTCCATGGGCACATCTTTCACAGCTACTACGGCCGGTTGAAAACGTGGGCGTTCCTCACGGTGGAGCGGCTGCTGGCCCGCTTGGCGACCGACCGCATCGTGGCCATCAGCCCCAAGCTGCGCGACGAGATCCAGGACACCTACCGGGTCGGTCGTGCCGACCAATTTGCCGTTATCCCTTTGGGACTCGACTTGAGCGCCTACGCCCGCTGGGCCGAGCGCCCGGCGCAACTGCGAGCTGAACTGGGCGCCCGGGAAAACGACGTTCTGGTCGGCATCGTCGGCCGGCTGACCGAGATCAAGGATCACGCACTGTTTCTTGAAGTGGCCGCGCGCTATCGGGCGGTGGTTGGGTCGGCGGGGCAGCGCGTGCGTTTCGTGATCGTCGGCGACGGTCACCTCCGCGGCGCGCTCGAGCAGAAAGCACGCGAATTGAATCTCACGGGCGTGGTCAACTTCCTGGGTATGCGCGACGACCCGGAAGTCTTTTACCCCGGTCTTGATGTGGTGGCGCTCACCTCCAAGAACGAGGGGACGCCGCTGACGCTCATCGAGGGCATGGCGAACGCCCGGCCGGCGATTGCAACCGATGTCGGCGGGGTGAGCGACCTCCTGGGTGCGTCCGGAGAAGTCGGTGATGGCTTTGCCGTCTGCCAGCGCGGCCTGTTGGTGCGCTCGGGCGATGCCGACGCCTTCGCCCGTGGTCTGGCCCGGCTCGTCGATGATTCCAGCCTGCGGCGGACCCTCGGCGCGCGCGGACTGGCGTTTGTGACCGAACAGTATTCGAAGGATCGGTTGCTCGACGACATGGCCGAACTGTATGCGGAGCTACTTGATTTAAGCAATCTGGGAAGCAATCAGACATCCACAAGCCGAACTCAAAAATGGTCTCCTTACGCACGGGTTTCGATACCGGCTATTTGACCAATTTGATCGGGCACCAGCGTGCTGTGGTAATCGGTAACTGTGCCAAGGAACTGAGTGTTGGTAATCGCATGGCTTGGGCACAAAAACTGATTGAGGAAAAGGTCACTAACAAGGCCATCCTTGCAGGTGTGATAGCCCTTGCGCTGCTGTTTTTTGGCGTCGCAGTTTCACGAATCTTGTTCCCTTACGACTCGGGCCATTATGAAGGCCATGTATGGGCACCGGCAAAACTGACGGCCGAAGGCGTCAATCCCTACGCTCGCTCAAGAGCCGAACAGCCTCCGTATGTCATGGCTCCATACGGCCCGCTTTATTATCTCCTGATCGGAATTGGCCTGAACCAATTTGGCGACCACTTTTGGTGGGGGCGATCGATTTCTGTTGCCGCCACTGCCTTGGCCGTGTTTTGCATTGGGGCAATCACCCGTCGGGCGACGGGCGACCGCTGTGCCACGATTCTGGCGGTTGTCTGCTTCTTGTCACTGACTCCCGTTCACGCTTGGCTTGGAGTGCAAAAGCCTGACTTCGTCGCGCTGGGACTGACGATGTTGGGAATTACGGTCGCGCTCGGAGATTCGAGCCCCAATGCCTCGTCGGCACTCCTCGTGGCCACGCTCTTTGTCGCCGGAGTTTTATGTCGACAGACGGCGATTGTACCTATCGCGATCGTCGCTCACTGGTATTGGCGCAATGGGTTTTATTGTGCTCTCGCTTGGTATGGTGCTGGCTTCGTAGGTCTGTTGTGCCTCTCGATCTGGTATCTGAATTCCACTTCTGCGGGCGGTTACATTTGGCAGAATTTCGTTTTGGCATCACAGGTGGATAAGAGCCTAGCGATCATGTGGGGTCAAGTTCAAAAGCTCGTGCTTGCGCCGTCGGTCATTGTGACTGTGGCTGCATTGGCGTGGCTAGTGCACAACCGACTTGGTCGACGCCTTGACGACCGCTCTAAAAGACTGCCGGAAGATGGCGCATCGTTGAAAGTGCGGCGACACGACCATGTTCTTGTGCAAGAAATCGGTTTGTTTTTGGCCGCATCTGCCTCGTTGAGTCTAGTCACGTGCTCGCGAATGGGCGCGAACATCAACTATTGGCTCGAACCTTGCGCCGCCGTGTCGATCTTGGTTGCCTTACTATGGGCTGGCGAGGCCGCTCGGACCAGCTCAGCTTGGACTCGTCGCTATTTCGGTCTCGTTGTCTTGCTCCTGTTTACGGGCATGTTTTCGCTTGCAAGAAACGCCAATGGTGAGCGATACCGTTGGCAATCGCGGCCATACCTGGAAGAAATCGTTGGCACTCTGGCCGCTCTGCCCGACGAAGGTCCGTGTTTCAGCGTTTATCCAGATTTAGTGTCGGCGGCCCATAAGGCGTATTATTTCAACGACTATTGTCAGTACGATGGTCGGTCCCCGCTACATCAGAAAATGTTTGCCGACATTCAACAGGCTCACGGCTTTTCCGCTGTGATAACGCAC
>DATANR010000386.1:0-6187 GCA_036266155.1 Gemmataceae bacterium | reverse complement strand
AAGGATAATCATGCAACCTGGTCCGCAGTCTAATCCAGCCATCGAAGGCGTCCGCCATCTCATTGCCGTCGCCAGCGGCAAGGGCGGCGTCGGCAAATCGACGGTGGCCGCGAATCTCGCAATCGCGTTGCAGATGCACGGCCAGCGCGTCGGCCTGATGGATGCCGATATCTACGGGCCGAGCGTCCCAATGATGATGGGACTCGGCCACGTCGATCCGCAGACGGCGAATTTCCCCGTCGAGAAGTACGGTCTCAAGCTGATGTCGCTCGGCTTCCTGCCGGATGCCGGTAAGGGCGTCTTGCTTCGCGGCCCCATGGTCGCCAAGTGGGTGACTACGTTTCTGACGCAGATCAATTGGGGCCAACTCGACCAACTCGTCATCGACATGCCGCCCGGCACGGGCGATGCGCAACTTACACTCTGCCAAGCTGCGCCATTGACGGGGGCCGTCATCGTGACGACGCCGCAGGACGTGAGCTTGATCGACGCGGTGAAGGCCCTCAACATGTTCCGCCAACTCAAGACGCCGGTGCTCGGCGTCATCGAGAACATGAGCTACTTCGTCGGCGACGACGGCAAGCGCTACGAGATCTTCCGCCACGGCGGCGGCCGCAGGCTGGCGGCGGAGACCGGTGTCCCATTCCTCGGAGAAATCCCGATCGATCCGCGCGTGTCTGAGTGCGGCGACGGCGGCGAGCCGATGGTCCGCAAATATGCGGACTCGCCGGTGGCGAAGGCGTATTTGGCGCTGGCGGCCAGCGTGATGGAAGCCGCCGTCAAGGCTGATGGCAGCGGCTTGCCGGAAGTGGTGCTGTAACATTGCGGTTTTTTTGCGGCAGGATTTGTCATCAAGGAATCCAGTCATGGGCATGGAACGCGTCGTCACGTTTCCGGGGCCCGAGCCGACGTGGCCAGCGATCCGGGACAGGATAACCGCGAACGGCGGCTCAGTGCAGATGCGGATGATCGACAACATGCCGGCCTTTCCGGACGAGGAGCCGGAGGACACGTGGCATGAACTCCGCGTCACCTTGGGCGGCGGCATGATTACCCTCCGACGTGAATCCGGACGCCTGAGTGTCGTCGTCTGGGGTAACGCGGACGCGGCGCTGCGACAACAGCAGGAACTCCTGACGAAAGCGTGCGCCGAAGCTGGCTCGGGGACGCTGAATTGACTTCAGCGTTTATCAAGTAATCATCTGCGTCCGTACCTAGCCAGATCCGGATTCCTCTGGCGGCGCGCCCCCACCCCTGTTCCAGACGAATCTAACTTTTCCAGAATCAACACTTTTTTCCAGACAAATCAATTCAGATACCTGAATTTGTCGTCGATAAACTCAATTCCTCCAGCACAAACTGCGACCACGTTTCGAACGCATCACGTCTGCGGAAAAGGTCAGGGAGGGGCGCAAAGCCGGCCTCGTCGATCGCCGCTTCCCTCGGCCGGGCGAGCGGCTCTTCGAGATCGATTAAATGAACGATCCCAATGTGCACCTGCCCGACCGGCGTGCGGCCATCGTATATGAAGCCCAACGGGCGTTCCGTCCACGAGCCTTGAATTTCGACTTCTTCGTTCAGTTCGCGCAACATGCCGGCTCGGTAGGGGTCGGCGTCCGGCGGACCGTCTTCGCGTGAGATGTGCCCGCCGAGGCCAACCGATCGCAGAGCGCGAAGACGTGTCTCCGCACCGCTCGCTCCGCGGGTGTAGTGGAACAGCTCGGCGCCACAGCGCAAGACGACGTACGGTATGAGCTGCTTGAACGATGGATCCACCTCCGCCTCGCCGCGCGGCCGATACGACACGTGCGCCGGATCGAGCAGCAGTTGCCGCATCGCCTCGTCGAAGGGTCGGAAGCCGTGAAAATCGCCCGCCGCCGCGAGCCGACTGGCGGGCACGCCCAGCACTTCTTCCGCGGCCTTTTTCGCGTCCATCGAATCGCTCCCTCAACGCGTCAACAGCCGCATTGCGATCGACACCGCCGTGGCGGCCAGCACTAACCAAACGGCGAGCCGAAGCGTTTCCGCGCTCGAACGGCGAGCCAGCAACCTGTCGACGCTATTCTGATCGCCCGCTTCCACGGCCGTTTGCAGTTCGCGCTCGTATTTGCTTTCCGGATAGTCGCGCGTTTGCTCGTCCGACAAATAGCCGATGATGCCGCCGTCCGGAATCGTCGGCATCGCTAGAAGGCTGAAATCCAGGGCATTGGAATATGCAAACGTAGCCAGCGAGGTTTGCCGGCGAATGCTGTCGGGGATCAGATTCCAGATGTCGCGGAAGAGACTGGATTGCGGCTGTTCGCGCGCAAGAGCAATACGGCCGCTGTCGACCAGGGCCTGGCATGCCCCCAGGAGGAACGGTCCATCGCCGTGTTTGAAAATCGCGTCGAGTTGCGCGACCGTTCGTTGCGGCAGCGGTTCCAGCGGCCATTCGAGCGTTGGCAGCGGGCCGTCCCACTTCGGCGGGAAACGATCGGCAATGGCGAACGGATCAGGGATGACGTCGTACAGCTTGCGCGAAAGGATCAGAAAGCGATAGCGTCGACCCGCCACATTGACGATCGCCACATGCCGGCGGAGAAGCGGCACGGTAAACAGGCCATCGGGCGCTGCAATCCCGCGCGGAAGCCCAAACGCTTCGACGATGCGTTCGATTTCGGTGCGCCACGCATCGTCGAAATCGTCGGACCAGGCGATCAATCCGCCGTCGCCGACGACGGCCTGGGCGATAGTGCGCGGAATCATCCTTCTGGTGTAGATGACCCAAACTAAATGGCGAGCGGTGCGGCGTCAGCCGCCCGATGGTGACATCATCGGGTCCTGGCGCGCCGGGACTCCGCTCGCCTTCAGTTTCCGGGCCCACCGTATGTTTGGAAGTACCTTAACGACTCTGCGATACCTTCATCGGCGGCGGCAAGATCGGGGCGGCCGTTCCGAGATAAGGCTCTACCTTGATGTCGTCGAAATAAACCGTGCCGAAGCCGGTCAGTGCCATGCGGACGCGCACTTCGCCGTTGGCCGGGACCTTGCGATACATGTGGAAGTGCTTCCATTCGAGATTTTCCGTGACGCGCGCGGCATAGGCTTCGCCGCCCGTCGTGTCGAAGAACATGGCACCATCGGGTGAAGCACGCACCGCGTCGGCGACCTTCATCCAGCCGCTGATGCGCACCCACGAGCCCGGCGGCAAGCGGACTGGCGGGCTATTCACGCAGAGGAACACGCGTTCGAGCGCCGCCGGCTCGGGCGGGGCCTTGTCGTCTTTCTTTTGAAGTACGACTGGTTTCGGCGTCACCGTGAGACGCAGCACACCGGTGCCGAGCACGGGCTTCGGCGGCATGGGGTCCTCCATCCGCTTGAGAATGCTCGTCGTCTCGTATGGCTTGCGCGGGCCTTCCTTGCGCACCGGGATTTCTTCCTTGGCCTCGTCCGGCGGCACGATGACGGCCTTCATGATGACGTCGTCGAGCGCCACTTCTTGCACCGTCCAACCGGGCAGCATAGTGACTGCGACGCCGCGACGTTCGGCCGGGCGCGGGCCATCGAAGTTGCCGTCGCGCAGCATGTTCTCGCCGACGCCCGTCGCTTGCAGCATCTGCGCCAGTTCCCAGTGCCGAGGCAACGTGTAGAAGCTCACCGAATACGGCGTGGCACCGGCAAAATCGAGCGTCTTGATCGCGCGTTCCCAGTGCAACCTCATCAAAACGCGCAGGGGCCGCAATGCGCGGAGCGCGTCGAGGTAGGCAGCCTCATCGTTGTTCGCGAGCCGGCCGCGCTTGGCTTCCATGAGCTTCCGTTCGGCCTCGTGGATTAGCAGCGGCGCCTGCTCGACCGGCGGCGACAGCGCTTCGAGCCGGGCATGAGTCTTCATCACCTTGGCGAATTCCTCATCCGCCAAATCGCAAGCCCAGGCGGCCGCAAGCTGACCGACCTGACGCGTCTTCTTCTGCCACGTGGCGAGCAGCCCCTCGGGGTCTGTGTCCGTGGTGAACACGACGGCGGCCGTGAGGTCGAACTCCGGCAGCGTGATCTTCACGCCTTCGGGCGTCATCGTCAGATTCGGCTGAAGCGACTGCACGCGGACCGGCGTGACCTCCCACGGCTCCGAGCCATCGGGCACCTGCGGCACCGTGAACGACAGTCCTTGCACCGCGGCCTGCGGGGGCACGTATTGCGCGCCGCCGCCGAGCCAGATCGGTATCGCGAGCAGGCCTTTGCCGTTCGTCCGCATGACGGCCACTTTCACGAACGGATTCGACGAGCCGACCCAGCGTACGTCGCCGGTAAGATTGAGCAGAATCGGCTCCAGCATCTCGATTTCTTGATTCAGGATCGCGAGTTGAAGCAGCCGTTCGCGACCTTGATACGCGTCGGCCAGGTATTTGTCGGACCAGTAGCCGATCGCCTTGCAGCCGCTCGCGATGGCCAGATAAGTCAGCAGACGAATCTGCTCCGGCTGCGGGCCGACGGGATCGGGGCTGCCGTCGGGCGACGGGCGGTCATAGAGCAACCGAAACTGCCAGTCGGGAATGTGCGTCTGAATCCAGGTCCAGTAGAAGCGCGTACCGGTTGCCAAGTTCTTCCGCTGATTCAACCACTGGCCGTACTTGTCGAGATCGAGCGAGGTCAGCAACGGGTCGCGATGCGTGCCGACCATTTGCAACGGAATCGAGAAACGACCGAAGCCGTCCCAGACGTCGGCGCCGATTGGTCGCCGGGGATCCGCCGTCCGAATCGCCTCCGCCGTGCGTGAAACGCGGCGATAATCTTCCGAACGCACGGGGCCCAGGTCCCAGAATAGTACGCCATCACCCGATTGGAATTTGCGAATGGCCTGGATGAGAGCATCCGCGTCACGCACGACCAGGGGGTTGGCTGGTTTCTCCGGATTTGCTTCGGACACGGGCGGCAGATGCGGCACGATCCAGAACTGGTAGTTGTCGATCGCGTCTTCGAGCACTTCCGGCGGAATGTCCGTGGGCATCGATAGCCCGTTGAAGCCCGCTTCCTTGAGCGCGAGCATCGGTGTGCCGCTATAGCGAATGAAACGCGGAAACACCTTGCGGCCGCCGACGGTGAGGTCGCCGCGATTGAAATCGACGACGATGCCCTTGTCGGTGCGGATCGGCGGTTCCTTCTCCTTGCCCGCGACGGATCCCTTCTTCGGCGGAACGACCGGCGGCATCGGCGCCTCGATGGCCGGCTTCACCGGACCGATTTCAAGGTTGTCGACAAAGACTTCGACTTCGCCCTGCCCGGTGTACAGGTTCAAGATGAGTCGATCGATGTACGCATCCGTAATGTCCGGATCGCCCTTCAATTCGAGCCGCAGCGCTTGCTTTTGTGCTTGCAGCAAATCGGCCGGACGCTTGAGAATTAGCTTCTGCCAGCCGCCGGCGGGCGCCTTGTAATCGTCGAGTTTGACGATGCGCGTGAGCGGTTCGTCGAGTTGCTTCGGGTTGCGGATCTTGGGAAAAACGACGCGCGCGAGAAGCTGGACGCCCGGCTTGCTCGAATGGACCCAGAGTTCCGCCGACAGGTCTTCGGTGAGTGGCGCGACTGGTGTCGTGTAATTGTAATAGGCAAAGTTTGATTCGTTCTTGCCTGCCGCCAGATTGACGCGGATGCGCTCGGACGTCGGCAATGAGCGCGAACGCTCCGCGGACAGGTCGTGCGCTTTCTCCTCAACCTTTACGTTGGATTCGCCGGCCACGAAGCGCGTGGACTTGCCCGAGAATGGGTCCTTGTGAATCTCGTCGGCATGGGCCAATGACACCCAAAAGCCGAGTGCGATCAACGCCGTCAGTCCGCGCGTCATGCCGTACCTCCCACGGCCCGGTCCGAACCGGGCGCAGAATCAGTCGGAGTGGCACATACCCGGAAATGGCAAATTGGGGAAGGTGTCTCTATTTCGTTTCATTTCGAAATTCAGAGATCGCCAACTAAGGTCGCCAACCCCTCCCAGTAGTTGGCGATCTCTCCCTGTGGAAAAGTCACCTATGTGCCGTTGGAGTAATTGGATACATCGAAAAATGAGAACGAGAAATTGGGACTGTCGCATTCTGACGGGGATCGATTTGACAGTTGCCACTGGCGCACTTCGGTCCAGTTAACGAGTCGTAACCAGTTATCTCCAAAGCTGTTATTCGCTGCATTGAGACAGGCTGCTCATGGGACCAACTGTCAA